>CALLKG010000092.1:0-2378 GCA_938008395.1 Corynebacterium tuberculostearicum
GCAACCGGGAGGTTGTGGGAGAGTAAGTCACCGCCGACACCAAACAACAAAAACATAACTAAATACACCAACACTAAGAAGGGGACGGTTAGACACCGTCTCCTTCTTTTTGTGTTTTGCTATTCTCCTCACCATGGACCAAAAGCAAATTTCTTATGTGGCGGACCAGGTCGAGCAAGGAATTCTTGGCCTCGAAGGCGTCGATAAGCTGCTGGCTTACTTGGACAGCCTGCATCCGGATGATTTGGCCGGCGTGGATTTCCTGGTTGACCGCATGTTTGAGGAGGAGCGTAACCAAATATGGGAGCTCACGGAAACGCTAAAGGAGTTTCTCGCGGATCTAAAGGAATGCCAGAAGTAGTGCAGACGCTTGACGAAGCAACCAACAGCCTTGTAAACCCCTCAGGTTTGAATCTGACTGACCCCGACGATTCACGGGCGTATGCCGACCAGGTGTGGCAGGCGGGTGTGCTTTTGAATGTGGCAATTGATGAGCCTCAACACCTGACCAGCGAAGGCGTCAAGTCAATAGAGCCTTGCGACGTCTTTCCGGTCGCGCAACGGGCGCTAGAAGAGGTTCTGCTACAGTTGCCGCTGGTTAATGATCCGGTTGGGTCCGTGGTCTGGTGCGCGGGGCGCTTGGCCCAGGAACTACCTCCGGCCGCCCAATTGGCCCAGGTTGACGGGCTGCGCTTAGCCGAGTGGCTCTTGGGCGTTCTTGAGTCGCCGTATGCGGAGCAGGTTGATATCGACCCCGTACAGTACGCGGAGGCTTTAGGACCTGAAGGCCTCAAAGAGCTGCGCGAGCGTGCGCAGGGTGAGTATGTCGGTCGTCGGTTAGCGGTGCTTTCCGGTTCTGTCGAGGAGGTATTTCGTACCCACACGGACGGATACGAGCAGCTCATTAGCGGGCTTTCGGAGATCGGCCGGTTCGACCTTGCTTACGCGTACTCGGAAGACGCGATGCGAATCCTCCCCGCTGAGGAAACGTTCAACATTGCTGGTGGTTGGGCCGCGATTACCGACGTCCACTTTCCTCACCGCAGCCCTTACGTCAATGAGCGAGTATTCGACGCGTTTCCATGGCTTTCGACAGCGGAAGGTCTTTTTGCGGCGGTGGGGGATAGCGCAGTGGAGCACATCGAGGCTCGGCTGCGCGATAAGCCCTGGGATCTTGCAATGTTTCAGTATCAGTGCTTACGCGATCCGCAACGAGCATGGGCGACAGCCTCGGACGCCGGGCTCCAACGCAATGTGGCAGAACTACTTCTTCCGCACCTGCCGGACCAGACCGTTCCCGTTCTCATGCAACTCATTGAGGACAAGCTGGAAACACAAGATGTCTATGGTCGCGACCAAGCGTATGAGTTGCTCGGGAAAGTTCAGAAAGCAGCTGAGCCGGCTTTATTTGAGGACTTTTTAGATCGCCTACAGCGGAAGTTTGCTGACTGCCCTGAAATTCGCAACCAGCTTGCCGACGCCGCCCAACCCTAAACCTTTGCTTTTACCCCCGCTGCCGGTTGTGGTGTGACTCTGGGGATCCCTGCAGATTTAGGGCACCCTTTTCGAACACAAACACCCCCACAGGGGTCACATGTCCACCAGTCGGGATACTATGAAGGCACTCGTTAGAAAACATATACGAACTCTGTTCTTCTCTTCTGGAGTGTCCTGCTTATGACTGCCACACTTGCCCCGCCCGAACCAGATACCACCCTCGACTACCCAGACACCCTCCTCATAGGTGACCACCCCGACACCGAGGCCCTAGACGATGGTGATGTGCCGGAAGCGTTCTACACCACCAACGCACCCGGCAACCACATCGGCAAAGCCGGCACCTACACACGCAAAACCTCCTGGTTCCTCTACCGCGCCATCCTCCCCCAACTAGACGACGACGTCGACCTGAGCCTCACCAGCCTCGCCAAAGACCTCGGCATCTCCTACCACAAGCTCCTAGGCTTCCTGCGCGCTCACTTCCGCATGCGCCAACTACCCCTCGTTACGCAAGTCCAAGGCCAGCACTGGATACTCGACCTGACCAAACTGCGCATCATCGACCGCGAACTCACCCGCCTAGACAACAATCCAGATCACCTCGAAGCCATCGACGCCGCACTCGCAGACTTCCTCACCCCCACCACACCCAACCAAACCGTCCCCACCGACGCCGACCTTCGCCGCTTCATCCGCACCTTCATCGACACCCACCTGCGCCCCGAAGACAAAGAACAACAACCCGAACCACGACTGCGCATCAACTACAACCCCGATAACACCACCACACTAACGCTAACCTGCGATAGCGCCACTGAGGTTAGGGCCTGACCCCCGGAAAGTAGACACGTCGGGGGTTAGCTATGCTGCTTGGGTCA
>CALLKG010000093.1:0-6187 GCA_938008395.1 Corynebacterium tuberculostearicum
TCCACACAATCACCCAACCCATGTCAGGTGTTTCCACGACCGCTAGAAATCAAGCATTCCTCAAAACATGAGGAAACCCCCGCATCATCGAGCTGCAACTCTAGCGGGGGTCCAAAACGAAAAAGACACCGACCGTGTCGGTTAAGACTTTACCACTTCCATACGGACAGTGAGCAAAGCACAACACGGGCGGTGTCGATAATCCGAAAGGAGACCACGGCACCATGCAGCCCCCGCACACCCCAGACGAGCGCCGCGCCAAGCTCGAAGCAGTCAAAGAACTAGCCCGCAAGCAAGAACACGACGCCGCACAAGAAGCCCTCGACGCCCAGGACGTCGGCTACACCTCCAAGCTTTTTGTCCAAGCACTCTTCCCCTATCGCAAAGCAGAAAACAATGAGCGCGTCGTAGAAACAGCACAGGGGATAATCTCGGTCTACTCTCGCAGAGGTCTCCCCTACGGCAAGTACCCGCGCCTTATCATGGCGTATGTCATTACCCGCGCAGTAGAAAACGCCGGACGACTCAAAGAGGGAAAAATCGACGAGCAGGAAGCGCGCCGCATCCCACTCGGACACTCCATGAATCACTTCCTCAAAGCAATCGGCGTTCTAGGCCGCGGAACTGGCGGAGCAACAGGCAACCTGAAAAACATCCGCGAACAAATCCTTCGTATCGCAGGCTCCACCATCACCGTCGAAAGCGATGACGGAGTGCACGCTCAAGGCAGCAACACCCAAATCTTGGACGGCTGGAACCTCTGGTTCGACCCCCGAGACCCCAACCAGGGAAGCTTCATTGAGTCAGAGCTGGTGCTAACCGAAAAGTTCTTCCAGCACATTGCAGAATCCCCCATCCCCATCGATCTCAATGTTCTGCGTCAGCTGACCAAGCCTCGGTCGATGGACATCTACATCTGGTTAACGCTGAAGCAGTACTGGCTGGCCAAAAACAACCGAGAGGTTTACACCTTCACGTGGGAGATGATGGCCTCAAACTTCGCCACCAAAGAACTAACTACTGCGGTAGAGCGAAGAAACTTCCGCAATGAAATCAAAAAGGCGATTCATGACATTCTGGCTGTCTGGCCTGACGCCGGCATTACCGCCGACACCAACGGTGTCACCGTCACCAAGACAGCCACCTCAGTCCGGCAACGACCACCCCGCCCGGAACTGGACTAGCCCCCTAGGGCAACAAAGACAAAGCACCCTACGGGGTGCTTTCATTTTGTCCTGACCACGCCTGCGCATATTTACCATCACGCCTGCGCATATTTACCATCACGGGAATTTCCCCAGCTCAGCCTGCGCATATTTACCATCACGCCTGCGCATATTTACCATCACGCAAAAATAGCCTGCGCATATTTACCATCATTAGGCCACTTATCCACAGGGGTTTACCTGCGGGTTTCCCTATTTTCCCAGGTCGCTTATAACTATATCCCTGTATCTCTATACCCAGGGGTGATCAACCAACAAAACCGTTCACTACGGGTTCTGTTTATGCTCCCGCCTCGCCTTGCGGCTCGTTGGGCTGCCGCCCAAATCAATAGATTTGGTTGCCACCAAAACCTCGCGATCAAAGCTAAAAAATTCCTTTAGTTCTTTTGCATTGCAGAGAAATAGACTGTGGCACATTAAATGTCGGCGCTTAAAAAAGTCTGTACTCTAAAGATCAGTGCTTAAGGGCGTGATTTCTCCCTAATAGCGCATTCACGACTTCCACCAGCGTCACTTTCAAAGTGAAAGGAGAAAATTTTGAAGAAAGTCAATCGTCTAGGTGTAGCGATAACCACCATCTTAGCATCAGCCGCTATTGCTCCCACGGCGTTAGCTGATACATTTCCTAATTCAAGCTCGTCCACATCTCTGTGGAATGATCCCGCAATGGCCAAGATAGCAATGTGTCCACCTGTGGCTGGAGTCGCAGACCTTGAAGCTTGCGGGATTAAGATTAAGTAGCAAAAGTGCAAAAGTGTGTCCGGTCGGCGTGTCGCCGTCGGGCGCATTTTTATTTGAAAAGGGCCTTCTTTAATGCGCAGCGCGTCTAGAAACATCACGGGGTAGAACTCGTCTAGCTGGCGGTTTTGCCACACCAGTAACTCATTTAAGACGACGTCAGTAACCGCCGAAATCGTCTCATGGAATATCTACCCGCATCGGAGTTGCCATATGGTGCTGAATATCGCGGATAGTCATCCCGCCAGCGTACATAACAATCATGTCATCGACGTCAGTCAAACGGCTCGAGCCTTTGAGGTGCCATAGTCGGCAAGAGTGTTCCAGCCGGATCTCTAGGGACATCAACAGTTACCGGCCCGTAGTTAGAATCCACGGTTTTCGAGTAGGTGCCGTTGCGGTAATTGTCTGTCTCAGCTATAGCTTTAGCGTTCCTGTCGCCAGACTCGTAGCCAAGGTGGGCATCCATCTCAGCATTCAAACCCCTAGTGATCGAGGCATGTAGCATGTCTCAATTACTAGGGGTTTGGCATCCGTTGTCGACGTGCCTAGGTCATCAATCAGTTTCGCGATTTCAGGGTTAGCAAGAAGCTTCTTTTCAATCGCATCAATCTTGGCCTTATCAGCCGGATCTCATCTCGCCACAGTAGTCATTCTGGTCCATCTCCTTATGCAGGTTAGGTACCCACACACAAACCATCAGACACTCTCTCGTAAGAGGGGAACTAAGCCCAAGACGATTCAAAATGAGCCTTATAGTACGGCAAGCATAATCAACAGGACAATCACGATCGCTGAAATTGTAGCGAATCCAATAACCTTCGGTTTGCTGACAACCGCATAGCCTTCGGAACCATCAGCGGTAGTCAGATCACGAGAAATCACATAAACGATAGGTAGAAGGATCAAAGCCTCTGCAGCCCAAACCCACCATGGGAAGCTCAATTTATACATTGCAGTAGCAGATCCAGCAGCAATTAAAACCGCAACTGATACTGCGTAGAGAAACAGAGGAACCCGCAATCCCGTCGGGGTCTTTACAACAGTCCTACCAGATATTCTATCCATACTTTTAATCCTGTGTCTCAGAACCGATACGCTAGCAGCTGGCTGCAGTAATACCTGAAGCTACAGCAGCACCGCATCCCCAACCGCCGAGAGTACCAGTAGCGGCGCCGAACGGGGCACAAACCAATGCATCGGCAGTGACATTAATACCCAAGCTTACCCACTTGTTGCTGATGCACCGCGCAGCTTGTCCACTCTCGCTACCCGCGTAAATTACTCCGTCGGTGTATTTCAGAACAACACCCTCGGGAAGATCTGCTTTGATACTCGCCACGAGGTTCCCCTGTGCGTCATAAGTATTAATAATATCCCCTTCGATCTTGATTTGATCACCATCAAGAACTTTAGGAACGAGGACATTGCCATCAGCGTTAAAGCTACGAATCCCATCCACTGATTCAAACCAAATATCACCTCGCTCATTCTGGTCAGAAGATACGGGAGCTACAGTAGAAACCGATTCCGCAGCATACGCTGGACCGTTTACAGCAACCACCCCAACGAGAGCAGCTGCCGCCATAGTTGCGGCGGGTACGAATCGAGAAACAAGAGATTTCAATGGACTAAGCCACCTTTCATGAAAGAAGATAAAAATTTCAAGCTCTTAGGGAGAGCCAATTAAAGACTAACAAAAAGACCGATGGTTATGAACGCATTCAGAAGTGTCTAGTTAGATACTCCTAAATGAGGCGAGACACTTCAACATCGACGGTATGCAGCTATTTGTCCACAACGCCCCGTTTGACTCAAAAATGATCGTTGCTGAGGTCGACCGCATGACCGGCGGAGATAATGACGAGGACGAGTTCTTCACCGCCTGGGACTGGACAATCCGGACGCGCACGCAGCAGTAGCTGATGCAACCGCCACAGTAAACATGCTCCACGCCCTCTTCGGTTTCAAGCGCGGCGAAATTGGCCGCAAAATTTTGCGTCAAGGTCAAGCATTCCGCGCCACCAACACCTGGCGTACAAGCCACGCCACCCCACTGCTCCCCCGCGAAATATAGACACCCACCAGCGCAAACACTACCCACGGCAGTCCATGCGGGTGGACATATGGTCTGCCATATGACGGGCCTCGCGGGCTCACAGAGGTGGGAGAACGACTACGCAGATTCCTGCCCACAGCAGAGAAAAGGGGGCTACGGGCCTAGGGTGGGAGTATTGCGAAACCTTTGCGCGCGCATTAGCCTAAAAAGTGACAGCACAGTTCATCCCTGAATTGCGGCTGCACAATAAAAAGGGCCCCAACCGACTGCTACTCGGTTGAGACCCTCGGGCCTAAAGACCCACGTGAAGCGTCACTGCGATGAGCTTCACTAAAGCGGTCATAAGCGCTACGACCTTGATTGCCAACTCCAGCTTCTTCCCGGAAGTGGCGTCAGGGTCTTTTTCTTTATGACCGGGTGTATCCAATGAGTGTTTACCCATTGTCTACCTCCCTTTGCGTCGTAGGGTTGTCCGCTCGCCTGAAAAGGAGCGCGCGGGACAGCCCACGTCACGCGCGGGCCTTACCGCGCACCGACGAGGAAGTCACGCCCACACCCCACCACAAGTAGCGGGGCGTGGTTGTGAACCAGAAATAACGTTAGCAGCCACACCTGACGGAACTCAGTAGCGTAACCCACCCCTCCCTTGTAGAAGCTGTCCATAAGGGGAAACGCACACAGAGTCACTCGTAGCCGCCCTCAAGTCTGTCGATTTCTTCGCCTACGCGGCGAGAACAAACATACAAACATGCAGGTAGTTCCACATGTGTCTGGACATATGTTAAAGCGTATGTCTTACCATATGTTTAACCATATGGCTTGCCATACGGCGCGTGCTGTGGGGCGTATATTCACCCTCACGTCGCGCCGTAGCTAGGCGTTTTTCAAAGCCCGATACACCGTAGGGCGGGTCACCCTGAATTCCCGCGCCAAGGCTGCTTTTGACTCCCCCGCCAGTGTGCGCTGCTTAATCTCCGCCACCTGCTCTGTGCTTAGAGCAGGTTTGCGGCCTTTGTACTTTCCGGCCTTTTTGGCCAGCGCAATCCCCTCCGCCTGGCGCTCGCGGATAATGGCCCGCTCAAACTCCGCAAACGAACCCAAAATACCGAGCATTAAATCCGCACGCGGATCCGTGGTGCCTTTCGCAAAGATAAGATTCTCATGCAGGAAAGTAACAGTCACACCCTTGCCGGTAAGTTCATCAACAATACCGCGCAGATCCGTCAGCGATCGGGCGAGGCGGTCAATCGACGACACGACGAGCTCGTCGCCGTCGCGCACATAGGTCATGCACTCGCTAAGCCCTGGGCGCGCAGTCTTGGTGCGCCCAGAAATCTTATCTTCAAAGAACCGATCAATCTTGCCGGAGTTGGCTAGGAGTTCTTTTTGGCGCTGATTATTCTGCTCCACTGTCGAGACACGGATATAGCCCACCCGCTGCCCATGCGAACCGGAGTCATTGACCATTAGTCTTCGCTCCGCGGAGAGTTAAAGGCAGCATTCTCCTGGGCAATGACCGCATCACGATACGACTCGATTGCATCCGAGAGGGCATAAAGCTGAACACCGTCGAGACCATCAGCGTCAGCAAGCAAGGACTGCACAATCCTGCCCAACGCCTGCTGCCCCGACGACAACCCACCATGCAGATCTTTCACCCGCGCCAACGCGGGCACAGAGTCAATATGACTTTCAATATGGAAACCATCCGACGACAACACCACACTCACCACTTTCTGTAAACATAAGGCCTAGACCCCGCTAGGCATGTGTAAAACAATGCTGGGAACGGCCCTATTTTACAGGAAACATTCCGCCACACGCCGACGTAACAATAGGGTGTACTTTAAAAAGCATTCGGAGGTGGAGCAACTCCCCCCTCGTTGCCCAGAGACGAAATCCGCCAGCGGTGGCGGCGCGACGAGCCGAAGGTAGGACAAATTCCAATCCAGAGAGGTCTTGCACTGTTGCGGTGCGGTTGTCTTCTTTCTCACCGTATTGGACCCTGCGAAATTAATTGGATACGATAGGCCCATGTTGATTTCAGGTTCCGTTTTCATGCGGCCGCTCACCAGCCGCTAAGGCGGTTTTCTCCCTCCCGCAGGTTAGAAACCGCTCCGGTCCTTTAGCCGGGCGGCTATTTGTCATGCCCGGCTCCCTTTCA
>CALLKG010000094.1:0-2192 GCA_938008395.1 Corynebacterium tuberculostearicum
GTGTGCCCTGCGCATTTAACCAACTGCAAGCGCGTGATAACTAAACATTTCAACTGGTCACCAGCGATTGTTCGTTCTCTAAATCATTTCTGGTGCTGCAGATTAGTTGCTTTTCCCTGAAGGCGTGACGGTGTCTGTCATGCTTTCCTGACCAAAGAACCTTCGAGCATATTTTTGGGTAGAAGGGTCTATTAAATCAAGCTACGTTGTACGCACCGTTAGAAGAAGGAATAGGGCTCTCTACTTTTTTCATAAACTTGGCTCGATTTATTGTGCCAACGTTGAAGGTTATGAATTAGAGACGTCTGGGGTTGAAAGCTTGGTATCTAAAAATAGAGCTCCTCAAGACTCCGGTGTTCATTTATCGCTGTCTGGGTGGGGCTTTATCTGCGCACCTGAATTCGTGCAAGAAATCTTGCACGAATCTCTCGGGTAGCTTACTGTGGTCAATCGTTCAGGAATTCTTGCACGATTGGAGTTGTGATGAGCCCACGAAAGTATGAGCATCCGGCCACCGAGGACCTTGAATTCGTCCGTGTTCTGGCTGCGGTAAGTGATCCCATCCGGTTAGAGATGGTTAGGCGCCTGGCAGACGGTCAGGAGCACGATAGTTTGACGCTCGCTGATGACCTGCCTCGATCTACCCTGACCTACCACACTCGGCAGCTGCGTGAAGCCGGTGTGACGTGGACAAGAAGCCAGGGACGAACTTGTGTTATCTCTTTGCGCAGAGGCGATCTAGACGAACGGTTCCCTGGTTTACTCGATATGGTGATTTCGAATGCTTAAACAGCTGTGGCCGTTAGTTTTGGGCAGTGTAGCGCTCGGATTGGACGCATATGTTATCGCTGGACTGCTATCACAGATTGCAAACGACTTGGGTACAAGTGGCAGTGTGATCGGCTTGGGCGTTACCGCCTTCACCGGCGCGTACGCAATATCTGGTCCGCTGTTCTCGGGTAGGGCAGGCAAAGATCCGCGGAGTGGTCTGCTTGGAGCTGTTGCTGTGTTTTCTTTGGCGAATGTCGTGACTGCAGTCTCGCCTACAGTGAGCGTTTTTCTCGTGTCGCGCTTGATCGCAGGTGCGGCAGCGGGAATTTATTCGCCGTTGTCCTCAGCCGTAGCGGGGATGTCCGTCCCAGCAAAGTATCGCGGGCGCGCACTGTCAATGGTGCTGGCTGGCTTAGCGGTGGGAACTGTCGTGGGCGTACCGGTGGGATTGGGGGTAGCTAAACAGCTAGGCTGGAGGGCTACCATCGGTTTGGTCTCGGCCATTGGAATAGTGGCGTTAGCGGGTCTAGCGTTGCGCAAAGCGAGTGTGGTACCAGCTGTGCCCTCTTCCTCGTTGGGGCAGCGACTCCGAGTCATCGGCCGAGTGGATAATTTCCTGACGATCTTAGTTACTTTCTTTGTTGGAGTGGGTTCGCTGGGGTTGTACACCTATATTCCTGTAGTGCTTGATCGTGTGCAGGTAGACACCATTGCTGGTATTTGGGTCTGGGGTATCGGCGGGGCAGTGGGTGCTTTTGGGATTGGGAGGGTGCTCGACAAGGTTAATAGTTCACGCAAACTAACGGTCATTATCATTGCATTACTCGTGACTGATTTCGCTCTACTGCTTCTCTTCCCTTCGAGCCACGTGGTGGCAGTGGTGTGTCTTTTTGCTTGGGGGCTTTTGGGGTGGTCGTCTATGGCACCGCAGCAGCATTCGATGCTTAGTGCAAACCCTGATGAAGGGGCGACTGCTGTTGCTGCTAATGCATCTGCGAACTACCTTGGCTCGGCAGTCGGCTCCGCAGTGGGTGGATTACTGTTGCCCTCCTCCACGGGAATCCTGTTAGGAGCATTAGGTGCAGTCCTAGTAGGAATCGTCTGCAGTATTGGGGCTAGTGCCTCTTCTCGCTCTCATACTGGGGACAATGTGAATTAGGAATACTTCGGATTGATGGGACGATGCCCGAGTTGACATAGTCGAGCTCTTCGTCGCATTCCCTTTGAGGCCTTTGCTTTGACACTCTTAGCAGCTTAAAGGACTGATCCTAGGTCTTTGATTTTCTCGCAGTAAATCATGTCAGTATTGGTATCACTGAAGCTACCGCGGAAAAGAATAAAGAACTGCGCAGACCGCTGCCGCACTGCTAAGTCCCCGCTACACTCACGTCTATGACCGACCTGCAGCATGTCCACTCCGT
>CALLKG010000095.1:0-1801 GCA_938008395.1 Corynebacterium tuberculostearicum
GTCCTTCTTGGTCTTGCGGCGCGAGGCTGCCCAGATGCCACCACCGGCTACTGCCAGAGCACCTGCACCACCCGCCAGCCAGCCGGCCCCCGAGCCGGAGTCGGAACCTGCGCCACCTGCGGAACCGGAAGATCCGGTGGAACCGCTCACGGCGGCGTCGGCAAGCGCGAGTGCAGAGCCCCCGAAGTCGTCCTCGGCGAGGTGCGCGGATGCGGCGTCGTACATAGCGTCCGAGCGCCCGGAAGACCAAGCGTTGCCGGTCTGCACGCCCACCGTGCGGTCTTCAACTGACACCACGTAGACCGCGGAGTTGGGGCCCTTGGCGTCAATAAACTCGTCTGCATAGTCCTGCGCGGTACCCGGCAACGTGTTTTCAAATACCACGTAAAGAATCAGTCCCTCATCCTTCTGCAGGGAGGTAATCTTCTCCTGTAGTTGGGACTTCTCACTCGAGGACAACACTCCGGCGTTATCCGTGACCTTCTGCGTCACACTCGAGGGATCTGCCTGTGCCAGCACCATCTGCTGCGGGGAGGGGGCAGCTCCGGCTTGGGTAATCCCAGGAGCTAGGGTTCCCAGACCCACGAACAACGCCGCTACTGTGGCACGGCCAATACGCGCACAAGAATTCATGACCACCAGAATACAGTTAGCCTGGTGAGAGTGAGACGCATTATTCGCTGCGTGCCTCTGCTACGCCGCGCAGCACAACGGGGAGCCAAACCTGCGCTGAGCTTAGAAGCCAACATTGAAGCCATCATCGTGTTGGGGGCTGCGCAATACGACGGTCGCCCCTCCCGCATCCTTTCTGCGCGCCTCGAGGAGGCCGTCGACGCGCATGCGCTATACCCGCAGATCCCTATTGTCACCGTGGGCGGCAAGCTGCCAGGGGATCGTTTTACCGAGGCTGAGGTGGGGCAGAGCTACCTCAGCGAACGCGTACCGGACGCATGTGTGTTGGCGGTGCCCGTGGGCAACGACACCGTGGAGTCCCTGCGGGAGGTGCGTCAGCGCTACGGGTATGCGAACGCCATCGTCATTACGGATCCGCTACACCGGTTGCGGGTGTGGCTCATCGCGCGCGACGAGGGGATGAGCACCCAGGTGCGCGGCGCCTCGAGATATCCCACCCCAACCTTCGCCCGGGCCTGGTGGCGCTACCTTGCCCACGAGATGGGCGGGCTCGCCGTATTCGCCGCGCGCAAAGTCTTAGGTGACAAGGCCGCGGAGCGTCTGCGGAGTGCGCTGCACCGCGTGGAAGCGATGATGAGGCCCTCCCGCAGAGCTCGGCATGAGGAAATTCGCAGGAAATCTAGACCATGATCTTCCAGCGTGCGGGTGTAAAATCAGGCAATTGACAAAAATTGCAGGAAATTCCTAGTCGGTTTTGCTTCCAATACGACTGTCGATAGATTAAAGTGGATTGCGTAAGTGCAAACAACGAAAGGAATACTTGTGATGGACGTATTCAAGAATGTCATCGATGTCGTGCTGACCGCTCTCCAGGATCTGGTAAACGCGCCTTTCTACTTCGTGGAGGACCTGTGGAGCGCACTGTCTAGCAAGTAAACTCGAACATTGAGTTCTCGCCCCTGCTGCCTTTCTTCGGAGAGGCGGCGGGGGCGATTTCTTATGCCTTAGGTGGTATGCCGCGGATGAACCATGGCAGTTTTAGCGCCTAAACTGCTAGATGTGAGTTATTCCTACAGCGCGCACGACGCAGCACGTCTTTTTGATGAGAGCCCCAAAGGATCGGCCTTCAGCGAGCCAGGCACCCCAGCCGCTGAAGAGCACCGAGGGG
>CALLKG010000096.1:0-4881 GCA_938008395.1 Corynebacterium tuberculostearicum
TCCTCTCTGGTCTCGTGGGCTCGGAGATGTGTATAAGAGACAGGATCCCTTCACTGGAGAAAGTGGTCACTCTAACCGCAGGCTTCAAACCAGTTATTGCTAAAGCAGACTCTCCGAGAGTTTCGTAACCTAGATCAAATCCCAATTAGGGCGCATCACGCTTGCAGTGCAGGGTGAACGACAAGACTCCTAATAAGAAAGCAGGAGATAGGATAGCGAACGCGGTTGCAAGCGCTGGATAGACACTAGTGGCCTCGCCCAACGATCTAGCCAGCAGCGAGTGGGAAGCCGCGAACGGAAGCCAAGGCGTTATAGCGTCGAACATTGGGATCTGCGCCAAGAGTTGTTCAATGAGTAACATCCAGGTGATCGGGGTCGCTACGGCTGCAGCTACAGAGCGCGTAATAACAGCGATAGAGGTAGCCATCGATGACCATACCAATACGATGCCCAAATAAAGCCCCCAATACGGTAGCGCTCCCACGCCTATTTCCAATCCATCTGGGTACAACATCCCAGCTAATAGGGCCAGCGGTATACCAATCGCAAATGCACAGACCAGAAAGACACCTTCGACGACATAGTGCGCCACCAAAGACAAATACCGAGAAGTTTGAGTGAGAAAAGCTATCGCTGTGGACCCAGATCGAATCTCGGTAGCTGTGTATGCCCCACTAAAGATTATCGCCAAAACATGAAATATGCTGATACATTTGCCAATATCACTGGCATCGATAGGTCCTTGGTATTCGGCATCATAGACTGCTGCCATGATGATGATCGGTCCGAAAAAACAGCCAAGAAGCATTACCGCATAGACACCCGTCGAGCGAAGAGAAATAAGACGGCGCAGTTCGGCGCGGAAAGCAGCAATCATGGTTGAAACCTTCTTGCGTTAAAGTCTGATGATGTGGCAGTAAGCTCTAGGAAGGCTTGTTGCAAAGTGGAAGTGCTAGAACCCAAGCTAGTGATAAGAATGTCCGCGTCGTGGCATTTACGAGACAGTGCCAATACATTTGGGATCCGTTGATTAAACGAGACTTCAAGCCCGTTTGGAAGCTTGTTGACATCGACACCCAAATTTCGTAACTCACCCATCAGACGAGAATCATCATTGGTAGCTATGATGGTGTTCTGGGAAGAATTAACGAAGTCTTTCATGTTCCATTCACCGAGAATGTGGCCTTGACCGATGATAAGGATCCGGTCGGCTAAGGTCTCGATTTCACTTAACAGATGTGAAGAGATGAATACCGCATGTCCCTGGGTAGCTAGATTCGTTAAGTAGGAACGCATCCACAGCATGCCTTCGGGGTCTAGGCCGTTCATTGGTTCATCTAGAATAAGATTCCGGGGGCGACCAAGCATTGCTGTCGCGATTCCGAGTCGTTGTTTCATTCCCAATGAGTATTTTCCCATGGGACGACGCGCAGCTGATGACATCCCCACCTCTTCCAAAACAGCATGAACTGCTGAACGAGGTAGCCCGGCTGATGCAGCAACAACTTCGAGGTGTGCTAAACCTGAACGTCCAGCATGAAACCATGATGTATCTAAAACTGCCCCAGCGGCTCTAGCCGGCTGCGCGTGTTGGGAAAGCTTGCGCCCGTCTATGAGAACATTGCCTGCGGTTGGGCAGTCTAGGCCAAGCATGCATCTCATAGTCGTAGATTTTCCTGCGCCATTGGGGCCTAGGAAACCTGTGATGGCGCCATCAGGGACAGTGAATGTGAGATCGTTGATAGCTGAGAATGTTCGATACTGTTTCGTTAGTCTGCTTACGGTAATCACGCTTGGCCGCCTTCGTGTCGAAGTCTGCTTTGTTCAGAGTTTGCAAAGCGAACCCAGACCGGGTGGAGCAAGACCACTACCAGACAAACTGTGACAACGCCTAAAGCCAGTCCGGATAACACATCATGGACGTAGTGCACCCCAGCTGCGACTCGGGAGCTGGCGATCACAATTGCCACAGGTACCACGATCCATTTAGTACGAGATAGCGCAAGAACGCAAGCTGTAGCAAATGCCGCGGCCAGCACTGAATGATTTGAAGGCCACGACCAATCACCTGGGTCTGGGCATGTGAGTGCGGTCGTGAGCATACTGCTTGCACATGGTCTCGGCTCGGAAACGAGAATCTTTATTCCTTCGCTCAGCAAATATGCGATGACAACACCGACTCCCGCACAAGCAAACACTGAAAGTCTTTCACGCGATCGAGCAAGACACCAGAGGCCGACAACTGTCGCTGTTGCCACTAGGATAAGCAGCCCTTTACTTGCTATGAGGGTGACCAGCGTTTCAAGGTGTATACGCGGAACCGTCGTAACGATCGACGAATATAGAAATTGTCGCTCAGGGAATGCGATAGCGGAGCCGATGAGTAGCGCGATAGTGACAATCCACGCCCATCCCATCCCCATCTTCAGTCCGGACCGTCTTGTTATTGATCTCGATATGTGTGTTTGGGTATCAATTTCGTTCATGGTTACTTACGCTATGGGGGTCTAATGGGCAACACATCTGCCGATGAGACATAGTTGTCTAAGCCTTTTGGCATAGAAATACTTCTCGAGTGCCTCCCTATCGGCAGTACTCTGAACGGTGATTATCAGGCATACTATGAATATGATTCTGCGTAATCGCGTAAATCCCCAGCGATTTTTGGAGATGGTTTGCGCTTTACTTTTTGGATTGATTGCAGCCGTTCCAGAGCCTGGCCTCCTAGAAGTTTCTTTTCTGACAGCATTAGGTGTAGGAATTGGAGCGATATCACGAGGTGTTAGCGTTGGGCTAGCAGGACTGGTCGTTTTGATAGTCACATGTGTGGCTAGAACTATTTGGCAGGACGGGCATTGGCTTTATCTGATGGGGGAACTGCCCCCATCAATACTCAGGGCGGGAATTCCCTGGCTGTGCATGGTAGCGGTGCGTCAGTATGTCAGTCTGGGCAAACGAGCTGAGCGGGAACGAGATCTACGAAGGCGCCAGTACGTAGCTAATCTTCAAAGTCAAGCATCTGTTGAGCGGCTTTCACTGGCCCAATCTTTGCACGATGAACTTGGCCATTCGCTCAGCCTTGTAGCTTTGAATCTCAGTCGCGTCGAACTGGATTCGGCTTTGCCCGAGAATCTTCGGAGCATCATCTCCTCTGCGCGCGAGGACCTTGGCAAAGCAGTCGAACAGTTGGGGGATTCAGTTGTTGCTCTCCGATTAGGTGCCAAGCCTGCCCCCGGGGCAACTGATTCTATCGAAGCGCTCATCAAACATGCTCAAAATGCAGGGGCATCCATCTTTGTTGATCCTTTACCTACCAGCATCTGTGCAGAAACAAGCGGCTACAAAGTTCTCTACCGTTTTCTCCAGGAGGCTATTACTAATTCGATGAAGCACGCACCGGGTGAAAACATTTTCATTCATCTAGTGGAAGTTGGAGAGGTCTTTCGAGCGCGAGTGGTTAATGCGACGACGGTTCAAGAGGTTGCGCATAGAAGCTCTGGTGTTGGTCTTTCAGCGCTTACTCGGGATCTTCGAGCCGGCGGCGGGGATCTAAAGGTCGATGCAACTAGGAGCACTTTTTCGGTCGAGGCGACGATTCCTCTACAAGTCGAGCAAAGTGTCCTGATCAATACTGAAGACCAGGAGTCTACTGCTTCTAATGAGATGGTTAACCCGGGCATCAGACATGCGCAGCAGCGGGTGGTGCTGTTGACCGCTTCCCTGATAGTTGCTGGATTGCTTGGCACTGAGGTGGCGTCTACGTTCCAGAAAAGTCGTGCGTTGCTTCCTCCGGAAGAGTTTGCAGGCATTACGGTGGGTAGTGATCAGGCAGAAATCGAACGTGTATTACCTGACCGAGAGGTTCCTCCTCGGCGGGGAGACCTTCCCATACCTGGGTGCCATTATTATGCAGTGACGGCACGTACTTTTGATGATTCTGCAGGAGATATTTACCGGGTTTGCTTCAAAGAGAATGTGGTGTCGTCGGTGGACTATCTTCGGGGAGAAGACAGATGAGTAGTAAAAAGCAGCCAGTGCGAGTCATGGTGGTCGACGATGATCCACTTATACAGGCTGGAATCAAGGGTGTGCTTGAATCTGACTCTTCCATCTTCGTGGTAGCTTCGGCATCCAGCGGTACTGAGGCCCTGGACTTGATTGACGCGTATCGACCGGATGTTTTACTTTTGGACATCCAGATGCCTGGTCTGACGGGTTTAGATGTGTTGCGAAAAGTTCGACAACGCCCACAGCGTCTAGCGTGCGTGATTGTCACTACTTTTGGTGAAGACGATTATGTGTTGGAAGCTGTTCGTTTTGATGCAGATGGTTTCGTACTAAAGGCGGGGGATCCGTCGCTTTTGCTTACTGCGGTTCATGCGGTTGCTGAGGGAGGGGCTTTTTTCTCCCCATCTGTGGCACGCAGGCTTCTTTCTCCTGAAAGGATTGCGCGTTATGCAGAAGTTCGAGCTGCTGTGGAGAAGTTTGGCCGTCTTACGTCTAGAGAGCAAGAGGTGTTGGTGCGGCTCAGTCGTGGCGCTACCAATTCGGAGATCGCGCAATCTATGCACTTAGCACCTGGGACAATCAAAGCTCATGTGTCCTCTATTCTGAGGACTACTGGCGCTCGTAACCGGGTAGAGGCTTCACTAATTGCCATCTATGCTAAAGAAAGTTCACTCTGAAACTAGACTCCCCACGATTCTTCTGAAGACTTAAGCACCACACGCATTCTCTGGAAAGACCGAGGTTTTGCAGTCTGCACAGGAATGCGCTTCGATTGGTTAGCGCGTCGACCGGCGGGTTCAAGCGGTGAATGCAACACCCGGGCCTGACCCCCGGAAAGTAGACACGTCGGGGGTTAGCTATGCTGCTTGGGTC
>CALLKG010000097.1:0-4815 GCA_938008395.1 Corynebacterium tuberculostearicum
AGGCATAGTTCAATCCTTCCTTAGCTGAGGTAGGAACTAAACCCAGGACGCTTCATTCGATCACGGCCTGACTTGGCTCATTTTGGTGTGTTGTAGTTCATATTGACGTTTCTGCCTGTGGGGTTGGGTATCAGAGTGCGGGTTTTGTCTGACTAAGCGGGTAGCGGTGGGGGTGCCGGTAGGCTGTTGAATATGTCACCGAGTATCCGCCGGGTCCCGACGGCGTCGGGTGCGACCGCTGTTCAAATCATCTGGCGGTACCGCAACCGCAAACCTGAAATCGAACACGTCGGCTCCGCCCATACCGACCACGATCTCGCAGCGCTGATGGTCAAGGCTCAGCGGCTTGTCGATGGCGAGCAAATTTCACTTGACCTCAAAGTGTTGCCTTCTGCGGTTGCTGTGTCTGGAACAGGCACGGTTGATAATCCCGTCACGGTATCCGGTGAACGCGCAGGTCTTCTCCTGGACGCGATTCGCGGGGCCTTCCAACTCCTTGGCCTGGATACGGCAAGCGGCAAGGATGGGGTGTTTTTCAACCTGGTCCAAGCCCGTATTATCTCGCCGGGTTCCACGTTTGATTCCATTGAAACTCTGGCAGAAGTCGGCGTGGCCTCGGCTTCATACGCGACGATAAAGCGCTACCTTCCGCGGTATGCCGACAAAGACTTCCGCGACCAGATAACCCACGCCCTAACCACACACGCGGCCATTGGTCCTGGTGTGATGGTTCTCTACGATGTGACAACCTTGTATTTTGAAACTGACGTGCCCGACGAGCTACGCAAACCCGGGTTTAGTAAAGAACGCCGACTCGAACCCCAGATCACTGTCGGGATGCTCACCGACTCCACCGGCTTGCCCTTGGCGATCGGCGCGTTTGAAGGCAATCGTGCTGAAACGCACACCATGTTGCCAATGATCCTGCGTCTTAAAGACGCCTACCACCTTGACGACATCACGATTGTTGCTGATGCTGGCATGTTTTCAGCCGCCAACAAGACCGCGATTATCGATGCCGGGTTGGACTACATTCTGGGCACGAAAGAACGCGAAATCCCAGAACCAATTAAAGCCTGGCTAGATGCAGCGGAAGGGCGCAGCTACACCGACTACGAAGACGGACACATCTGGACCCACCGTCACCACAGCGACAAACGCCGCACCAGCGGCAAACCGCAGGCAGTGACCTATTACCAGTATTCCTACGATAGGGCTCGGCGCACAAGGCGCGGCATCGGCGAACAACTAGATAAAGCCCAGCGTGCTGTTGACGGAAAGATACCCGTCAAGCGGAATCGATACGTCAACCTCAAGGCCCCGAATAAGCAGGTCAACCACACCCTAGCCAACAAGCACCTAACCCTGGCCGGGATTAAAGGATACGAGACCTCACGCACAGACTTAAAACCCCAGGAAGTCATCGGTGCCTACCGGCGCCTGTTCACGATCGAGAAATCGTTCCGAATGGCGAAATCAGACCTGAAAGCCCGACCGATTTATCACCGTAAAGAAGACTCCATCCACGCACACCTAACCATTGTGATGGCCGCGATGGCCACAGGCCACGTGTTGGAACAAGCCTCGGGCCTGTCGTTGAAGCGATTAGTGCGAACCCTGAAGAAATACCGGACGTTTACCGTCGAAATCGCAGGCCATACCCTCCATGCACAAACCGACCTGCCCGCTGACATCCGCGAACTCACCGAAAAGCTGCCCCAACCGTCTGACTAAATTGAGCCAAGTCAGGGGCCCGCGCCGGATGGGTACGGGAACATGTCCTGGATGTTCAGTTTCTCCGCGGGAAGTTCCTTACCCTCCTCCGCGAGCGGCCCAACTGGGTTCGGCGCATTAAAGGTGCCGTTGTCCTTCCAGTACTGCTGCCAGGTCGACTCGATCTGGGCCGCGAGCTCCGGCGTGTAGCGGTGGGTGGTGTTATCGCTCGGGTTAGTCATGGTTAGACAGTGTAGTCACCGCACGGACATCTCCCCAGTTAGACCCAGCTAGACCGCATTCGGTTCCGAAGCACAGTAGTACCTAGGTGGCCTGTGCCGTCGCTTCAATCCGTTCAAGGCGCTTGCGTAAATCCACGATAACGTCTGTCTTGTTGTGAAAGATGTCGACGACAGAGCCCTCTTCATCAAAAGGCGGCTGGAAGATCTCCTCGTAGGCCACGCCACCGTTGTGAACCAGCACATCTACCAGCATCTTGATAAAGCGTATTTGGGCAGCATTGAAAGACGTATTACTGAGAAGGTCTGCAAACTGTTCCCGGACTGCCGCCTCATCAAGTCCCACCAAGCGGCGGATGAAGGCAGGAATGCTATCTCCGCCCATGCGTTCCCGCAGCTTATCAATGCTTTCTGTGGAGCCCGCGCTTCCCCTGCCGGCCTGTGCCACCACCGCCTCCAACGCAGCAACATCCTCTGCGTTTAGCGTGCGTGCACTGCGCAACTTGATCATCGCCAAGTCGTTGGCGTGTTCCTGCAGCACTTCACGCAGCTGTTGTTCCAGCTGGGAGGGGTAGGAACCGGTGCCGGGCAACTGAGACGGCATCTCATCATCGATCGTGAGCTCACCCATCTCATCCTGGATGTCGAGGGTCACGGCATTGCGCTTTCCCTTGGGGACGAACTGAATGAGCGAACGCATGCCGATGCGGATGGTCTCGAGGTCCTCCACCGTAACGTTGGTCCACCACTCCGGATCCAGCGCGCGCTCGAGGAAGGACCGCCGCTCGGCCACCATGGGGATGGTGGAGCTTACGGCCATGAGGTCATTGGCCATCCTCTCCACTCGTTGGCGCAGTGCCGCCAACTCGGGGCCGTGGTCGAGCAAGCCCACTTGGAGCTTCAGGATCACCAGGTCAAAGCGCTTTGCTGTCTCGGGCTCCTTCATCGTGTTCAGCGGCAGGTGCCCGAGATGGCGGCTCAGCTGCTCAGCTTTCTCCTCATCCACATCGTTCCAAGCGGAGCGCTCGCGGTAGCGCACGAGGATTTCCTTGTCACCGGGCCGGACCATGATGTGGCCTAGCGGCACAGACGCCGCCGAGGCGTGGAGGGAGTCCGCAAGCCCGGCGCGCATCTCTGGGGCCTTAGCGTGCTTGTCCAGCTGCGCGAGCAATCCCACGCGGGCATCAAAGAGTTTCTCTGACAGCGACCGTGGGCGGCCCGTGGCCGAATCACGGGCTTCACCCCTGTAGAACTCGTCCACGTTGCCGCAGAAGTCGAAGATGAGGAAGTGCGTCTTGTCCATCCCCGGGCCGAAGAGGTCCGGGCGCAATCGCGTCCCTCGGCCCACCATCTGCCAGAACTTGGTGGGGGAGTAGACGGGTTTGAAGAAGACAAGGTTGACCACCTCGGGCACGTCGACGCCGGTGTCGAGCATGTCCACGGAAATCGCGATGTTGACGTCCCCCCTCTGGGTCTGCGAATTCGTCCAGCGCTGACTGCGCATACTTGGTGTGAGTGGTGATCACGGAGGCACCCGTGCGCGAATACTCCGGGAACGTCGCGTCAAAGACCTGCTTGATGAGTTCCGCGTGACGTTGGGTTCGGGCGAAGATGATAGTCTTTCCCAATTGATCTCCGCCCACGCGAATCCCGTTCTCCACCACGGTTTTCAGCACCTTGCGTATGGTGTCCTTGTTAAACAGGTAGCGGTTAATTTCCGCCGAAGAAATCTGTCCGGGCGGATCTAGGCGCCCACCGTCCTCGTCGGTACCCCAATCGGACGTGTCCCACGCCAGCTGCTCCTCGGGGGAAAGCTCGTCATAGGACATGCCCCGGCGCAGGAAGAGCGAGTCCTGCCGAGCCGTCTTGAAGGGGACAAGGTTTCCGTCTGCCACGGCTTCATCGAGGCTGTACTCGAAGGACGGGGTCTTATCCTCCATCTCAAAGAGTGCATACGTGTCATGGTCAATCTCGCTCTTCGGCGTCGCCGTCAGCCCCACCACGTAGGCATCGAAGTACTCCAAGATGCGCTTGAAGCGGTTGTATACGGAGCGGTGGGCCTCGTCCACGACGATGAGGTCAAAGTCGAACGGCCCGAACTTCGCCGGCGTGTCGCCGTCATCCCCAATCAGGTTCATCATGGTGTTGTAGGTGGTCACACACACGTCACCCACCTGCTCAGGGTTTTTGATGAGATTCACGGGCGTGGACTCCGCGTACATGCTCACAAAGGCTTTGTGTGCCTGATTGACCAAGGCAGTGCGGTCTGCCAAGAACAGCACCTTGCCTACCCAGCCGGCCTGGCGCAGCAGCTTGGCAGTGGCAACGGCCACACGCGTCTTACCAGTTCCTGTTGCCATGACCAGCAATGCTTGGCGACGCCTCCGCGCCTCCAACGTCTCCGTCACCGCACGGATGGCCTCAAGCTGGTACGTGCGGGCGCCACCACCCGCAATCTCCGTATCAACCGGCGTCTCGCTCAACAGAGCGCGCGTGGTGCGCCGCCCAATCATGCGACGCAATTGCTGCGCGGTGGGGAAGCCCTCGACCTCACGGGCGGGATAGCCCACACCGGATCCAGGAAGGTTAGCGGCATCATCGATCAGATCAATGTGATAGCCGTTGGTGCACAACATGACCGGCCGCGTTCCGTATTCGCGCTCGATGCAGTCCGCGTACAGCTTCACCTGTTGGGAGCCCACGCTCATGGACTCCATGGACTTCTTCGCTTCGATGACGGCCAGCGGTGTGCGGTCATCATCCCACAAAACATAATCTGCGTAACCAAGGCCGGAGGGATTGGGCATGCCGCGCCTGTCTCTTATACACATCTGACGCTGCCGACGATCTACTCTGTGTAGAT
>CALLKG010000098.1:0-1287 GCA_938008395.1 Corynebacterium tuberculostearicum
AGTGGTCCAGGGTCTCGCGGGAGGCAGTTGGGTCCATCTTCTGTGGGTCATTAGCGCCGGTGCCGATAACGTAGTGGGTGTGGTGCGAGGTGTGCAGAACGATGGACTCGATGTCCGCAGTCTTCAAGCCCTTTTCTGCCAAGGTTTTCTTTAGCGCAAAGGCCATATCGATGGGCGCTTGGGCCTGGTATTCGGCCGAGTGTTCCTTGGTATAGGTATCCAAGATGGCGCGCTTTTCCTCGCCAGGTTCTGGCAAAGGGACCGTGTAGGTGCGCTCTGGCGAATGCAGCATCCACGCGATGAACCCATCCTCGCCTTCCCAGATGGGCGCCGGTGCACCTTCGCCGCGCATCGTGCGGTCAACGGCTTCAATGGCCATCTTTCCCGCGAAGGCCGGGGCATAGGCCTTCCAAGAGGAAATCAGCCCCTTACGGGATTGCCGGGTGGCGGTAGTGGTGTGCAGCGCCTGGCCCACCGCCTGGTAGATGGTGTCCTTATCTAGTCCAAGCATGGTGCCGATGCCGGCGGCTACGGAGGGACCGAGGTGTGCCACGTGGTCAATCTTGTGCTCGTGCAGGCACATGCCTTTCACCAGGTTGACCTGGATTTCATAGCCGGTAGCGATGCCGCGGATAAGATCACGGCCACTAAGGCCCTTGTGCTGGGCGGTAGCAAGCAGCGGTGGGATATTATCCCCGGGGTGCGAGTATTCGGCGGCTAAGAAAGTATCGTGATAATCCAGCTCGCGGACTGCGGTGCCGTTGGCAAGCGCAGCCCATTCGGCCGAGTAGGTACCATCCACGCCAAATACCGTGGAGCCTCCCTTACTTACTGGGTGCGCCTGGGCCATGATGCGGGCGGAGGTTACGGGGCCACGTGCCACGGAAGCCATGGCCACGGCCGCATTATCAATGATGCGGTTGATGATCATATCGGTGGTCTCGGCGGGAACCTCTACGGGATCCGCGGCTACTTCTGCCACCTTGTACGCCAGGTGCTCCTCATAGGGGAAATCCTCGGCGGATTTATGGGTTCTAACCTCGTGGTTCTTCACTAGGTGAGTCCTCCTTCACTCTGAAATGCGTTGTAGATCACATTAAATGCTTGAATGTGCTCCGCGCTATAAGTAGGGTGTGTGTAATCTAGCGGAATGAGTCAGTGAAATCTGCAAAGTTTGTGGTTTCTACTGCTCATAACGGCGAAAGGCGGCACAGCAACCGATGACCAAGCATTATGCGGGGGCACGAATCCATGCACTGCGCAAGCAACGGGGACTCACACAGGTAG
>CALLKG010000099.1:0-5222 GCA_938008395.1 Corynebacterium tuberculostearicum
GATCCTGGCTCAGGACGAACGCTGGCGGCGTGCTTAACACATGCAAGTCGAACGGGATTTAGTAAACAGAAGCCTCGGTGGAAGATTACTAATGAGAGTGGCGAACGGGTGAGTAACGCGTGAGCAACCTGCCTATGACAGTGGGATAGCCTCGGGAAACCGGGATTAATACCGCATAAAATCGTAGAAACACATGTTTTAACGGTCAAAGATTTATCGGTCATAGATGGGCTCGCGTCTGATTAGCTAGTTGGTGAGATAACAGCCCACCAAGGCGACGATCAGTAGCCGGTCTGAGAGGATGAACGGCCACATTGGAACTGAGACACGGTCCAAACTCCTACGGGAGGCAGCAGTGGGGAATATTGCACAATGGGGGAAACCCTGATGCAGCGACGCCGCGTGAACGAAGAAGGTATTCGTATCGTAAAGTTCTGTCCTATGGGAAGATAATGACAGTACCATAGAAGAAAGCTCCGGCTAAATACGTGCCAGCAGCCGCGGTAATACGTATGGAGCGAGCGTTGTCCGGAATTATTGGGCGTAAAGGGTACGCAGGCGGTTTAATAAGTCGAATGTTAAAGATCGGGGCTCAACCCCGTAAAGCATTGGAAACTGATAAACTTGAGTAGTGGAGAGGAAAGTGGAATTCCTAGTGTAGTGGTGAAATACGTAGATATTAGGAGGAATACCAGTAGCGAAGGCGACTTTCTGGACACAAACTGACGCTGAGGTACGAAAGCGTGGGGAGCAAACAGGATTAGATACCCTGGTAGTCCACGCCGTAAACGATGAATGCTAGGTGTTGGGGGTCAAACCTCGGTGCCGAAGTTAACACATTAAGCATTCCGCCTGGGGAGTACGCACGCAAGTGTGAAACTCAAAGGAATTGACGGGGACCCGCACAAGCAGCGGAGCATGTGGTTTAATTCGATGCAACGCGAAGAACCTTACCAGGGCTTGACATGTGGGTGAAAGGTATAGAGATATACCCCTCTCTTTATGAGACATCCATACAGGTGGTGCATGGTTGTCGTCAGCTCGTGTCGTGAGATGTTGGGTTAAGTCCCGCAACGAGCGCAACCCCTATACTTAGTTACCAGCGGATAATGCCGGGGACTCTAAGTAGACTGCCGATGACAAATCGGAGGAAGGTGGGGATGACGTCAAATCATCATGCCCTTTATGTCCTGGGCTACACACGTGCTACAATGGTTGGTACAGAGGGAAGCTATATAGTGATATAATGCAAAACTCCAAAGCCAATCCCAGTTCGGATTGTAGGCTGCAACTCGCCTACATGAAGTCGGAGTTGCTAGTAATCGCGGATCAGAATGTCGCGGTGAATGCGTTCCCGGGTCTTGTACACACCGCCCGTCACACCATGGGAGTTGATAATACCCGAAGCCTGTGACCTAATTGAGGAGCAGTCGAAGGTAGGATTGATGACTGGGGTGAAGTCGTAACAAGGTAGCCGTATCGGAAGGTGCGGCTGGATCACCTCCTTTCTAAGGAGTGCTAACTCAACAAGTATTTACTTTAAGGTTCTTTATGGGGGTATAGCTCAGTTGGGAGAGCACCTGCCTTGCAAGCAGGGGGTCAGGAGTTCGAATCTCCTTATCTCCACCAATGACTTAACAGCAATCTTCGATTGCGTCGTAAGTCAGGTGTCGCGGCGTTTCAGATCTGTGATCTGTCAGCAAGCGACCATTGACCTAACAGCAATCTTCGATTGCGTCGTAGGTCAGGTGCCGTTTTGTTTCAAATCTATGATTTGTCAAAAAACGGCCAATGACTTCTTAAAAGTCAAAAAATGACTTAACCAGAGTCATAAAAGTCGATAAACGAATCGACATCATGAACATTGAAAATCGAATAACAGTATATATTTCCGGTCAAGAAACTAAGGGCGCAAGGCGGATGCCTTGGCACCAGGAGGCGAAGAAGGACGTGACAAGCAACGAAAACCTCGAATAGGAGCAAATATCCAGTAACTCGGGGGAATCCGAATGGGGAAACCTACTAGACACACTCTAGTATCCATACGTAAATACATAGCGTATGGAGGCGAATGTTCTGAACTGAAACATCTAAGTAGGAACAAGAAAAGAAAGAAAACTCGATTCTCCAAGTAGCGGCGAGCGAACAGAGAACAGCCCATTAAAGTAAGACTAAACTGATAGACAAATCTTATGGAAAGAAGAACCAAAGAAAGTAACAGTCTTGTAGTCGAAATCAGAATAGAGACACTTTAAGAAGAGTACCACGGAGCACGTGAAATTCTGTGGGAAGATAGGGGGACCACCCCCTAAGGCTAAATACTACCTGGTGACCGATAGCGAATAGTACCGTGAGGGAAAGGTGAAAAGAACCCCGGGAGGGGAGTGAAACAGAACCTGAAACCTTGCGCCTACAAGCAGACAGAGGAAGAAGACTTCTAATGTCGTACTTTTTGTAGAACGGGCCAGCGAGTTACGATACGTAGCAAGATTAAACATTTAAGATGTGAAGTCGCAGGGAAACCGAGTCTTAATAGGGCAGAAGTTATGTGTTGTAGACCCGAAACCGGGTGATCTATCCATGGGCAGAGTGAAGGTAAAGTAAAATTTACTGGAGGCTCGAACCGGGTAGCGTTTAAAAGCTATCGGATGACCTGTGGATAGGGGTGAAAAGCCAATCGAACTCGGATATAGCTGGTTCTCCTCGAAATAGCTTTAGGGCTAGCCTTGTTTTAGATTACAGGAGGTAGAGCACTGAATAGTCTAGGGGAAGTAATTCTACCGAAACTTATCAAACTCCGAATGCCTGAAAATCGATGAACAGGAGTCAGACCATGAGGGATAAGCTTCATAGTCAAAAGGGAAACAGCCCAGACCACCAGTTAAGGTCCCAAAATACAGATTAAGTGGGAAAGGATGTAATACTACTCAGACAACCAGGATGTTGGCTCAGAAGCAGCCATACATTTAAAGAGTGCGTAATAGCTCACTGGTCAAGTGGTAATGCGCCGAAGATGAACGGGGCTAAATCTGATACCGAAACTGTGGGATAGAAAAGCAATTATGCGAGAAGTATGGAGTGAGACTTAGGAAATATATCAACTAGTAAAGTAAGAGAGAAAGACATAAATTAAAACTATTAAACGATACAATTTCTAAAACACTTAACAACATACAACTGGCATAATAGCTTTTCTATCGGTAGAGGAGCGTTGTATATGAATTGAAGCAAAAAGCGTAAGCAATTGTGGATTATATACAAGTGAGAATGCTGGCATGAGTAGCGAAAAGGGATGTGAGAATCATCCCCGTCGAAAGCCCAAGGATTCCTGAGCAAGGCTCGTCCTCTCAGGGTAAGTCGGGACCTAAGGCGAGGCCGAAAGGCGTAGTCGATGGACAACAGGTAGAAATTCCTGTACTACAAGATTGTGATTGAGAGAAGTACTGACGCAGAAGGAAAAGTCGAGCGTGTGAATGGTAGAACACGTCCAAGTAACAAGCCAGAATATACAGGCAAATCCGTATATTCGTTAACGTAAGTTATCATGGGGAGCAGAAAGATGCGAAGCGACAGATTCAAACTGCCAAGAAAAGGTGCTATCGAATAATCTTGTACCCGTACCGCAAACCGACACAGGTAGGCAAGAAGAGAATTCTAAGACGCGCGGAAGAACCTTTGTTAAGGAACTCGGCAAAATAATCCCGTAAGTTAGCGAGAAGGGATGCCTAAGAAATTAGGTCGCAGAGAATAGGCCCAAGCGACTGTTTACCAAAAACACAAGTATCTGCTAAATCGAAAGATGAAGTATAGGTGCTGACACCTGCCCGGTGCTGGAAGGTCAAGGGGACTTGTTAGAGCAATCGAAGCAACGAACTTAAGCCCCAGTAAACGGCGGCCGTAACTATAACGGTCCTAAGGTAGCGAAATTCCTTGTCGGGTAAGTTCCGACCCGCACGAAAGGTGTAACGATTTGGGCACTGTCTCAACAAAGGATCCGGTGAAATTGTAGTAGTCGTGAAGATGCGACTTACCCACGCTAGGACGGAAAGACCCCGTGGAGCTTTACTGTAGGCTGATATTGGATTTTGAGATTAGACGTACAGGATAGTTGGGAGACAAAGAAACTTGCACGCCAGTGTAGGTCAAGTCACCCTTGGGATACCAACCCTCTAATATCAAAGTTCTAACATTGACCCTTAATCAGGGCAAAGGACATTGTCAGTTGGGCAGTTTGACTGGGGCGGTCGCCTCCCAAAAAGTAACGGAGGCGTTCAAAGGTTCGCTCAGAATGGACGGAAACCATTCGCAGAGTACAAAGGCATAAGCGAGCTTAACTGCGAGAGATACAGCTCAAGCAGAGTAGAAATACGGACTTAGTGATCCGGTGGCACCGCATGGAAGGGCCATCGCTCAACGGATAAAAGCTACCCCGGGGATAACAGGCTTATCTCCCCCAAGAGTCCACATCGACGGGGAGGTTTGGCACCTCGATGTCGGCTCGTCTCATCCTGGGGCTGAAGTAGGTCCCAAGGGTTGGGCTGTTCGCCCATTAAAGAGGCACGCGAGCTGGGTTCAGAACGTCGTGAGACAGTTCGGTCCCTATCCAGCGTGGGCGTAAGAAATTTGAGAGGACCTGTCCTTAGTACGAGAGGACCGGGATGGACATACCACTGGTGTACCAGTTGTTCCGCCAGGAGCATAGCTGGGTAGCTAAGTATGGAATTGATAAGTACTGAAAGCATCTAAGTACGAAGCAACCCTCAAGATAAGATTTCTAAGAGTACGTAAAGAAAATACGTTTGATAGGTCCAAGGTGTAAGTGCAGTAATGTATTAAGCTAATGGATACTAATACTTTAAATCTTGACTGGAAATATTGTCTGCTATTAAAAGGTTCATAAATTAAATATATGGTGATGATGGCATGAGGGATACACCTGTTCCCATACCGAACACAGAAGTTAAGCCTCATTACGCTGATGGTACTCGGAGGGCAACCTCCCGGTAGAGTAGGAAATCGCCAAATAATCTATACTTTGCTAGCCATATAGGCTAGCTGGGTATAAATTATATATTACATATGCTTAGGTAGCTCAATGGTGGAGCACCCGGCTGTTAACCGGTAGGTTGTGGGTTCGAGTCCCACCCTGAGCGCCAATTATTGATGCGCCGGGGTGGCGGAACTGGCAGACGCACAGGACTTAAAATCCTGCGGTGGTTAAA
>CALLKG010000100.1:0-5182 GCA_938008395.1 Corynebacterium tuberculostearicum
GATGGCACCACCACCATTGAAGCGGGGCGCACCGCTCCCGAAGCCGCGTGGTCAACCTCCAAGGTGCCCGTCCTCATCGCGGCGAATCGCA
Organism: Corynebacterium tuberculostearicum; assembly: GCA_938008395.1. Lineage (GTDB taxonomy): Bacteria > Actinomycetota > Actinomycetes > Mycobacteriales > Mycobacteriaceae > Corynebacterium > Corynebacterium tuberculostearicum_L. The sequence continues at coordinate 92 of CALLKG010000100.1, forward strand.
CGGGTGCGGCCGATAGCCAGCTAGTGTCTTCTGCAATCACCTACTCCGATAACGAGGCTGCCAAGGCCGCGTGGGCAGCTTTAGGGGAGGGGACTGCAGCCGCGCAGGCCACACAAAGCGTCATCGCGGAGGCGGGCGATACCGCCACCCAAGTCCAATCCCAGGTCACCCGCCCGGAATTCACGGCCTTTGGCCAAACCATGTGGAGCGTGGGCAACCAAGCAAAGTTCATGGCCGGGCTGCGCTGCGTTGAAGGCGCCCAGCCGATTATCGACGCCATGGGTGTCGCCGATCCCGCCCAAGCCTACGGCCTGCGCACCCTACCGGGCGCCTTGATGAAGGGCGGCTGGGGCCCGAGCCCTGCCGGTTCCTACGACGTGCGGCAGATGGGCATCGTGCAGCTGGGCGGTCACGACGTCGCCGTGGCACTGATTGCCTCCTCCCCTGATGGCCAGTACGCCTCCACCCAAACCGTGCTTACCTCCATGGCCGAAGCCCTAGCGCAGGCCCAAACCCAGTGGCCCAGCCCCGCCTGCTAAGCCTGTCAGTAGAAAGGAAAACCCATGACTTCTCGCTTAAGCCTTCGCCCGCTTATCGCCGCAGGCTTCGTCCCGCTCGTGGCCGCCAGCCTCGCGCTGAGCGGTTGCAGTGACTCCACGGACGACGCTGCCCCAAGCTTCAAAGGCAAGGGCAGTGGAATGACCACGGTCAATAACTCCGACAAAGAAGAGGAGAACGCCGAGGAAACTACGGCCGCCCAAAAGACCGTAACCAAGGAGGAGGAAGCCCCTGAGAAACCGCCGGTAGTCACGGTCACGCAGACGGAAAAGCAGGAGGCCCCGTCGTCCACCGGTGGGGGTCAGAAGACTGGTGTGGGAAACTACATTTCTAATTTCAACGAGTACGGATGGCTCGATGGCGGCTACGCCAACTGTCAGCGCTTTGAGCGTGCCTTGTTCGCTGGGGCTGGTCCCGACGGCAGAGCTATCATTTGCGAGACCGGAGGTGGCTACAAGTTCTATCGCTCGTCGATGTTTGATGGCCAGTTTGAATCGGGTGACGTTACCCAAGACGGCAATAACTACTACGTCAATGCGGATCCGTCGATCATTGTGGTGACGCCGAGTGGCGTAAGCGTGCGCGAGGGCGGCGGATTGGCCGCCACGGGCGAGTTCACGGAGTCGTGGCAGCGCTAACGCGGAAAACGAGGGGCTAGCGCGACTTCTTCTTGCGGTCGGCCGCAGCAGCGGCGGCCGCAGAGATGGAGTCGTTGCGATTCTTCAGCAGCTCCAAGGTAGTTTCCTCGGCGTTTTCGGGGACGGAGGCGCCGAGGACGGTCAAGGCGGCGTCGGCAAGCATGGCGGCAGTCTCCGGAACCGACTGGGAAGCGTCGAACGGCGGTGTGCCGTTATTGGGGCGCATTTCAATCACGGACAGCGCAATGTGGAAGGGCAGCTCCACGCGGGGGTCATCCTCGCCCACGATGGCGGCGGCGGTGGAGCGGAAATGGTTCTGCAGGCGGTCGCGTGACTCGTGATACTCGGAGAACTCCGGGGAATTGGCCACCGGCAGCTGATACAGGCGGCCCACGTTCCAGCCGCTGGTGAGCAACAGACGCGACTCTGCGGCGACCAAAGACCACAGGCGCTGTGCCGGGTCCGCGTCGGTGCCCGCCAACTCATCGGCCAACTCCAAGGAGGGCTCGATGGTGGAATTGAGCAGCGTCAGGAAAATCTCCGTCTTGGACGGGAAGTGGTAGTACAGCGACGCCTGACGGATGCCCACCGCGTCTGCAATCTGGTGCGTGGACGTGGTAGCAAAACCCTGAGTAGTGAAAAGCTCAGAGGAGGCGTCCAAAATCTCCTCACGGGCGCTATTGCCCCTGCGCCGCGGGCTGTGTTTACGCGGCCTACCGACATTGCCTGCCATGCGGTGGGACGCCTCCTTTCACAAAAGAGAAATCGCTTTTAATAATCAACTGTACAATCTTATGCCCGACTAGGTACTGCTTCCGAATCCGCACCGTAGAGACTATTTATATTCTTCTGCCCGCCGGGAAATAGACTCAAACGCCGCCGAGACAATGCGGCACGCAGAACCATAAGCGGTGCGGTCCAGCGGCGGAAGATCGCGCAGCGTGACCGGGCGATCGCTAACGCCCTCATACCAACGGCGCAACTCTAACGCATAACCGGTGCGCCACGCTAGGTCCAAAGACTCTGCGTCAGCGGCGCTGAGCAGATCGCGTTCCACGCCGATCGCCAGCCGATCCACCGTCGGGCGCGGCCCCGGCGCTGCCCAGCGTGCGATAGCTGCAATGGGGGAGAGCAGTGTGGCCTTGATATCTACCGCTGCATCGCGGTCCGGCAGGCCATCGACCATCTTGAGAGCAGGAGGGCGCTGGGCCAAGGCTTCTTCTAGCAGCGCTTGTTCTCCGCCGTTGCCGAGGGGCAGGCCGGCGTCGACGCGGGCGGCGATGGAATCGGCGGCTACCTGAGCCTGGAGGCCAACATCTGCGAAGACCTCCTGGAGATCAACATCGTCGCCCATCCACTCCACGGGCATAGACGGCAGCTGGTCGCCGCGGGCCGCAGCGCCGCTGAGGCGGACCGGGGAGTTAACCCCTGGGGAGCGAACAATATCCGTAATCAGCCGGGAATACCAGTGGGCCAATTCGATCTCATTGTCCTGGTGGGCGACCGCATTGCGCAAAATATCTTGGGCCTCTGCGAGCAGTCCGCGGGCCGTAGCGCGGGACTGGCAGTGCGGGGCGAGCTCAGAAAGATCGAGTAGGGATTGGTGCAGGGCCATTGCTCACTGCCTTTCACTAGTGCGGGGCCGGTGCCTCCCCGCCGGCTGCGGGGTGCACGAATGCTTTCAATCTAACACTTCGGCTCTGTGATCCGGGCATGTGGGCCGGGTGGAAGGAGTGGGAGGGCCAAAACGACTTTCGCCGCCTGCCCTCGAGGAGGGAGGCGGCGAAAGCTTATGGTTCTTTTACCGTGTCACACTTGCCAGCGGCAAAAGTGCGCTGTTGATACCCAGCTACTGTTTAGCGGGTGGTGAACGGCAGGAGAGCCATTTCGCGTGCGTTCTTGACTGCGGTAGCAACCTGACGCTGCTGCTGCGGGGTCAGACCGGTGACGCGACGGGAACGGATCTTGTGACGATCCGAGATGAACAGACGCAGAGTCTTGGTGTCCTTGTAGTCCACCTTCTCGATGCCCTCAGCCTTCAAAGGGTTCTTCTTTGGGCGACGGCTCTGCTCCATACGGAACTTCTTTTGGTTATTGCGCTTATTAGCCATTGTGCAATTACCCCTTTACCAGCTGGACTTACGAACGCCCGGCAGCTCACCACGGTGAGCCATGCCGCGCATACGGACACGGGACAGGCCGAACTTGCGGAGGTAACCGCGTGGGCGGCCATCGGCAGCGTCACGGTTACGTACGCGGGCTGGGGAAGCGTCACGAGGCTGGCGGTTCAGCTCGAACTGAGCCTCCAGGCGCTCCTCATCCGGGGTGTTCGGGTTCTTAATGATCTTCTTGAGCTCAGCGCGACGCTCCGCGTAGCGGGCGACGATTTCCTTGCGCTGCTCGTTCTTAGCGATCTTGGACTTCTTAGCCATTGATTATCGCTCCTCGCGGAATTCGACGTGCTTGCGGGCAATCGGATCGAACTTCTTCAAGGTGATGCGATCCGGGTTGTTGCGCTTATTCTTACGGGTCACGTAGGTGTAACCGGTGCCCGCAGTGGACTTAAGCTTGATGATTGGGCGGATATCGTTACGTGCCATACTTAAATCTTCTCCCCACGTGCGCGAATCTTAGCCACAACGGACTCGATGCCATCGCGGTCGATGATCTTCATGCCCTTGGTGGAAACATTCAGGGTGATGGTACGGCCCTCAGAGGGCAGGTAGTAGCGACGACGCTGCACGTTGGGGTTCCAACGGCGCGAAGTGCGGCGGTGCGAGTGCGAGACCTGCTTGCCGAATTCCGGCTTGCGGCCCGTTACCTGGCAAATAGCCGACATGGGTCTTCTTTCTCCTAGCCGCCCACATCATGGCTATAGACAATGAAGCGCCGACTGCCGTGTGAGGGTGGCAGTGCTCAAAAGTGAGGTGTGAGCGGGTGCGGCGCCATCGTCAAACACCAGTAGACGGGGCGTAAAACGTATATTTTGACAACAGCAAGGGAAAATCTTACAGCCTCGGACGCGAATTACCTAATCGCTATCTTGCTGTGGCAAGTGAGCCGTTTGCCGTGCTGGGGTGGTGTTTGCCTGTGGGGTGCCGCCAAGCGTGATGCAAGAAACGTGAGTGAAATGTGTGGTCGCCGCTGGTCGGGGATTTCGTATATGGGTTAGTTGACTGTAGGATAATTCAGGTTGTTGACCCGTGCCACGCGGCGCGCGGTTAACAGAGTGAAATTTGTACGTCCCAACTCGGGCACGATCCTCACTAAGCGTGTGGAACCGACCCGTAGTCCAACCCTGAGGGAATATATATGAAGAAAGATATTCACCCGGATTACCACCCGGTAGTCTTCCGCGATGCTGGTACCGGTCACTCCTTTTTGACCAAGTCCACCGCTTCCTCCGACCGCACCGTTGAGTGGGAAGACGGCAACGAGTACCCCCTGATCGTCGTTGACGTTACCGCTGAGTCCCACCCGTTCTGGACTGGTGCACAGCGCGTTATGGATACCGCCGGCCGCGTCGAGCGCTTCAACCAGCGCTTCGGTGGCATGGCACGCCGCAAGAAGAAGAACGCGTAAGGAGGAGAGTAGAAAATGGCAACTCCTAAGTTTAAGAAGTCCCGTGCGAACACCCACGCACGCCGTTCCCAGTGGAAGGCTGACAACGTAGCCCTCCAGGAAGTCACCATCGACGGCCAGACCGTTCGCATCCCGCGCCGCCTGGTTAAGGCTGCCAAGCTGGGCCTGGTTGACGTAGAGCAGTTCTAAGCTCGCTCTTAAATCTCCCCGTCCGCTCTCCTTAGAGGGCTGGGCGGGGATTTTTTTAGCTTTAGAAACCTGGCGGATTCTAGGGGTCGTTGCAACGATGATGGTTAGTTTGGTTTGATGCTAC
>CALLKG010000101.1:0-2092 GCA_938008395.1 Corynebacterium tuberculostearicum
TCTCGTGGGCTCGGAGATGTGTATAAGAGACAGCCACCATGCAGTGGCCCCTTGAGCGCGCCGATGGCCGCGACGATGGCGGAATAAGTATCGGACATGGTCGAGGTCACCACGCGGGCAGAGAAGGTGGAAGCGTTAAAAGAGTGCTCGGCATAGAGGATGAGGGACTTATCAAAGGCCTCGATATCAGCCCGGTTGGTAGCTGGGGAGCCTTCCTCATCACCGAAGACCATCCACAGAAAATTCTCCGCAAAGCCCTTCTTGCGAGAAGGCTGGATGTAGCCTTCACCGCGGCGGCGTCGAATATCGAGAGCAATGATCGTCGGAATCTTGGCCATTAGCTCTAGCGCGGTGCGGCGGATATGTTCAGAGTCTTTGGTGTATTCCTCTGGGTCTTGGGAACCGATATAGGAAATAGCGGTACGCAGGACGTCCATTGGATGACACGATAGCGGCATGGACATGATGAGGTCGATGACGTGGCGCTCTAGGTGCCGCAGGGCCTTCTCGCGGGCGGAGAATCGGATAAGCGATTCTTGGCCTGGCAGTTTGCCGTTCCACAGCAGATAGGCCACTTCCTCAAAGGAGCAGTACCGAGCAAGCTCTTGGACGGGATAACCGCGATAGGTCAGCGAGTTGGTCTCAGGAACGACCTTGGACACGGCAGTCTCATCGACGACGACGCCATACAGGCCCTTGCGGATTTCGGGGGTCTGATTCTTATCGGACATGGTTTAAATTCTCCTTAGCTTTCGAAAGTGGGCTGGTAGGTGTCTTTGGAGTAGGTAAATACGGATTTATCGAAGTCGTTGTATTCCTCGTAGCGCACCAGTTCATAAAGACGGGAACGGTGTTGCATACGCTCGAGCCAATCGGTTTGAATCCCGGTTTCCTGCAAATCACGCAGGAAATCCTCGGTGGCGCCCATAGCCACGCGGAAGGTGGAGACTGGCCAGATGACTGCGTTATAGCCAAGGTCTTCTAGCTGTTGCGCTGAGAGCAGCTCGGTTTTGCCGAATTCGGTCATATTTGCCAGCAACGGTGTGTCGACAGCGGCACGGAATGTTTCAAAGTCTCCTGGCTGGTACAACGCCTCGGTAAAAATGAGGTCTGCTCCGGCATCGGCATAAGCCTTGGCACGGTCGATAGCGTCATCAATGCCGTTGACTCCTGCGGCATCAGTACGGGCACAGATAATGAAGTTCGGGTCGCGCCGCTCGTTGACCGCGGCGCTAATGCGGCGGACCATGATGTCCTTGTCCACTACTTCTTTACCATCGAGGTGCCCACAGCGCTTCGGGTTGACCTGATCCTCTAGGTGGCAGCCGGCAAGTCCAGCGTCCTCGAGTGCGGCGATGGTGCGGGCGGCGGACATGGGTTCGCCGAAGCCAGTGTCGGCGTCGACAAGCACGGGCAAATCCGTCGCACGAGCAATCTGCCCGGAGCGCTGCGCTACCTCGGTCAAGGTGGTCAGGCCTATATCGGGAAGGCCCAAATCATTGGCCAGCACCGCGCCGGAGACATAAACGCCGCCGAAACCGCCGATATCTTGGATTAGGCGCGCGGTCAGGGGATTGAACGCGCCCGGCAATCGGGTAATGGTGCCGGATTCAAGGTCGGCGCGGAATTGCTGGCGCTTTTCCGCGGGAGTTTTCAAAGAGCCAAATAGTCCTGCCATTAGAAGATTCCTTCCGGTTTCTGGGGTGCGGCGGCGAGGTGAGCATCGGTCACCCGCACGTTTAACTCGGTAAGGTCAGTGAGATTTTCCAAGTTTTGGACGGCGTTGAGGAAGCGCTCTTGTTCGGCTTCGTCCACGATGCCGTTTGTGAAGTCTCGAGACATCGTTCCGGTCGGTGTCTCGAGATTTTTCGTTTTTAGTTGCCCCGTTGGGGGCTGAGTTCGTTGTCTTTCTTGTTGTAGTAGATCTTTTCTTCGGTGAGTGTGTAGGCAGCGATTTGTGCCCCGGTGGCAGTTGTTTTGATATCGACGTGGTTGTCGATGCAGATCATGGTGATTGGTTCGCCGCCCCATCTGCGTCCGATGTAGAGGCGGCGTAGTTTGCCACCCCATCGCAGGGTTGTCTTGCCGTTGG
>CALLKG010000102.1:0-1660 GCA_938008395.1 Corynebacterium tuberculostearicum
AACTTTGTGAAAGGCCCGCAGCCTGCTAAAAACTAGGCGGCCACGTTGCTCACCCAAAAGGCCTGTTCGCGGAATAAACTTTAGGCCGTGTCCTATTCTTATTCCGCCGCCGACTTTGCCCGCCTGGCCGATGAAAAGCCGAAGGGGTCAGCCTTCCACCCCGTGGAGGAGCACCGCGGGCTCTTCGCCCGCGACCGGGCCCGCGTGCTGCACTCGGCCGCGCTGCGCCGGCTAGCGGATAAAACGCAGGTCGTCGGCCCGCGCGACGGCGATACCCCGCGTACCCGGCTCACCCACTCCCTGGAGGTTGGCCAGATCGCGCGCAGCATCGGCTCCGGGCTCGGCCTCGATCCCGATCTGTGTGACATGGCCGGCCTTACCCATGACATCGGCCACCCGCCCTATGGCCACAATGGCGAGAATGCGCTCAATGAGGTCGCCCTCAACGGTTTTGAGGGCAACGCCCAAACCCTGCGCATCCTCACCCGCCTGGAGCCGAAGGTCATCGTGGACGATGTCCGCGGCGAACCCCAAAGCTTTGGCCTCAACCTCACCCGCGCGGCCCTCGACGGCGCCTGCAAATACCCGTGGACCAAGACCAACCCGGATGGCACCACCAACCGCAAGTACGGCGCCTACGACGAAGACGCGCACTTATTGGACTGGCTGCGCGAGGGCCATACCGATAACCGCAAGTGCATCGAGGCCCAGGTCATGGACTGGTCCGATGACATCGCCTACTCCGTGCACGACGTGGAAGATGGCATCATCTCCCGGCGCATTTCTTTGAGCGTGCTCTGGGACTTAGTGGAGCTCGCCCAACTGGCAGAAAAGGGCGCCAAGGCCTTCGGCGGCACCGCCGATGAGCTCCTGGAAGCGGCCGATAGCCTGCGCAACTTAAGCGTCATCAACGCCATCGGTGACTTTGACTATTCCTTGCGCGACTACGCCAACCTGAAGAAGATGACCTCGGAGCTCGTCGGCCGCTATGTCGGCGCGACCGTTGGCGCCACCAGCGAGGCCAATGCCGATCTCATTGCCTCCAATAGCCTTGGCCGCATGCACGGCAACCTCATCGTTCCCAAGCAAGCCGAAGCCGAAGTCAAGCTGCTCAAAACCATCGCCGTCCTCTACGTCATGGACGAGCCCGCCCATCTCGCACGCCAAGACCGCCAGCGCGAGCGCATCTACCGTGTCTACGACTACCTCGTCGCCGGCGCCCCCGGCTCCCTCGATGCCACCTTCCGTCTGTGGTGGGAACAAGCCGATACCGACGCCGCCCGCGACCGCGCCATCATCGACCAGATTGCCTCCATGACCGAGTCCCGCCTGGAGCGCTTGGCCCGCCGGAGCGCGGAGCTTTCGGGGTTCCTCAGCTAAACCTGGCCCACCCAGCACCGCGCTAGAGTTAGGTCGAGACTTATCAGGCCGATCTGAGCGCGAAAAGGCCGAATTGAGAGCTCACAACCCTCAATTCGGCCTCATATCTATGGACCTAACGCCCCATCCCCAGCCCCAGTCCAGGGGTCCGAGTCGCTAGCGCACCAACTTCACGCCCTGATCCTCCAAAACGGTGGCAACGCCTTCCAACTCCGCGTCCGCGATTTCCATGTCGGAGGCAATGATGACGGTGGTGCGCTGCTCGCGCAGGAAGTCCGCC
>CALLKG010000103.1:0-1345 GCA_938008395.1 Corynebacterium tuberculostearicum
ACACCGACGCGCTTTCCGACGTCTCCCTTTCCATCCCCGCCCACACCACCACCGCACTTGTGGGGCATACCGGTTCCGGCAAATCCACGGTGGCCGCGCTCCTGGCGCGCTTGGCCGACCCGACGGAAGGCTCCGTGCTCTTAGGTGGGGTAGACCTGCGTGACATTCCTGCCGAGCAGCGCGCGGAGGTCATCGGCGTGGTCTCCCAAGAGATCTACCTCATTCATGGCACGGTGCGCGAGAACCTCCTCTTCGCGCAGCCGGATGCCAGCGAGGAACAGATGTGGGCGGCGCTTAACGCCGCCCGCGTGGATGAGGTCATCGCTGCGCTTCCCGAGGGACTCGATACTCTCGTAGGCTCGCGTGGCTACCGCTTCTCCGGCGGTGAGCAGCAGCGCCTCTCGCTCGCGCGCACGCTGCTGCGCCAACCCCAGGTGCTCATTCTGGATGAGGCCACCTCCGCCCTCGACAACGAAACCGAACGCGCTATCCAGGAAGCAGTCCTTGGTGCGGATGCGACCCGCCTGGTCATCGCCCACCGCCTGTCCACCATCCGCGATGCCGACCAGATCGTTGTCCTCGATGCCGGCCGTATGGTTGAGCGCGGCACCCATACCGACCTGCTGGCCCGCGATGGCGCTTATGCGGCGCTCCTTCGTGCCGCATCCGCGGCTGACGCTTCGTAGAGAGCTGCTCCAGAGAATCTTAACGCTATTAACTTTCAGTCATGTGGCTTGTTGAAAGCTGAGGATCTGAATGGCTTCGGAATACCCCTGGGCCTTCTTGGCGATACTTCCTTTTGTTGGGCTGCTGAAGGTTCTGAATTATCTGCTGGTATTGGCAGTATTAATGGTTGTTTTACTGTTGCTGGAGGGTGCTCTCCAAAAGCCATTCTTCTGTGTGATGGTTGCTTGCTATGTGACGGGGGTAAAATCGAATAGGTTTACCCCCTTAAATGGGTAATGTGTTCAATTTCACAGGAAGCTATATGGCGCTACAAAAACGTTTGTCGAGCTGCGAAAAAAGTTTTCACGCTAGCGTGGATGAAGCGGAACCTTGAGTGATCTGGCTGAATCTCCGGGGGGGGGGCTTTAGTCGGGGACTTTGCCTCAGGTGCCGGGATAGGATCTAGTTGTGTAATCCACAGGCTATCGTTAGTTAAGGCTAAGGCCTGCGTAGGCGTTTCACCTGAAAACTGCTCTCGGCAGGCGAAAGAATCTTAGCAACGGGTCAGGTCATGGTGCGTGAACCGTGGGGAATGGATTGCACACAGCTAATGAGACGTGGTGTCTCATTTCAGAACTCGTGTAAAGGACCAGTTTCCGTGAACAAGATCTCTCGTACC
>CALLKG010000104.1:0-3404 GCA_938008395.1 Corynebacterium tuberculostearicum
CAGCGTCAGATGTGTATAAGAGACAGGTAACTGGGCGAACGCCCGAAAGGAATCCAACCCTCTAGTAACTTTAGGTTTGGTGATGGTGGTCATGGTAGCGGGAGTTTTACTCAACCGCCAACCCAGGCACAGGAACCCGTGGGCAACATCACCGTGAAGGAGAACAGGCAATGCAAAACAGTAATTTCAAGATCGGCGAGGTCGTTGACCAGACTGGGTTGTCGATTCCCACCTTGCGTTATTATGACAACGTCGGCCTGATTACCCCATCGGGGCGTAGCCCTGGTGGGTTCAGGCTTTATAGTGAGGCTGATGTACGTCGTGTTTTGCTGGTGCGACGGATGAAACCGCTGGGGTTTACTCTGGATCAGATGCGAGAATTCCTGGAAGCTGCGGAGATTCTTCATAGTTCAGATGGCGGGCAGGACAGTGATCCCGCACAGCAGGCACGGAGTAATGCCAAGGCCACCCTTGCCGACATTCGTGAGGAGACGCGCACCCGCTACGAAAAGCTACGCAAGCAAATTGCCTACGCTGAGGAATTCCTCGATCTGGTCAACACCCTGGCACCCTAAAGTGCCCCCATCCTTCGCAGGGAGAAAGAGACCAACCGATTGAATGCGCTCTGTCGAGTCGCGTTCCAGATGAAGTGGACGAACGCCCGCGGCCTCTCCGGAGTGGATGGCGATAGTGCAGAGGACTTCTGAAATCCGTGCAGACGACTCCTCAAAACGACACAGTCATCCAAGGTCACATAATCGAAAATTGTCACTTAACCCGTTATTTTACCTACGCGGTGCTGTTGCAAAGTTGGGCCAGGGTCGAAAAGCCTACCCCTCAAGACATTAGTTGTCCTTGCTCCGGGGTGCTTAAGCTGTCTCGAATATCCGGCTGACGATCACCGCGTCTGGGTTCGGGTGCCCGTAGGTAAACATCGTGCCCTGGCCCAACTTTGCAACAGCGCCGTCTAAAAGTATGTTCATATCTCCTTGTTTAAGGATTGAAAACTGTAGTGTCTTGCTGTGGAGGCAGCAAGGTGGCGTATTGAGATGCCAAGTAAGTCCCGTCTTCCCACTTGGCTTTCAGCATCCTGGCGATACACATGACAGTGACATGGTGATCGCCTGCTCGGTGCAGAGATACCGCTTCTGATTGCGCACTGGCTCCGCTGACCCAAGTGTCCTCCACTAGCAGCACGTGCCGACCGGCGACTGCAGCAGGATCTATCACTGAAAAACGATCTGGGCTTATTGTGTGGGACGCGCCGGTGTTATCACCTGAAGATTCTAAAGCCGCTGGTGTGAGACGATTTCGGATATATGACCGAGAGCAGAATTGAGGGCACTAGCAAGTGCCCCACGGTCGCGTCCGGGACTGCGGTTGGTAGAGGGGACGTGAGTTATCACTTCTACCGGACTGACTGCTTGAGCAAGAGTTGGAAGATTATCTCGTAACGTGGTGTACCCTAACCGACTTAACTCAGTGTCCTAAATTGTTCATGACACGTGCAGTTTTATCAATCATGACCGCAACTTCGTGTTGCTCGTAAACATTTTGCATATTCCGGCCAAGGCTGACGTCTATCCACCCATTTGTGGCATGTTCTGACTTTGTCTCCGTTGCAGCTATGGCATCAATGATATTGCTTTGGTCTTTCCAACGGGCATCATTCAAAATGTAGACCACGGCCTTGTCCCAGGCCTGCTCAAAGCTTGGCTCCCTACCGTAGAAGAACGTTGTCTTTAAAGTCGGCGAATATACGCGAAATTCAAACATGTACCTTATTGTAAAAGTGGGGTGTGAGGTTACCCTCGTTTAGTGGACACCCTATTTGTACGGATCTTGTGTCCGTAAGAGAGGATGTTCATTGTGAGTCAACAGCGCAAGAAGTACACGCCGGAGTACCGGCGTGAAGCCGCGAACCTGGTAATCGAGTCAGAGCGACCGATCGCTCATGTGGCTAAGGAAATCGGTGTTTCCGCCGGGCTTTTGGGCCGGTGGGTCAAACTCGAGCGTGAACGCCGAGGATCCTCAGATGGGATGAGTGAGTCTGATCTTCGTGCTGAGAATGCTCGTCTGCGCCGTGAGTTGGCAGAAGCCAAGATGGATAATGAGTTTTTGTCAAAAGCGACAGCCTTCTTCGCCGCGAAGCAACGCGAGCAGAAAAGTTCGAATTGATGCGGCAGGAGAAGGCGAACTACAGCATCAAGCGCATGGCACGGCTATTAAAAGTGTCTCGGTCTGGATACTACAAATGGGCCCATGCGCAGCAGAAACGACTATCCGGAAAGGATGATCGGTCAGCATTTTACGATGATGTTGACCGTAAGATTCATCAGATTTGGAAAGACTCTGATGAGGTTTATGGTGCTCCTCGGATCACCGCAGAGCTCGCCGAGCGCTACCGCATTTCGCTTAACCGTAAGACTGTGGCGAAGCGGATGCGCATGATGGGCATTGAAGGGATTTCACCGCGTGCCTTTGTCCCGGTGACAACGATTCAATCCAAGCGTAAGTCAGCTCTTCCTGACCTGGTCAAGCGCATGTTTGATACTGGTGAGCTCAACCGAGTGTGGATGTCAGATATTACCTACCTGCGCACCGGTGAAGGCTGGTTGTACTTGTGCGCGGTCCGCGATGGTCATTCCCGCAGGGTACTGGGCTGGGCAATGGATAGCGTTCAAGACACACACCTGGTTGAACGGGCCCTGCGGATGGCGCATACGCTGCGCGGTGATGTTCCTGATGGGCTGGTGTTTCACGCTGACCGTGGAACGCAATTTACCAGTGAGAAGCTCTGGGAGGTCTGCCGCAACCTGGGCATCGCTCAGTCTGTGGGGCGCACTGGCGTGTGCTTCGATAACGCGATGGCCGAGTCGTTCTGGTCGACGCTAAAGACTGAATTCTATGACCGGCAGCGATGGCCTACCCGTGATGCTGCACGCAAGGCTGTTGCCTACTGGATTGAAGTCGTCTACAACCGTCGGCGCCGGCACTCTGCACTCGGGATGGTCAGCCCCGTCGACTTCGAGAACCACACCGGCTCAATCAACAGCAGAAAAGAAATAGCTGCCTAACCACTAGGTAGCTCCACTACGTGTCCACGATTTGCGGGCAACCCCACAATCGGCAACTCATCGACCGACTCCTGGTACCGTAAACGCCACTGACGAATGTAGTGCACAACAATAAAATACCGCGACCGCCAAACCTCGAGCTTGTCCCGCAATAAACTAACCTCAACGCGCAGTTGAGCAATATCCTCGTCGCGTTCCGCGAGCTGCTTATTCGTCCATTCCTGAATCTGCTGGGTAAAAGCCTCCCATTCAAGACCACGGGCTTCAATATTGGGCCTGACCCCCGGAAAGTAGACACGTCGGGGGTTAGCTATGCTGCTTGGGTCA
>CALLKG010000105.1:0-8378 GCA_938008395.1 Corynebacterium tuberculostearicum
TAGAACGGGCCGGACTGCTCGCCCTTTGCGTTCTGGGTGGAGTAGTCCTTCTCGCCCTTGGCCAGGCCGATGAAGTTTTCAACGGTTACCGGTGCGTGGTTACCGAAGAGATCGATAACAATGTCACCGTAGTTGGTATGCATCGTTGCAGTTGCGGTCTTCTGAGTCATGCCAGCCATTGTAAAGAATTTAACGCGCGCCTGCCGCGCATAACATAACGCTGTCAGCGATCGCGCTAGCCTGAAGGCATGATTCGCGCGCTACTTTTCGATCTGGATGACACCTTGCTCGACCACACCGGCGCGGCCCGAGACGCAGTGGATCAGTGGTGCCGCGAACTCGGCCTGCCCGAGGGCCAGCATGCGCGGTTCGCGGCCATTGAAAGAAAGTGGTTTCAAGCCTATGAGCGCGGCGAGGTCTCCCACCACGGCCAGCGGGCGGCGCGCTGCCGCGAATTCCTCGGCCGAGAGATGAGCGATGCCGAGGCGCTGGCCGCCTATGACGGCTATCTTTCCGCCTACCGGGAGCAGTGGCGCGCTTTTGCCGACGCCCTGCCCACCTTCACCTGGGCCCTCGAATCCGGCTTTCAGGTCGGCATACTCACCAACGGCGAGCGCGAAATGCAGCAGGCGAAGCTGGAGGCCACGGGCCTTGCGCTTGCCGACGTCCTCCTTATCCCCACCGTCGACCTCGGCTGCCCCAAACCACAACGGGAGGCCTATCTCGCTGCTTGCCGCCAGCTCGGAGTGACCCCCGCAGACACGCTCATGGTGGGCGATTCCCTGGCCAATGATGTGGAGGGAGCTCGCGCGGCGGGGCTGCATGCGCTCCACCTCGACCGCGCCGGTAAGGGAGATCTGAGCTCGCTTAGTGCGCTGCGAGAGGTTCTCCCCAAAGAGCCAGCTGACCACGATCGCGCCCGGATCGATTACTCCCTTGCTGCGTTCCCCCAGGTAGGAGGCACGTCCTTTCTTTGCGGCGAGATCCTCGGTGTCGAGGGCGCCGGCATGGGCGGCGTCGAAAAGGGCCTGCAAAGTCTCCGCGTTCGGTTCCTTCGCACCCAGTTCGCGGGCCTTTTCTGCGGCAGGGATGAGGGCATCGAGCATGGTGCGATCGCCGCGCTTCGCGCCACCAAGCTCGTGGATGAGGTCGACCGCGTCATTGAGCCCATCCGCCAGCGACTCCGCCCGGGCCAGCTCAGTAAAGAGAGTGCCGAAGACGGCCCCGGAGGTACCGCCGGCGAGGACGAGCAGGCGCTTGGCCAGCCCGGTGAGGATCTCCGTATCCATGCCGCGCAGGGGAAGCTCGATGCCGCCGAAGGCCGCCTCCATGTTCTGGCCAAAGTCGCCGTCGCCGGCCTTGCGATCCAGCTCGGTCAGCGCCTCAAAGGAAGCTTGGAGGCGTTCCACAAAGGCGGTGAGCCACTGATTTTCCTCACCCTCAGTGGGCAGCTCATCCTGGAAGGTGATGGTGGCCGGTTCCACCGCCTTCGCACCGCCTAGGGTATGGGGCCAGGCGGGGGCGGACGTAGGGGCGTCGATAAGCTCGAGCAGCTCCGCATCCGCCTTGAGCAGCGTAAAAGAAGCGCCGTGCATATTGACTGCGGTGACGTAGGAGCCCACCAGGGACCGGGCGACGGTGACGCCGCGCTGGGCCAGCTGCGCGGAGGCCTCGCCAAAGAGCAAGCTCAGCTCCAGCGGGGTGGTGCCGCCGAGGCCATTGACCAGGCACACCACCTCATCGCCCTGGCCCAGCTCAAGGGCGGGCGCGATCTTATCCAGGACCTGGCTCACAATGGCGCTCGCGCTACCCACCTGCTCGGTGTGCGTGCCCGGCTCGCCGTGAATGCCCACACCCACCTCCATCTGGCCGGCATCCAGATCGAAGGTTTCGCGGCCGGTGGTCGGCATGAAGCCGGCGCCCAGCGCCACGGACATGCTGCAGGAATTCTCCGCGGCACGCTTGCCCAACTCAGCGACCGTGTCCACATCATCGCCGCGGTAGGCAGCGGCGCCTGCGACCTTTTCCACCAGGATGGTCGCGCCCGTACCGCGGCGGCCGGGGCCGTCCTCGTTGCCATCGGTGGCAATATCATCGGCCACCAGTACCGTGCGGGTGTCTACCGCCTCGGCGGCGTTGCGGGCGACGGTGAAGTTCATGACGTCGCCGGTGTAGTTCTTCACCACGTGGACTACTCCCCTGCCCTGGTCAGCCCACTGGGTGGCCTCGCTGACCTGGACCGCGTTCGGGGAGGTAAAGAGCAATCCCGGGCAGGCCGCTGCGAGCATGCCCTGGCCGACGAACCCGGCATGCATCGGTTCGTGACCGGAACCGCCACCGGAAATCACCGCCACTGCCGGATCACCGTCCGCAGTGCGCAGCGGCGTGGTGCGGCCAATGAAGCCGACGTCGTGCCAGCGAGCATCGGGGTGGTTGGCGATGAGCCCAGCGAGGGCGTCGGAGAGAAAAGTGTCTTGACTATTGCGGAATGCGGAGTGGTTCATACTCCCACGTTAGTGATGTCGCTTACCCGGAAGCTAGGAGGAGAAAAGAAACATATCGGTTCCATTCGGACACCCAGTGGATTCGCAGCCACTTTGCAGTTTGCGGAGGATACTAGAAGAGCTACAACGAAAGGATCCACTCATGGATTTCTTGTCCTCCCTCCACAACCTTATGGACGCAGGTTCCCTGCTCCAAAGCTTTGGACCTTATATCCTCCTCGGCGTCGCCGTCGTCATCTTCATCGAGTCCGGCGTGCTTTTCCCATTCCTGCCAGGTGATTCACTGCTCGTTACCGCGGCCATCCTGCGCCACGAACTCGACATCAACGCCTGGCTGCTCTTTGTCGTGGCCGCGGTGGCCGCCTTTGCCGGCGACCAGGTGGGCTTCTACTTGGGCCGCCGCTTTGGCCGCAAGCTGTTCAAGGACGATGCCCGCGTTCTGCGCACCGAACACCTTGATAGCGCGGAAGACTTCTTCCAGCGCCATGGTCCGGTGGCCCTGGTATTGGGCCGCTTCGTGCCGATTGTGCGCACCTTCGTCCCCTTCGCCGCCGGCACCGCAGAAATGGGATACTCCTCGTTCCTGCGCTGGAATATCCTCGGCGGCGTGGGCTGGGTAGGTTCCATGCTCCTCGTCGGTGTCCTGCTGGGCGGTATCCCGGGCATTGCCCACTCCATCGACATCATCATGCTGATTGTGGTGGCAATTTCCGTGCTGCCGATGATCATCGGGTGGATCAACAAGCGCAGCAAGGCAAAACGCGAAATCCCGGCCAGGTAGGGACTTTCTGCCCATTTCCCAGCCGGGATTGCGGTGTGATTAGGGAGGATTTAGAGGGACTCGCGCACCTCATCGCGAGCCAGCACCATATTGCGCAGGGAGGCTTCGGTCTCCTCGTAGCCGCGGGTCTTCAGGCCGCAGTCCGGGTTGACCCACAGGCGCTCGACCGGCACGTGCTTGAGCGCGGCGCGGATAAGCTCGGCCATCTCCGCTACGGAAGGCACGCGCGGGGAGTGAATATCATAGATGCCCGGGCCGATTTCGGAGTGGAAGGTCTCGTCGATATCCTCCAGTAGTTCCATGCGGGAGCGGGCCGCCTCGATAGAGGTGACATCGGCATCCAGGCCGGCAACGGCATCGATGATTTGGCCGAACTCGGAGTAGCACAGGTGGGTGTGAATCTGGGTGGTCGGCTTCGCCTCGAGCGCGACCAGGCGGAAAGAACGCACGGCCCAGTCCAGGTAAGCCTTGCGGTCTTCCTCACGCAACGGCAACAGCTCGCGCAGGGCGGGCTCGTCGATCTGAATGATGTCGATGCCAGCCTCTTCCAGGTCATGCACCTCATCCGCCAGCGCGACGCCGAGCTGGTCCGCGGAGACGGACTGGTGTACGTCATCACGGACGAAGGACCAGGCCAGGATGGTCACCGGGCCGGTGAGCATGCCCTTGACGTGGTGCTCCGAGAGCGACTGCGCGTACTTGGACCACTCGGTGGTCATCGCAGCAGGGCGGGAGATGTCACCAACCACGATTGGCGGGCGGGTGCAGCGGGAGCCATAAGACTGGACCCAGCCGTTTTCGGTGGTGACGAAGCCATCGAGCAGCTCGGCAAAGTACTGGACCATGTCATTGCGCTCCGGCTCGCCGTGGACGAGGACGTCGAGGCCGAGGCGCTCCTGCAGCTCAATGACGGACTTGACTTCGTCCTTGAGGGCGGCGTTGTAGTCGGCGTCGGAAAGCTCGCCCTTGCGGTGCGCCGCACGCGCCTGGCGGATCTCCTTGGTCTGGGGGAAGGAGCCGATGGTGGTGGTTGGCAGCTGCGGCAGGCCGAGTTCCTTCTGCGCCTCGTTGCGCTCGGCAAAGGCGGGCTCGCGCTTGACCTCGCCGGCCGGCAGCTTTTCGATGCGCGCCTTCACCGCCGCGTTGTGGATGCGCTCGGATTCGGCACGGGTGCGCACCGCGCGGTCGCTGATGCTATATGCCTCCGGTGCCTCCAGCGGACCTTGGGAGAGGGCGACGACTTCCTTGACCTTCTCGTTGGCGAAGGAGAACCAGGTAGCGACGTCTGCAGGCAGCTTGGTTTCTGCCTCCACGGTGTGCGGCACGTGCTGCAAGGATACGGAGGTCGATACGGACAGGGAGTCGAGGCTGCCCTCCAGGTCCTCGTACTTGGAGCGCAGGTCGCGCAGGTTGGCGGCCCAGACATTGCGACCGTCGATAAGGCCGGCAACCACGTGGGATTTCAGGTTCTTCACGCGTTCGAGGTAGCCCTCATCCAGTGCCAGGGTTCCTACGGAAAGGTCCACCTGGACGGCCTCCGGCTTGAGCTCGGCTAGGACCTCGAGGCCCTTGCGGGCAGAACCGTACGGGGTGGTGAGGTATACCTGCGGGCGGTTGTCCGCGGCCAAAATTGCCTCATAAGCGCGCTTGGTGTGGGCGGCCAGTTCCTCATCGTTGGCAATGGTCAGATCCGCTACCAGGGCAGGCTCGGCCAGCTGTACCCACTTCACGCCGGACTTATCCAGCTCGGCCAGGACCTCCTGGTAGGCCTTAACGGCATCATCCAAGCGGTCGAGCGGAGACTTAGTAGCACCCTCGGCCTGCTTAGACAGGGCCAGCAGAGTAACCGGGCCGACGAGGTACGGGCGCACGGTATGGCCTGCTGCACGGGCCTCTTCCACCAGCTTGATAACGCGTTGTGGGCGCGCCTTAAAGTCCTGGTCATCGGAGATTTCTGGGACGATGTAGTGGTAGTTGGTATCGAACCACTTGGTCATCTCCAGCGGCGCGGTGTCCTTGTTGCCGCGGGCCAAGGTGAACTCATCATCCAGGGTTTCGCCGGCTACGGCGCCTACGGTCAGTGCGGTCTCGAGCACCTGGTCGTAGTAGGCGACGTCGGCAGGAATGGCGTAGTCCTCGTTCAGGCCCAGGTCGCGCAAACGGTTATAGGTGTCCAGGCGCAGGGAATGTGCGGCGGACTCGAAGGTTTCCGCATCGATGCGGCCGGCCCAGTAGGATTCCAGCGCGCGCTTGAGTTCGCGGTTAGCGCCGACGCGAGGGTAGCCCTCAATCGTCGCCTTGGGGAAATTAGTGTTCGTCATTGTCTACTCCGATTCGAGATAACAGGTCTTGTGTAATGTCCGGATTGTTGTGGGTATAGATATGGAGGCCGTCCGCGCCGCCGGCCACGATGGTGCGGGCCAATTGGGCGGTAAGCTCCATGCCGATTTCGTATTCCTCTTCTGGGGTTGTCGCTGCCGCGAGCTGAGTGCGTACCCTCTCGGGTACGGTCAGCCCGGACAGCTGCCCCATTCGCTCCAACCGGCGCAGGCTGGTCATGGGCATAATCCCCGGAATGAGGGGAATCTTCACCCCGGCTAGCTTGGCTTTTTGGGCGAAGCGGAGGAAGTCCTCCGCATCGAAGAAAAGCTGGGTGATGGCGAAGTCCGCGCCGAGGCGCTGCTTATTGAGCAGAACATCGAAGTCTTCATCCTCGTTCTTGGATTCGGCATGGCCGCTGGGGTAGCACGCCACGCTCACCGCGAGGCGGCCGGCGGCGAAGCGGGCAGCCTGATGGCTTTCCAGCTGACGGATGAGGCGAACCAGCTCATCGGCATGTTGCAGGTAGTGCTCGGGCATGCCCCCTTCGGGGAGATCGCCGCGCAGGGCCAGCAGGCCGCGCACGCCGGCATCCACCAAGCGATTAATCCACCCGATGAGCTCGTCGCGCGTCCCGGCCGTGCAGGCAAAGTGCGCCAGGGGGCGCATAGAGGTGTTCTGCGAAATCTTCTCAATGAAGGCCGCGGTTCCCTCCAACCAACCGGAGCGCTGGGAACTGGTCACCGCGATGTAATCGGGGTGATAGCTTTCCAGAACTTCTAGTAAGCGGTCGATTTTGGCGGCATCGGCATCGTGGCGCGGCGGGATTACTTCAAAGGAAAGGGCCAAGCGCTCGGGCGCATGTGCTTCCTCTTCGCTTTCATAATCCAAGGGCGCGGAAGCCGAAAGTCGCGGGCTCATGGTCACCTCCTTTGCTGGTCGTCGTTGGTGTGTTGAGAAAAAACGTACCAAGCTGTTCAGTTAGCGCGGTAGCGATCGTGTAATGGTGATACCTTTGCAAGCCTGCAAACTGCGAGGTTGGCGAAAAATCAGGTGAATATTAATCGTTGATTCTGAACCGAGCGGTCTATTTCTAGCGCGTGCCCGCTGCACGCCACGCCGACAACGGTGGTACACCAACCACCACGTCACTATGCTGGGTGAAAGCGAATTGATAAATCTGAGTTAAGGAGTGTTCCACCCCATGAACCCCACCACGCTGAACGTGGCCTTTAAGACCGCATCGAACCTGTGGAGCCAGTTCAATAACTACCGCGAGGAAAAGTCCCGCGAGGCCTACACCGCCCTGGAAGAGGCCGCACAGAAGATGGACGAGCGCGATAACGGCACCTTCGCCGAGCCGCGCCGTCAGGCAGGCGCTGTTACCCGCGCCGCACACTCCCGCCTCGAGCGCGCCCTGGAGGAGTTCAACGACTACCGCGAAGACGCCACCGAGCGCCTGAACGACGCCAAGGAAGAGGCCACCAAGAAGGCTAAGAAGGCCCGCAAGCAGGCCAAGAAGGATTCTCAGAAGGCCCAGAAGAACCTCAAGAAGAAGTCCGCCAAGGTAGCCAAGAAGCAGAAGAAGAACAAGAAGTCCTCTAAGGGCTGGATCTTCGCCGGCATCATCGCCCTGCTGTCCGCTGCAGCCGGCGGCGCCTACTACTGGCTGCGCTCCAACGACAAGCCTTCCCAGACCCCGCCGCGCGTGGATGACTTCCAGTCCGATTCCCACACCGCTCCGGAGTCCACCTTGGTCTACACCTCCACCAGCGAGAATGACACCCAGTCTGACCTCGTTGAAGAAGGTGCCGTACGCGATGAGGAGCTCCTCGGTTCCATCGATGAGCAGCTGGCCAAGCACCGCGAGGAAGAAGCAGCTCAGCCGGCCGATACCACCCGCGTTACCGATGACCACCAAAACGAGGGCAAGCACCGCCTGTAAACCAAGGAATAAATACGCTTACCACCCCGCCGTGGGGGTATGAATAGCGTTGTCTAGATCTCATTGCTTTGCCTAAACAAAAGTCTCTTGATTGAATTCCCACATTAGGGATCTTTCTACAAGGAGATGAACAATGAGCTTTGAGTCCCTCACCGTCAAGCTCAAAGACGGCTCAACGTACTACTTCCCGGCGGGCGCGGTGTCCAAAGACCCTTCCTCTCGCGTGGATAACCTGCGCTTCGCCATCGATAACGGAACCACCTTCCACTCCGTGGATGAGGCCGGCATCGAGCGCGAGTTCAACGGTCACGACGTCCGCAATTACCACCTAGCCTAAGCGTTAGCACAATCCCTTCCCTGCAGGTCACCGGCTTGTACGGAAGGGATTTTTCGCGTGCCCACCCCACGCTACGACCTCGCGGTCTATCGTGGATTTCATGGAACTTCGCGCAACCCAAGAATCTGACCGCACCTATCTCGCCCGCCTCAATTTCCTTACCGATACTTTCGGTGACGAGCACGGCGAGCTTTCCCCCGATTTTGCCGATGACTTTGCCTTCTACGTGGAAAATTGGGATCCCAACCAGGGCGGTTTCATCGCCTGGCAGGAGCTCGTCCCAGCCGGCGGCGTGTGGCTCAATTGGGGTACGGAGGATAATCACGGCTTTGGCTTTGTCGAGCCCGCTATTCCGGAGCTCGCCATCGCGGTCGAGGCCCGCTATAAGGGCCAGGGCATTGCCACCGCGCTTATCGACGCCGCCATTTCCCTCGCCCAGACCCTGCGCGCCCCTGGCATCTCGCTAGCCGTCCACCCCGATAACCCCCGCGC
>CALLKG010000106.1:0-2127 GCA_938008395.1 Corynebacterium tuberculostearicum
AGGTAGTACCTCCGCGGGTTCAAATCCCGCCGTCTCCGCCGTTGTCATGAGTCGCGACATGGTTGACAAACCGGTATTTCAGTTGCTTTTTGTTCTGGGGTGCCGGTTTCTTCGATCGAGCGGGCAGTGCATGGGGGCAACGTTCTAAGCAGCAGTACCAAAACGCCGTAAAGAACACTTAAGCCTGGCGGTCGGAGTCATTTCCCTCGTGTACTTTAGAAGGTGCCATAGGTTCTAAGTGGCCGCACTCTGTATCAACGCCATTGGGCTGCGGCCTTGATGACGTACAGCTTTGGCGATGGCCATAGTGCGGTTAGGACTGTTCATAGTTTCAAATACGCCCCGACTCACCAGTCAAGCATCATCCAACACGGCAAGGTAGCCCTAACCGTCAAATTTGTCGCAGCTTATCTGGCAAGTATCACGACGATTCCCTAAGGCACGGGCTGCCAAATATGTCATGAACTCAGACACACTGGGACACCATGTGAAGTCTCGAGACATCGTTCCTTTCGGTATCGCGCGACTCCATTCGCTTTCGAGGTTTCCATCTGGTGACTTTGGTCTGCGTGTTTCACAAATTTGGTGCCAAAATATGGGAAAGCGCGCCGCTTACATCGTGTTCTACTACGGTAAAAGGAAAAAAGAGCTGGAATCGTGGAAACTAACTCGCTTATGGTTTTCCTGCTTACTTAGAGTGAAACGTCTTGGGCTTAGTTCCGCTTCTTTTACGACCCTGTGTTGATGGGGCGGGTGCGATAATACGTAGTTTTACTTCTTGCAGGGTGGATGAATTGGGGTGCTTTTCTACATTTACACAGTTCTAATCACTTTTTTATGAGGGGTCTATAGTGCTCAGTCGTGTAAATTTCAGAGAGTTGAATGATGTGTCAACGGTTGCGTATTTCGAGGGGGGAATTATTGCAATACTGCAGCTCAATCCAGTAATTTATCTAAGATTTTATTAATTTGGCGCTTAACTTTTCCCACTACGGGTATCGCTCGCGGGCCGAAAAATTAAAGAAGATGATGGATGGCAGTCAGCACATCCAGATTCCATACACAATAGCGCCCCTCTGGTCGCCCGGATCTGTGTTCAGCCAACTAGTAAGGTGGTGCCCGTGTACAGCCTTGATCGCCAGACGCATCTTTATCTCCATATTGCCGATGAACTGCGTTCCCGGATTACTAACGGCGAATTGCGGCCAGGAAACGCGCTTCCATCGGAGCGCACGCTGTCGGAACAATTTGAAGCATCGCGAATTACGGTTCGGCGGGCCCTCGATATTCTCGGAGCAGAGGATCTCATTGAACGCCGACGAGGCCGAGGCGGCGGGACCTTCATCAAATCCACGCCTCCAACTGTTGAGATAAACAGGATTGAGGGCTTTCTTCCACAGCTTAGGGCTCGAGGGCGAACTGTTGAATCTCAGGTTTTGGCAACAGATCTGGTCTCTGCACACAACGAAATTGCCGATGAATTACAGCTTGAACCACGGTCCCAAGTCTTCCGACTCGTAAGACTACGCAAGGTCAGCGGAGTACCGATGCTCATTGAAGACTCATACTTTCCCATTAGCGCCGCGCCAGATTTGCTGGACCAAGACCTCACCGGATCGCTCTACGAGCTCCTCGCTAAGCGCTACAGCGTAAAGCCTGCGCACAAAAAAGAAACTATTACTCCTGAAATTCCCACTTCGTGGGAACAGAAGAAGCTTCAATTACGTCCCAATCAACCGATCCTTAGGGTAAAAAGGACCACTTTCGAAGGGACCGACGCTCCTATCGAATTTTCACGTGACGTTCTACGGTGCGACCTAGCGCAAGTCGAAATTGTTACAGCCCCTTCACAAGGCGCGTAGGGCTGCTTGAGCCGCCTTTTCCATCGACGCGAATGAGTATTTTGCTAAGCATTTCGCCTTTTTATTCGGACCTACAGCAACTGTCCCCATACCCGCAGCACGAGCTGCTTTTATACCGGCTCCGGAATCCTCGAAAACTAACACATCATTTGGTGCCACTCCCAGGGTTCCAGCGCCCTGGAAAAACCCTTCGGGAGATGGCTTACCTCTGCTGACGTCTTCGACGGTCACAGTGCTGTCTCTTATACACATCTCCGAGCCCACG
>CALLKG010000107.1:0-9029 GCA_938008395.1 Corynebacterium tuberculostearicum
AGTGACCCTTCGATTAACAGTCGAATGCTCTGCCAACTGAGCTATGGAGGAATATGTCGTTTGGGGTGTTTCCCTTTCGACGTAGAGTAACTCTATATTAGACCGGTTATAATTTACAAATTACCAGCTCATTAGGCATTTCTGCGGTAGGGTTAGCTTGTGCGTTGTGAACAATGATCGATGGTGTCGCTGGGCTGTAAACTTTGGGAGCCTATAGAGAATTCGATACCATTTAAGCGTGATTGTTGTCGGTGAAGGGGTCGTTGCGTGCAAATATTAGTTGTTTCACAGTATTGGGAGCCTGAGAATGGCGTACCTCAGCGGCGATGGGCTTGGCTTAGCCAGCTCCTTCAGGAGTCAGGGCATTCTGTTACTGTGATTGCTCCGCCTCCTCACTACGACAGAAAATTGAGTCTTAAGGAATGGTGGGTAACAAGAAAATATCGTTCAGCTATTGAGTCTTCAGCTTTACAACCGAATATACGCGTAGTTCGCTCTGGGTTTATTCCGTCAGGAAATTCGATATCTGGAAAGGTTGTCAACCAACTTGCTGTTGCATTCGGGGCAATTTGGCTTTTATTGCGATTGCCTGGCCGTCTAAAAGGATATAGGCCCGACTTGGTAGTGGGAACAGTTCCAGCGCTGCCGACAGCATTAGTAGCAAGAATCGCTTCATTTCGATTCCGTAGGCCTTATATGATCGACTTGCGCGACGCGTGGCCAGACTTGTTGAGTGAGTCCAGAAAGTGGAATGCCGGGCTTGGCTCGAAGTCATGGAGAGAAAAAGTCTTTGGAACGTGGGTACTTGATTTTTCTTTAAAGATAGTCGAGACGGTCTTAAATTCGATCTTGCAAAAGGCCTCGGCGCTCACCGTGACTTCAGCTAGGTTACAAGAGTCGCTCTTACGACGCACAGACGTCTTGGGCAGCAAAAATGAGGATACTATCTTGGTAGTTCGCAACGTATTTGAACCGAAAACTAATGCAGATTTTTTGGGGAATCGATACAGGGATCGTCCGTTTCTAAACGTCTTATATGCGGGTACACTTGGGCGCGCTCAGAACCTCTCAAATGCGGTCAAAGCGATTAAAGTTGCGCAAGACCAAGGATACGAAATTCATCTTCGTTTCATCGGTGCAGGGGCAGCCAAGAAAGAACTTATTCACTTGGCTCGTGAACTTGATGTCGACGTCTCATTCGAGGCCAAAGTCCAAGCAACACAGCTTGCAGATGCCTATCACTGGGCGGATACGGCATTGGTTCATTTAACTGATTGGCCGGCACTTGAGCGCACGGTGCCGAGCAAGTTGTATGAACTGATGTCGGTGGGGATGCATGTAACAGGGGTGGTTTCGGGAGAAACGGCCGAGCTTATTAAAAGATTAAACGCAGGTGTTGTAGTGCAAACCGAAAGTCCTGAGGCATTAGCGGAGACCTGGATCGAATTAATTAAGCATCCTGAAAAGCGCTTCGTAACGGATCAAGGCTTTCGCTGGGTCGAGCTTAATCGTCAAGTGGAATCGCCGACAAACTTCTTGAGAGCGATCAACAATGCACTGGGGAGCAGTACACGTGGATAACTTTAAAAGGGGCTTGAAGGTGTTCGTGACACTTTGTACGTCCTTGACGCCTATGATGCTGGTCGCGCCTCAAAGCACTCTGCTCAAAATATTTCAACGACTTGGGATCAGCAATAAACTTCCAAATGCTAGTCGCTTCTTAGAGAATCACTTCGGTTCGACTCATGGGAAGAATAGGGTCTCCCATGAGTTTATTGGTTGTGGTAAGTCAATTGGGATTGCGCAGTCGTCGTCGTTTGCTGGTGTGCCGGGGGAAGGGCCCTTTACAGTTGACCAGTCACGTCTTAGCAATGAATTGCATGATTGGGTGCCGGACGAGAAGAAAGGGGCGAGTCATCGTTCATCAACTGTTTTGTATTATTTAACGAATGCGAAGCCGTTTACCAACTCTGGTTATACGGAACGTACTCAACATATGCTGGAAGCGCTTCACACGGCAGGGGTGTCAGTTAAAGCAGTAACTCGGCTCGGCTACCCTGCAATCGTTGGTATTCTTCGTTTCCCTGTCACATATAATGTGAAGAGTGTTGAGTACTCTACGTTGGTTCCTTCATATATGCCTATAATGCGCAAGAAGCGTGAGCAGAAAGCCGTTGAGTTGCTTTCTCGAACGGTCGTAAAGGAACATCCCCGGATTTTACATACAACGACTGATTATATTAATGCGGTGGTAGTTTCCAATGTGGCACGACAATTCGGGCTTCCCTGGATTTACGAAG
Source organism: Corynebacterium tuberculostearicum (assembly GCA_938008395.1). Taxonomy (GTDB): domain Bacteria; phylum Actinomycetota; class Actinomycetes; order Mycobacteriales; family Mycobacteriaceae; genus Corynebacterium; species Corynebacterium tuberculostearicum_L. The sequence continues at coordinate 2,301 of CALLKG010000107.1, forward strand.
TCAGAGGTGAGCCTCATAACACTTGGTTGTCAAAACAACCACCTGATTTTGTTGAGGCTGCGAAACGATCCAACTTTTATCAAAACAGTGCGCAGCAGGAGATAAACGCCGCTATGTCGGCTGATCGGGTAATATGCCTTAGCGAGGTATCCAAAGCTAGGCTTCGAAACTCCGGAGTACCAGCTGCTAAGCTCGTCGTTATTCCGAACGCTGTCGATGAAAATCTGATCGGTAGGCAATACTCGAAGTTAGCGTTACGGGAAAAGTATAAAATCGCCAATCGAATTACCGTTGGTACAGTTTCGTCTTTGGTGAATTACGAGGGAATCGACGACTTACTAAGAGCGTTGACTCTCTTGGAAGACGTTAATTGCCTAATCGTGGGTGATGGCGAAAGCCGAGAAAAGCTACAAACGCTCGCGGTCGAATTAGGGGTGTCGGAGCGAGTTACTTTCGTGGGCAAGAAGCCTTCACCAAATATTTGGGAATGGTATGCCGTAATGGATGTTTTTGTTATGCCTCGAAAGGACGCGGAGGTTAGCCGATCGGTAACGCCAATCAAAGGGATGATTGCACAGGCGCTAGGGATCCCTACTGTCGCTTCTGATCTTCCTGCGTTGCGCGAGGTTACTGGCGGCAATGCTCAATATTGTGAGGCTGGGAATCCAATCTCTATTGCATCCTCAATCCGTAAGTTGATAGCGGAGCCAGAATCTAGCCGGCAGCATCGGCAAGTTAGCTCGATTCAATTTGCCGCATCACGAACTTGGCGAAGTAATGCTGAGCAACTGCGCAAAGTGTATGACGAACTTGCAGCGCGATAGTGCTGGCGCGATGACATTAGCTGTGGCTAGCGATGACTGTGACTAGTGAGGAATGAGAATCGACGCGATCCGGTTCGAAGCGTCAGCAGAGCCTAGGACAGAGAGTCAGAACGTGGAGTTAGTTAACTACGCGTTGCATAATTGTTCCAAAGAAAGCCTAAATACAGTCGTGCTTCGGACGGCTAAGGCACAGGAAAGTTAGAATGGAGCGATGGTGGATCAAAGTAGATCACAGAAACCCCAGAGACGAGGGACTTCAAGCCTCAGAATGGTTGATCGTTCTGGTTTATTTAGTCTAAGAGCTCGACCATCCTTTATTGACTATTGCCAGCAAACTTGGGCCAAACGGCATTTCATCTTTGCAAACGCGAGGGGAAAATCGTTGAGAGCGGGAGACGGCACTTATCTCGGCCGTGCATGGATTTTTTTGAATCCACTTTTGCAGGTCACAATTTATGTGGTCGTTTTCGGTTTCATCTTGCACGTGAGCCGAGGGATGGATAACTATATCGGCTTTATCATGATTGGTGTCATTTTCTTCGGAATGATGGGCCGTGGATTAACCCAAGGAAACGGTGTTATTCAAGGAAGCAGGAGCTTAATCGGTGCGTTTTCGTTTCCGCGTGTATGTCTCGTGTTTTCGGTTGCCGTGAAGCAAATTATTGATGATGTTGCTCCTGCCCTCGTTGCTATTTTGGGGGCGCTAGTCTTTCAGCCGCATATCTCGATTGGGGCATCATATCTTCTTTTGATTCCCATTTTTGTATTGCTGCACGTCTTTGCTTGCGGGTTAACTTTCTTCACTGCACGCGCCACTGCTTTTGTTCCAGACCTTCGGCAAATAATTTCTACATTGCAAAGAGGTCTCTTTTTTCTATCGGGTGTTTTTTATGACGTGGACCGATTTGCAAAGGTTCCAGTCTTGCGTGAGGTCATGCTCGCGAACCCTTTCTACCAATTTCTTCACGTAATTCGAACGATTGTTCTTGATGGGGCATGGCCAGAGATGCAGTCCTTGCTTTACCTCGTAGCCGTTTCTTTTATCGTCTTTGCATTGGGGCTGGTCTATTTTTGGAGTGCTGAGGAAAGGTATGCAAATGCAAAATAAAACTACTGTTGTTGCTCGGCATGTCTCAAAAACTTATCCGCTTACGTCGCGGGGCTCTCAGCATCTCCTTTTTAAGAAAAAATCGGATCGGGGTGTTGAGGCATTGAAAGATGTTTCATTCGTTTCCGAAGCCGGCGAGTCGATTGGTGTTGTTGGTCGAAATGGAGCGGGTAAATCAACCTTGTTCAAGCTTATATCTGGTGCAGAGTCACCATCGCAAGGCGAGATATTTGTTTCATCAACTCCAACGCTCCTTGGTGTCTCATCTGCCTTGCAGGGGAAGCTAACAGGACGCGACAACATCCGCTTGGGACTTTTTGCGATGGGACTTTCTCCAGGCGAGGCGGAACAAATTGAGGGGGAGGTTGCGGAGTTTGCGGAAATAACTGATGCGGTCGATCGGCCACTAAAGACGTACTCGTCAGGCATGCGAGCACGCCTGGTGTTTGCTGTCTCCACTGCCGTGCGACGAGAGATACTCCTAGTTGATGAGGCTCTATCAACTGGAGATTCTGCTTTCGCGGATCGGGCGCAAGAGAGGATGAATAGCTTCTTAGATGAGGCAGGAACGGTGTTTATCGTGTCCCATGGTGCAGGAACAATTAAGAAGTACTGCACTCGTGCGCTTTGGATACATGAGGGCCAAGTCATCATGGACTCATCAGCGCAGGAGACGTCAGATCTTTATGTCAAATGGAGCAAGATGCGGTCACGAGGTGAGAATGAACGAGCCGAAGAATTAATGGCGCGTTGCAGGCGTGATTACAAACCACCAAAGATACTTTTTGATGACGAAGTCGCAAGTTTTCTGGACGCATCACCTTCAAGCTCACGGAAGAGGAGACACTTGAGGAGAAACAATCGCCGGTCTCGGGAGGATTCCTAATGCGGATTTTGGTTATTTGTAACGCTTACCCAAGCGAAGGGAACCTGTATCGAAACGGCTTTATTCATCGACGTGTCAAGGGGTATCAGTCGATGGGTATAAGCGTCTCCGTATTCTATAATCATCAACCGATAACACATCCATATACGTACTATTTTGATGGAGTGCAGGTAAGAGTTGGCAATGATGAAGCACTAGAACAGTTCGTGCGAGACTCAAGATTTGATGCGTGTTTGGTCCACTTCGCGGAACCATCACGAGTGCTTCCTCTTGAGCGGGCCAACGTGGATTGCCCCGTGATTATTTGGATCCACGGTTTCGAAGCCGAAGCTTGGCATCGGAGGTGGTTCAATTTTGTTGATGGACCTGAATCAGCAGCGGCGCTGTTGGCTAAACGCGATAGTTATTATAAAGCACAGAATTCTTTTATGCATCGCCTAGGTGCTGAATCTAATTTAGACATAACTATGGTAAATGTTTCTCGTTGGTTCCGGGACATGGTCGTTGAGCCTGACAACGACTTGGACCTAGCTGGTAGCCCAGTAATTCCTAATTTTGTAGATGGAGATATATTTCGGTTCAATGCAAAGAAGCCTGAGCATCGCTTTCGTATCCTCTCGATACGCCCGTTTGCATCGCGTAAATATGCAAACGACGTAACGGTGGGAGCCATATTAGAGCTTTCGAAGCGACCGTTTTTCGAACGTCTTACGTTCACTTTGTGTGGTGACGGTGATTTGTTCGCGGAAACTGTTAAGCCAATAAAAAATATGAAAAATGTTAAATTGATTCGGAAATTCCAAACGCAACAGGCGATAAGCAAATTGCATCAAGAACATGGTGTGTTTCTGGCGCCGACAAGGTTCGATTCGCAAGGTGTGTCAATGTGCGAGGCGATGAGTTCCGGAATGGTTCCAGTTTCAACGGAAATCGCAGCGATCCCAGAATTTGTTGAGCAGCGTGCCAGCGGCCTATTGGCATCGCCAGAGTCTTCGTTGGAAATAGCAGATCTGATTGAAGAGCTATATTTCGATCCTGAGCTATTTTTGAAGCTGTCGGAGAGTGCGTCCACCTCGATTCAACGCAAGTGCGGATGGAATGCGACCATAGGTGAAGAAATCGCTTTAATTAAGAATCTGGTGAGGCATCATGAAGCAGGATAGTGGTCAGTGGGAGCTTCGATACCGTGAGCTTGAAGCAACTTTAGGTTACCTTTATGCAGGAATGGCGTCATCCGCAAAGGAGCCGTGCGAACCGGTTGTTTCTGCTCGGATAAAAGAGATACGCAAAATCTCGGTTCCCGAGCCGGCACTTGTCTGTCTTTTTGTGGGGGACAGCCCATTAGTTGAGTTTCTACAGCTTTCTGGGGGGAAGCTAATTGAGAATCAGTATTCTTATTCCAACACTGTTCTACTAAGACCGGAAGCGGATTGCGTGGTCGTCAACTTGTTTTCGCCTGCCGGCGACGTTCTTGATGCAAGTGAGGTGGAAATTGATGCAAAAATATAGTCGATCCTCAAGCTTTAGCAGGCAGAGGTACGTTATTTCCGGATTCATTAACTTGAACGTGACCGACGGCTCGGCGTTTTTCCTCGCAGGATTGACGGCGATGTGCGCGCACCAGCCGTGGATCGAGGTTTTCCTGCTTTCTGCTAAGCCGATTACCCGTTCGTTTGTTACCGATGAACTTCGTCATTTTGATAATGTTAAAGTAATTTCTCCGGGTGATGGCTCGCCGCTAGCACGGTTCGCGGAATGCGATACTGGAGAAACGCTCTCGAGGGTCGAATACGCGGATTTTGTCGCGAAGGTTTCGGATGAAGTAGACGCAAACATGATTTTCGTGCGAGATACGGAAGTTGGCTACTGGATAGCGGAACGACATCAAGAACTTCGCCGGAAACTTAATGTTTATCTGACTGGGGTTGCCAGTTTGACTGAGTCGCCGTCTAAAGATGTTATTCGATTTATTGGAAGATTGGCTAAAGCGAATGTGACACTACTTTTGCAAACAGAGGAGATGCGAAAGCGGTTGTTTGAGCTTGTGCCTAACGTATCGAGTAATGCTGCAGGCCTTTTGCCGCCCCATATTCCTGATTCTCCAAGGTCCTTCGAAGAGCTATATCAGCCGAGTACTACCTCTTTAAAGTTAGCTTATGCAGGAAAATTCTTTTATCAGTGGAATACCGACCGAATGTTTGCGGCGGTTAAAGCGCTAGTCGTAGGCGAGAAACTTCCCATTCAAATGAGAGTCGCAGGGGATCAATTTCGGGCTGCTGGCGAAGATCCGTATTTTGTTGAAAACACGAAATACCTGATGAAGTCCTTACCCGGGCTGAAGTGGTACGGAGCCTTACCCCGAGAATTGTCTCGGAAGCTGATTATGAACTGCGATGTCGGCTTGAGTTGGCGACGTCCTAGCTTGAATGATAGTACAGAGCTTTCATCAAAAGTGCTTGAATATGGCTCGCTGGGTAAACCGGTAATTCTCAATCCTACAGCAGCTCATAAACGGATATTTGGTAGCGATTATCCGCTGTTCGCTGAGTCAATGACGGAATTTAAGTGTTTACTTCGCGATATTGTAGGCGGTAAAATTGCACTAAAAGATCCTGCTCAGAGATGTTTTTCTGTCGCGAAATCGCATTGGTATTCTAGTGTTTTTCCTGTATTCGTCGAGAGTATATCCACTTCCCAAGCTCCGAACCCGAACTATCGTTCAATTGTGATTGGTCCCCGGATGGTTCCTCCGGAGGATGTTCAAGTCACAGACAAGGTCGTATGGTACGTCGAAGGACCACGACTTCATTTTGTCGTTGATCCTGAAGCGAAAGAAAGTTTAAGCGATGCGATAGAGATTTGCGTGGCCGAGTATTTGCGTCGTTCATCTCGTGTTTCTAGTGATGACACGCTTGGCAGCAGTGATGGGGAACTTGAAGCTTACAACATGTTGGACAATTGCAACTTAACGACAGGCGTAACACCTGTGGGCAGTGGCGATAATCCAACCAGTGCTAAAAGGAGAGCAAAGGTCTTTGCCAGACGAACGCTAAAGCAGATGGAACGTCATCGATGGGGTGGATATTTCGCGCGGTGCCTCCGCCGTCTTTATAAGGCGACTCTGGGTAAATAGCAGGAGAAATATCCCTGGCGAATCTGGAATCTGAGCTGTGAGTGCAGTCGTAAGAAAACTGGGCCTGACAATACAAAGCATTTGTTTATGCAACTGATTGTGGTAAATGACCAGCGCGGAATAAGAGCCTCAAGTCGCTTGGTCGATGATCCTCTATCTGGGGTACTGGGTTTGTGACGGGCATGGACTTACATAGGAGATACTTGGCCCATGACTGTTGCGAGGTACAATCAGGAGACCCGTGAGCGCGCGCTGCGCTTGTAATACGAGGCTGTGGCCGAAGATGGTGCCACGAAGTCCAGTGCATGCCGAAAGATCGGCGGGATACTGGATATCAACCCAGTCACACTGCACGATTGGATCCGCAAAGCTGAGGCCATAAATGCGCAGGCAATGGCGGAATCCGGGCAGGAAAAAGACGCGGAGGTTGTCCAAGGTCAAGTCCTGGGAAGTGGTGTATCTGACTTTCGAGTATGTGGTTAGTTTTGGGGGCGGGGTTGGGTAAGCATTAGGCGGCGATTTCCTTGCTGTCGGTGGGAGTGTCGTCGACGAGCTTGGCAGCGATGACCTCGGGCCTGGCCCCCGGAAAGTGGACACGTCGGGGGTTAGCTATGCTGCTTGGGTCAGTGTAGCTGAATTAAGCGCTTCGAAGTCATCGGGGGCTAGAAGGTTGCACCAGGAGTGCCGCCTGCGCGTGTTGTAGCGCATGCACCACCGGAAGATTTCCTGGCGGCAGCTGATTGGACTTTCAAAGAGTTTCCTATCACGCAGTACTTCA
>CALLKG010000108.1:0-9961 GCA_938008395.1 Corynebacterium tuberculostearicum
TGGTGCCGATGTTCACATGCGGCTTCGTACGCTCGAACTTCTCCTTTGCCACTGTATGTCCTCCTGGACTATATGGTGGCTACGACCTTCGCAGCCACGTGGTTGACAGTTGTCATTGGCACCCGACCCACAGTAAGTGGGGCAAAGCGCTAATGACGCTTTCTTTACGTGCCAGTTACACGATCCTAGATTTATGTCGCGGTTTTTTCAAACCGCCGTTATAGGAGGTAACCCCGCGAAAAATCGCGGCCATTTCCCTCGACAAGAATCTTTTGAAAAGGATCCTGGGAGGGTAACGGCCGGCTCAATTCACAACTTAGAAGCCTAAGCTGCAAACTCAGCCCGCCGCTACCCTGGCCCAGTTGTCCCGCCCCGCGGCGGGTCTGGCATCTACTGGCGAAGAGTACCAGCCCGACTAAACCGCGAAGGAGACGGGGGCTAGCGCTTAGTTAGCGCCGCCGGTGCGCTCCTCGATGATCTCCTGTGCCACGGAGGAAGGAACCTCTGCGTAGGAATCGAAGACCATGGTGAAGTTTGCGCGGCCTGCGGTGGAAGAACGCAGGTCACCGATGTAACCGAACATCTCGGACAGCGGCACCTTAGCCTTAACGACCTTCGCACCGGAGCGGTCTTCCATAGCGAAGACCTGGCCACGGCGGGAGGAGATGTCACCGTTAACGGTACCCATGTACTCCTCAGGGGTAACAACCTCAACGGCCATCATCGGCTCGAGCAGAACCGGCTTAGCCTTGGCCATTGCTTCCTTGAAGACCTGGGAGCCGGCCAGCTTGAAGGCCATCTCGGAGGAGTCGACGTCGTGGTACGCGCCGTCTTCCAGGGTGGCCTTGATGTTGACCATCGGGAAGCCTGCCAGGTAGCCGTACTGCATAGCGTCCTGGATACCAGCGTCGACGGACGGGATGTATTCCTTCGGAACGCGGCCACCGGTAACGGCATTCTCGAATGCGTAGGTTGCGGACTCGCCCTCTTCCAGGGTCTCCGGGTCCGGGTTGTACGGCTCGATGGTGCAGATAACCTTTGCGAACTGGCCGGAACCACCGGTCTGCTTCTTGTGGGTGTATTCCATGGACTCAACCTTCTTGCGGATGGTCTCACGGTAGGCAACCTGCGGGTTACCGATGTTTGCCTCGACCTTGAACTCGCGCTTCATGCGGTCAACCAGAACGTCGAGGTGGAGCTCGCCCATGCCGCCGATAACGGTCTGGCCGGTCTCCTCATCCAACTCGACGGTGAAGGTCGGGTCCTCAGCAGCCAGCTTCTGGATAGCGGTACCCAGCTTCTCCTGGTCAGCCTTGGTCTTCGGCTCGATGGAAACCTTAATAACCGGATCCGGGAAGTCCATGGACTCGAGGATGATCTGGTCATCCTTGTCACACAGGGTGTCACCGGTGGTGGTCTCCTTCAGACCGATGACAGCGTAGATGTTACCGGCATCTGCCTGCTCAACAGGGTTTTCCTTGTTGGCGTGCATCTGGAAGAGCTTACCGATGCGCTCCTTCTTGCCCTTGGTGGAGTTCATAACCTCGGTACCCGGGGTGACCTGGCCGGAGTAAACGCGGGTGAAGGTGAGCTGGCCGAAGAACGGGTGAGCAGCAATCTTGAATGCCAGTGCGGAGAACGGGGACTCAACGGAAGGCTTACGGGTAAGCTCCTTCTCCTCGTTTCCTACCTCGTGGCCGATAACCTCGCCGACGTCCAGCGGGCTCGGCAGGAAGTCAACCACGGCGTCGAGCAGTGGCTGCACACCCTTGTTGCGGTATGCGGTACCGCAGTAAACCGGGTAAACCTCGGAGTTGATGGTCAGCTTGCGGATGCCGGCCTTAAGCTCCTCAATGGTGAGCTCCTCGCCGCCGAAGTACTTCTCCATGAGCTCTTCGTCAGACTCAGCAACGGTCTCAACCAGCTTCTCGCGGTACTCTTCCGCCTTGTCCTTGAGGTCCTCTGGGATTTCCTCGTAGGTAGGCTCAGCGCCGGTCTCAACCTTGCCGCGCCAGGTGATTGCCTGCATGTTCAGCAGGTCGACAACGCCGTCGAAGTCATCCTCAGCGCCGATAGGCAGCTGCATAACCAACGGCTTGGCGCCCAGGCGGTCGATGATGGTCTGAACGGTGAAGTAGAAGTCAGCGCCCAGCTTGTCCATCTTGTTAACAAAGCAGATACGCGGAACGTCGTACTTAGCTGCCTGACGCCACACCTGCTCGGACTGCGGCTCAACGCCTTCCTTACCGTCGAAGACGGCGACGGCACCATCGAGAACACGCAGGGAACGCTCAACCTCAACGGTGAAGTCAACGTGACCCGGGGTGTCGATGATGTTGATCTGGTTGTTATTCCAGAAGCAGGTCACGGCAGCGGAGGTAATGGTGATGCCGCGTTCCTTCTCCTGCTCCATCCAGTCAGTGGTGGACGCACCGTCGTGGGTCTCGCCCACCTTGCGGTTAATACCGGTGTAGAAGAGAATACGCTCGGTGGTGGTCGTCTTACCAGCATCGATGTGGGCCATGATGCCGATGTTGCGGACCTTGTTCAGATCCTTAAGCACTTCTTGTGCCACGTTTATACCCCAACTTAATAGTCGTCGACGCCGTGACCAGGTTTCTGGCTATGACGCCTGCATGGATAAGGTCATGTATATTTTTGCCACTATTTGGCCGTCCTCGGAGCAGCCTGCCCCTAGACTTCCATCGCTTCAGTGTACTGGACACCGCACGATGCCGCCGGACTGGGCGGGCATACCGCCCAGAAATCACACCCATTAGGGCAAAAAATGGCCCAAGCAAGAGATATGGAGTTTTGTGTTGCCGCGGCGGAAAACTGCCGACAGCCAGCGCGAAACTTGTTTCTCGTTGCTTGGGCCATTGATGTGGGTGCTGAAATTACCAGCGGTAGTGGGCGAAGGCGCGGTTGGCCTCTGCCATCTTGTGAGTATCCTCACGACGCTTAACGGAAGCGCCGAGGCCGTTGGAGGCATCCAGGATCTCGTTTGCGAGACGCTCGATCATGGAGTTCTCGCGACGCTGGCGGGTGAAGGTCACCATCCAGCGCAGTGCCAGGGTGTTAGCGCGGTCAGGGCGAACCTCAACCGGCACCTGGTAGGTAGCGCCACCGACACGGCGGGAGCGAACCTCGAGGTCTGGGCGGATGTTGCCCAGTGCCTTCTCCAGGGTGCCAACCGGATCGGTACCGGTCTTCTCACGGCAAGCCTCGAGAGCGCCGTAGACGATGCGCTCTGCGGTGGACTTCTTGCCGTCCTGGAGGATCTTGTTGACGAGCATGGTTACCTGCTCGGAGTTGTATACCGGGTCCTTGACTACAGGACGCTTCGGAGCAGCATTCTTACGCATTGTTTATTACTGTCCCTTCTTTGCGCCGTAACGGGAACGTGCCTGCTTACGGTCCTTGACACCCTGGGTATCCAGAGCGCCGCGGATGATCTTGTAACGAACACCAGGAAGGTCCTTCACACGGCCGCCGCGAACGAGGACCATGGAGTGCTCCTGCAGGTTGTGGCCCTCACCCGGAATGTAGGCGGAAACCTCAATACCGGTGGTCAGGCGAACACGAGCAACCTTACGCAGTGCGGAGTTCGGCTTCTTAGGAGTGGTGGTGTACACGCGGGTACACACGCCGCGACGCTGCGGGGAACCCTTCAGCGCAGCGGTGGAAACCTCTTTACGCTTATCGTGGCGGCCCTTGCGGACCAGCTGCTGAATAGTTGGCATTTAACAGTCTTTCTGTCGAATCGCACCGTAGCCAAAGGAAAGGAACCAAACATGCAAAAATAGGCGCTCTTTCCCGGGGCGCTGCCGCATGTCCAGAACTCTTCCCAAAGCCGGTGCTTTGTAAAGGATCAGACTCTTCACCGCGCGCCTTAAAAAGGCACGCATAGTGAACTGACGTTTAGAGTAGCAAACCGACCACGCTTTATACAAAACGCGATCATCGCCTTCCTACTGCTAGGACCATTCCCAGACCAGGTCCGCCTCGGCGGCCTTGGTGGCAAAGTAGTTCTTTTCCTGTTCTTCCCACGTTTCAAACCACGGCTCGTAGCCAGGCTCGCGGGCGATGGCGCGTTCGCGGCGTTGGTCACGGGGGCCATCGATAAGCACGCTTACTACCGCTCCCCTCTCCTTGGCCGCGGCAATATTGGCGGCGGTTACGGAGCCCACGCCCTCCACGATGAGGTCATCGCGCACATCCAAGCTGGCCCAGTCCCCTGGGGCACCTGCTTCCCAGTCCCAGCGCCAGTAGCCGGGGTTCATGGTGCGCAATACCTGCTCGGCCACCATGTCCGAGCCCTTATCCAGGCCGTGCCAGCCGGGGTAAAACTCATCGAGGTGCACCACCCGCCAATTGGTGCGCTCGGCCAGCGCGGCAGAGGTCCAGGTTTTGCCGGCGCCCGAGGGGCCGTCGATAAGCACGGTCACCGGCTTGAAGGCGCGCTTTCTGGCTGCGGCCAGCTTGACGATGTCCTCTAAAAGTCGCTCTTGTTGGCTATCAAAGTCCATGGTCGCTCAATCACTGCTTTCGCGGGTTATAGGCCGAAGAATCTCCAGGCCCCAGTGAGTACCGAAACTACCACCGGTACGAAAGCAAGGACGGCGCCGCAGACCATGATCCACCCATCGCGGGCCCGCAGCCGCGACTCACGCGCCCACGAGCGCTTCCCACCGCCAGGCGGGGTACGGCCGAAACCGCGCGCCTCCATGGCCGTTGCCAACTTGCCACCGCGGCGCAGCGCAATTACCAGAAGGCCAAAGGACATGGTCAGCAAATGCTGCAGCTTGCCGACGTCCGTCAGCCCCCTCGCCCTGCGCGCCATACCCAGCGACTGCCAGTCAGATTGAAATAGCGTCATCATACGCACCCCGGCGACCGCACCAATAACAAAGCGCGAGGGCAGCTTGAGGATCTGCGAGAGAGCATCGCCTAATTCGGTCGGATCAATATCACGGGCTAGGACCACCATGGGCAGCGCCACTGCAAAGACACGCAGCGTAATGGCAATCGCGAGGGTCAGCGAGTTCTGTGTGACCGTAATGAGCCACCAACTGAAGTACTCCGTGCCACCAGGCTCGCCATACAACAGCATCGAGATGCCAGAAATCGGCGCAATGAGAAAGAGGAACCAACCGCCCTTTAGTAGCTGCCCCCATGCCACCCCGCACAGCGGCGCGAGGATCAGGGTAAGCGTCAGCGATACCGCGGGCGAGACCCAGTCAATGGAGGCCAATAGTGGGGTAACCCAGATAAACATCAAAAAGATGCGGCTTAGCGGGTTAGCCCCGTGCAAAAGATTAGGCACCGCGCACCTCCACTCGGTGATCCCCCAAAGCCTGGATAAATAGGGGGTCATGAGTAATAGAGGCAATGGTGGTGCCATCATCTGTCAATTGCCGCAGCAAACGCACCAGCTCCACAAAGGTCTGGGGGTCTTGCCCAAAGGTGGGCTCATCCAACAGCAGCACCGACGGCGCAGTCACCAAGGCAGTGGCCACCGACAGGCGTCGTTTTTCGCCGCCAGAGAGCGTAAACGGATTGGCTTCCAAGAGATGCTCCAGCCGCAGTGATTCCACGAGCTGCGCGATCCTCTCCTCCGGCGGGTCCACGCGCATTACCTTGGGCGCAACCCGCAGCTCCTCGGCCACCGTCCGGGCGACAAATTGGTGCTCCGGATTCTGGAAGACAAAGCCAATGCGGTCCGCCAGCTCGCGTGATTTCCAGCGCAGCGGCGACCCCTTGACCCCGCGGCGCACGAAATCGGCCACCCCAATTTCCCCGGATTTAGCCGGCAGCAACCCGGCCATGGTCATCAACCAAGTGGACTTACCCGCGCCATTCGGCCCAGTAATAACCGTGGAGGCTCCCGCCGGCAGCGCAATCGTCCGCGGCGGACCATAGCGGGTGACGAGGTCGGTACTCCACAGCGCGGCTTCGCGCTGCGCCAGCTCGGCCTTGCCAAGGCGGCGCGCCTGCGGCAGGCCGGAGACCTGGCGGCGCTGGGCCACCTCCGCGAAGGAGGTATCGGCCACGATGCGCCCGTGGTCCAGCTCCACCGCGCGGTCGAGCACACCGTCCCACGCCGCGTGCTGGTGCTCTACCACCACGAGCGTCGCGCCGGTTTCTTCCACCAGCCTAGAGACGGCTCGCACCACATCGCGCGCGCCGGCGGGGTCAAGGTTGGCCGTGGGTTCATCAAGAAGCACTGCGCCCGCTCCCATAGCGATGACACCGGCGAGCGCCAAGCGCTGCTTCTGCCCACCGGAGAGCCGCTCGGTGGGAAAATCCAGATCCACGAATGGGCCAACCAGTTCCTTGGCCGCGGCCACGCGGCGCCAGATCTCCTCGCGCGGATACGCCAGGTTCTCGCAGCCGAAAGCAATATCATCGCCCACGCGTGCGGAGATCACCTGCGAATCCGGGTCCTGGAGCACCAGCCCCACCGGGATGGTGCGGCCTGGTTCCTCGACCAGGCCGGTGGAATCCTCCAAGAGAATCTCACCCGTGCGGGTTCCTTCCTCCTCGGAGCCCAGCACCCCGGCCATCGCCGCAAGCAAGGTGGACTTGCCCGATCCAGAGTCACCGCATAAAAGCACGCGTTCTCCTGGCTCGATGACCACGTCAATATCGGATAGGGCCGGCTCGCTGCGCCCAGCATGGGTCCAACCGAATCCCCGGGCCGTTATCTTGGTGGCGTTTCCCGCCAATGATGCACAATCAGACACGGACACAACACGCCCTAAGCGCGCTGTTCACGGCCTGCGGCAAAGCGATCCAGGCCACCGGTCTTTGCCAGCGCCTTGACCAGGAAGAAGCCCAGCGCACCAGCCAAGATAGCGCCGGAGATATTCAGCGTCACGAAGTAGATGAGCTTGAACTCAAAGGACCGAGCCAGGTTTCCGGAGGTAAACAGCTCCAGGATGAAGGCACCCCAGCCCGCTGCCATGCCGGACAGAATGGATACTCCCAGGCCAAACTTGCGGTACAGGAAGATTGCCAGGATGATTTCCACGCCGATACCCTGCGCCAGCCCCGAGTACAGGGTGCCAATACCCCACTGGGAGCCCAGCACCGCCGATACGGTGGCGGCCAAAACCTCAACATAGATGGCCGCACCCGGCTTGCGAATAATCAAGCCACCCAGCACGCCACCGATAAGCCAAATACCAGTAGCAATGCCTCCCAGGCCCGGGGTCACAGCGTCCATAGCTTCAAACCAGGCATAACCCACTGCATTCCATACCAGGAATAAAACTCCGCAGGCCACGCCCAAAACGGACGCCACCACAATATCGACCACGCGCCAGTTCAGGCTGCGCTTCGGGGCAGCGGCTACACGTGTATTAGTAGTCATAATTTCCTCCCTCTCGCCGGCATTACCCGGATCAGGTTCTACGGTTCACCGCGCATCTGGCGGCGTCTCAGCCCATCGCAGCTACCCAATAGCAGCGGACAAGCACCCGTGATGTGTGCAGTTTTCCAAACGCTTGCGCCAGGAGTTTATGACAACCTGACCAAAAGCTGCATTCATCCTAGCAAGCCCTCCCCAGCGCGCCAGCATTAGTTTCCCACAAGCCCCCGCTTGCCGACGCCCCCTTCTCTCCCCCACCCAAGCAGGCCAGGACATAAATGGGCCCCGCCGCGGCCTCTTACTTCCGCGACGGGGCTCCATGGATCCTCAAGTCAAAGGCTCTAAGGAAAGGAAAAGTACCTCAGGAGAATCCAAGTCCTATGAAATTACTAAGCCGCACTGGGCGAGAATTTCAGCAAAATATTAACTTTAATGTTAACGCCAGAAACCATACAGGAATTTTCGCATTTCCGAAACTGAAATCACATTCCTAGGCCCTAGCAGGAAAGACACCCACCAGAACCGGGGACAAACCCCGGCTCCGGTAGCGTCTCATTGCTTAGCAAGCGGGAAGCTAACGCTCTTCCCTTGGCGCGGGTGTGTGGGGCCGAAACCCCACACAGAACCGATTACTTAGAGGAGCTGGAGGAGCTGGAAGAACCACCGTTCGGGGAGCAGGCATTAGCCACCAGCCCCAGAGCCAGCACACCAGCGGCAGCCAAAGCGACGCCACCAGCAACACGACCCTCCTTGCTACCTGCCGCGCGGCCCAGCATCATGTTGATCTCGTTGGCCTGGCGAGCCAACGGACCGTTGTAGATACCCAGCTGCTTCTGCAGCGCAGCATTCTGCGCGCCCAACTGACGGTTGATGCCATCAATCTGAGCAGAAACCTGCTTTACCAGCGGGGAGAAGCCCGGGATGTTCATCTGGGAAGCCAAACCAATCGGCAGCAGGAACAGGAGCGGGATGCCCACACCAGCAGCAGCCGGTACACAGCGCTTCCAATCAACATTGGAAGAACCAGAGGACAGGCCCGGCAAGGAGGAGCCGTCATCGTTGGAATCGGAGTTGTCCTTCTCCTCGATGGTGACCTCAACGGTATCGATTACCTCGCCTTCAGGATCCTTAACCTCAACAACAACCTTGTCGCCAGGCTTAGCATCCTCATCCGGCTTCACAGTGATCTTGCCGTTGTCATCAATCTCAGCGGTACCCGGCCCCTTAGAGACCTCAACGGTAGTACCCGACTCAACGTCACCAGAATTCGGATCCTTCTCGATCTCAACAGACTCACCTGGAGTGGCCTTCGCATCGTTCCAATCCGGCTTCTTCGTATCCGGGGTCGTAGTATCCGGCTTATCGACGATGTCAGCCTTACCATTGCCATCCTTGTCGGTAATACCGGTATCGCCAAGGCCGTCGCCGTCCTTGTCGGTTACCTTACCCTCAGGAACCTCAGACTCATCCTTGTTGGTCTTACCATCACCGTCAGTGTCCTCATCACCATCCTTGGTGCCGTCACCATCGGTATCCGGATTCAGCGGATCAAGACCAGCTTCCTTCTCATCATCATTAGAGACACCGTCGCCATCAGCGTCCGGGTCCTCAGCATTGATGATGCCGTCATTATCCTTATCATCCTTCGGACCATCCTCATCATCCTTATCGATGATGTCCGGGATGCCGTCACCGTCAGAGTCCTTGGACTTATCAACAGACGGGTCAGACTCCTCAGCGTTGGTCTTGCCGTCACCGTCGGCGTCCTCGTCACCATCCTTGGTGCCGTCACCATCGGTATCCGGGTTGTACGGATCGGTACCAGCAGCCTTCTCATCAGAGTTATTGACGCCATCACCATCGATATCCGGATCCTGAGAATCCGGGATTCCGTCACCATCAGTATCCGGGGTCTGCGGACCATCAGTGATGTCAGCCTTACCATCTTCCGGATCCTTATCGGTAACACCGGTATCGCCAAGACCGTCACCGTCCTCGTCGGTTACCTTACCCTCAGGAACCTCAGACTCGTCCTTGTTGGCCTTACCATCACCGTCAGTGTCCTCATCACCATCCTTGGTGCCGTCACCATCGGTATCCGGATTCAGCGGATCAAGACCAGCTTCCTTCTCATCATCATTAGAGACACCGTCGCCATCAGCGTCCGGGTCCTCAGCATTGATGATGCCGTCATTATCCTTATCATCCTTCGGACCATCCTCATCATCCTTATCGATGATGTCCGGGATGCCGTCACCGTCAGAGTCCTTGGACTTATCAACAGACGGGTCAGACTCCTCAGCGTTGGTCTTGCCGTCACCGTCGGCGTCCTCGTCACCATCCTTGGTGCCGTCACCATCGGTATCCGGGTTGTACGGATCGGTACCAGCAGCCTTCTCATCAGAGTTATTGACGCCATCACCATCGATATCCGGATCCTGAGAATCCGGGATTCCGTCACCATCAGTATCCGGAACCTCCGGTTTAGTATCCGGCTCGGAAACAGTGACAGTTACATCAACAGTGTCCTTAGAACCATCCGGATACGTCACAACAACCGGAACAGTAATCTTGTCACCCGGCTTAGCA
>CALLKG010000109.1:0-9669 GCA_938008395.1 Corynebacterium tuberculostearicum
GGGTCCTTTTCTGATTTCCAATGGAGTGATTGTATTCGGTTGGAATAGCGTTGTCATAGAAGGCTGATCGGCCTGTTTCTTGGTGTGGTCTTCTTTGGCAAGATTGTTGGCTTTGGCGAGTTGGTCTTGTCCGAAATTGCACTGCCTAGCGATTGTGAGGGGATCGTCAGGCAGCTGCGTTTTGGAGTGGAGGTACCCTCCACCATTGTGCGTTGGCGCAAGTCGACAGCACAATCCTGCGTGTACAAGATATCTCCGAAGATGGATACGTACTGTCTATGTACTGTCTATCGAGAGGGGGCGCTGAAAAGAAGGCGGACGGCACCGTAATTGTCCATGATCAGAACGGAAAAGTTGCTGCTACCCTTCAGAAATCTTTTCTTGTCTCCGATGAATCTGTCAATCATGTCGACTATGACGTAAATGGTGACACCGTTGTAGTCAAGTACTCTTCGCCACTTGTCAAGGGGAAAGACTCCAGTAGTGAACCAAGATGTAGGAGATGGCCTCTTTACTTCCATGGGGGCAACGGGTGGGGCACTGGCCATGGGAGGAATCATCCTTACTGGGGAACAGGGGTAGCCGTGGCGGGAGTTGTAGTATCTGCCGGTGCTGCTAGTGGACATGCAGGTTACACTTGCGGTAAAGCTGCGAAAGGCCATTAACGACCTAGGCAACTAGAAATAGTCTAGAGAGATGATCCTTTTGAAGAATTCCTCACAACGAACCGTAGGATTTTGGCTTTCCGTTATCGGCTGGCTTATTTTCACCTTCAGTGTAGGCTATGCAATCGCTAGTGGAAATACTGTCACTATAGTCCTTCTGTCAGCGGCATGGGTACTTTTGACTGGCTCAAGGGTTTCCCTGTTTTCTAAGCAAAAGGGAAACCCTTTAGTACACAGATTGGCGGTCCTAAGAGCTCTTGCTCTGGGGTAGCCAATTGACATTAATATAGGTTTAAGCGGAGCACACTTGGGTCGGCATCATCGATGTCCCCGTGCCGAAACTGCGCACAGAATCGTTTTTCCGGACTGGCTGCTGGAGCGCCACACCCGGACCGAACGAGCCCTGACCACCGTGATCACCACCTGCCCCCTTAAAGGGGGCTCTACATGGCACAGAGCATGCAAATGTCGCCCAACCATCTTAAATGTTGGGCGACATTCACATAAACAGCATCAAAATGGCTGTCTATTAAAAGGCTTCTGAGTAATATGACATTGCGATGAACAAGAAAATACTCGTCAAAATTCCCAGTGTCACAAAAGAAAATATCCTTTTTTTGTGGCTAAACCCCGCATATAGGGCAGAAAAACCGAAGCCTAGACCTGCGGAAGCCAACATCAGGTTTCCCCATTCCCCTGTAATTGACTTCACGTTAAATCGATAAAAGACTACTAGGGTCCAAGTGATACCGATTGCCAACAGGATTGAACTGATAGAGACGATCTGAGCCTTACTAAGCGGCTCTCGCTTCTGGGGTTCCACGCCTAGCATTCTGCACCAGCAACACCGATAATTGCCGATGTCGCTACACCAGAAACACCGGCAACAGCGGCAGCAGGAAGATTTCCTGTCCCAGCGGTCAATCCTGCTGCGGTCCACAGTAGGCCATTGGCAGCTGCTACGCCATTTAGAACATGTCCACAAGCGCTCCGCAGCTGGACGCCGCCCGATTGAGTGGATTCAGCCATTTTAGCAGCTTCCGCTAGCTCTTCCAGGGAAGCTGTCTTAACATATTCTTCATTAAGGTACAATTGTACGTTTTGACCATCGTCAGCCATAACACCAGTCACAGTAGTTCCATCGGAATAAGTAACTGTTTGGCTTTGTCCTACCACTTGATTGTGGGACAGTTTCGGATTGGGGGTTTCTGCGGCCTGAGCTGGTACAGCAGAAGCAAGGGCAATACTCAACCCCGTCAATGCTGTACCCGCCATTTTTCCAAAATCTCGCTTACAGATCATCGTTTCCTCAAATCTCTAGGTGGAAAAGGTCACCATCCACGGTAGGGATAAGTAGTGTGAAGCTTCAACCTTCTTAGCTGCTCGTTATGTGATTGTTACTAGCAGAAAGGTGGCCTAGTGGAACTAGATAGACCTTGAGCAGTGATTTTGCTTAATGACGGGCTAAGACTGGGGCTGCCCGGGGGCGTCGTTCCAGTAGCCAATTAGGAAAACGATCCAGGGGTCAGCGTGGCAACGGCGAGGTCCATTGTGCCAACACGAACATCGAGGTTGCGAAGTGCCCCGAATTTTGGAAGCAGAACCCGCCGCAAGAAATAATAGAAATCAAGGCAAATGCCTAGGAACAAAACTCGGGGCACTTCATTAACGTTCTCGTAACCTCTTTGTCTATAGGGTGATTTCCTAATTAATATGCGGTGAGCTATCGAGGGTGTTGTAAACATATGGTTAATTTTCACTCCTTTCGCTTGACCGCTTGAACGTTTGATGAATAAATAAAAAAGTCTCTAATTTCACATATCGATAGGGTGACGAATTTAGTCACTCACGTACCAGGAAAGGGTTTTATAAAATGTCCGTTAAGAAAATCTTTGCCTCTATCGCGCTTGCGCTGGCGACGAGTGGAGGGCTAGCCACTGCCGCTCAAGCCGAAGCCGCAACTGGCAATCATGCACAACAAGACACGAAAAAAGATGCTTTGACGTTTGACTCAAAGGACGGACGCAGATCATTTGATGCAATGGACGGCGTAGGGCTTAAGCCTCACCTGCAAAGCGGAGATAAAGTAACACTCTCCGGGGCAACCGTAAATGTACATAATAAACACGGCGATCTAGTCGCTTCAGTAGATGCAGAACTACCTAAAGACATGAAGCTTTTCCAAGATAAGGACGGGACCATCGTCCCCGTGTCATCTTCGGGGATTGCTGAAAGGGCCTGCACCAACAATAAATGGGTCAAGTGGGGTGTAGGGGCAGCAGTTGAAGGCCTTGTATGCATTCCCGCTTCAGCGGGAACCGGTGGAGCCGCAGGAATCCCTTGCACCATTGCGGCGGGGGCAGCAGCAACTGCAGTAGGATGTTAAGCATGGCTAATCTCACCTCATTTGCTCTCGACGGCAGAGTGAAAACATCCTTCGGGAATAACATGCGCCCCATCACACTCGCTCTCCTTATGGCAGGGATTTTCACGTCTGCTAACGTTTTCATAACATGGAGCAATCCCGTTCCTTGGTGGGCTCACCTTTTAACATTTCTATTGTTCACAGCCCTCATGCTGGGGAGCGTAAAGACAGCAGCTAAGGAAGTGTCCCCTTCAGTTTATGAACTTCCATACGATAAGAGGTTGATTACTTTTTCTATAATAATGGCAGTCATTGCCATTATTGGTATTGTCATTTACACCTTGTCTTAAAGCATGCCGTATGCATACTCGTTTTTATTTCTCCTGGAGCGGCGTCGACCCCATAAGTAAACGCATCAATTTCCTGATGTGATCTAAGAACGGCAATTACCACTTAAGTGAGTCAGGAGTACGTCAGCCGCAGAAGCGGAGGACGCTCCTGATTGGGTACCCTTCATCTACAAATGTGCCCAAATATATTGGTTTCAAGACAGTACTAATAATCAAGGTAAGCGCCGAAAAAGTGCGTCCATGGCCGATGTCACCACCCGCGCTGACTTCCCACACGGTCAAGGCGGAAAGACTAAACGGGTAAGAACCTTTAAAGGTTCTTACCCGTTTAGTCTTTTATCGTGTCTCAGAACTCTTATTTAGGAAAGCGCATTACACCTGTTGAACAGGAACTTCTTTGTGCCTAAACAATAGAAGCAATTTGAGCTGCAAAGACACTCATTTTAATATCCGCACCTGTCTGCTCGCGGAACTCTTCAGACGCCTCAGACCAATTCCCTTGTTTAGCAAGAGCTACTACATTTTTCATTCGCTCTTGGAGGAAGAATTCGCGAGCTGATTTATCCAGCAGATAAGTTTGAACAAATCGAGCCGAGTCCTGTGCGGCTTTGGGGGCAGGAACAAACTTAGCAAGACTCATAGCATCGATACGGTAACACCTATCGGATGAATTTTCATTACTTATACAGTCTGGACCCCCTTAGAGGAAATACGTATAAGCCTCATTCAACTATGGAAACCCCGGCAGAGAATTAGGCAATCGCTTAATGTCGCCGCTTTTTCTTTGCTCTCCGGGCGGCACGATTCAAGCCAGCAGGGGCGACAGAACGGCGCGATTGAGTACACCACTGTCGAGGTGGTCGATGAGGTTGAATGTGGTGTTGATATGGCTACTGCACGCGTTGAGCGCGGCGTCAATGCTGAGTCGATCCAACCGGTCGAGGGGGAACTTTCGCCTGCGCAGGCTGATGCTATGCGCGCGGTTGTCGGCTCTGACTATCTGGCGTCTGTAGTGGTCGCACCTGCTGGTGCCGGTAAGACGTCTTCGCTCAAGGCCGCGCATAAGGCATGGAATCAGGCTGGTAAACACGTCGTAGGCCTAGCTCCTACGGGTAAGGCTGCTGACGTGATGGTCGGTGAGAATGTGGCCGATGAATCCATGACGATTGCGCGTGCTTTTGTTGGCACAGACGAGCTGATACCGGAGCATACAGCGGTGAAGCTGGGCTGGAACCGGGACACCGTTGTGGTTGTTGATGAAGCCGGCATGGTGTCTAACCCCGATACGATCCGTGTGCTGGAGACTGCGAGCGCTGCTGATGCTCGCGTGGTCTTTGTGGGAGACCCAGAGCAGTATTCTGCGGTCAAGGCTCGTTCTGGTCTGCTGGCGACCTTGTCTCATGAATTGCCTGATGCCGTTGAGCTACGCGAGGTGTTCCGCCAACGTGATGCGGGTGAGCGTGAAGCATCGAAGTGGCTGCGCGGTGGCGAGGAAGCAGACGTTTCTCGTGCCGCCGAGTGGTACATGCAGAACAAGCGCCTGCACGCAGGATCGGTTACGGCAATGATGGACGATGCGTTGGCCGGGTGGCGTGATGATACTGCCGCAGGAAAGCAGTCGCTGCTGGTCGGAGCAACCCGTGACCAGGTCACTGCGCTCAATGCTGCGGCGCAGAAGATTCGCGCCGAGCGCGGCGAGATTAACCCTGAGCACCGCCTGGGTCTGTCCGATGGGCTGACAGCTGGTGTCGGTGACGTCATTTTGACTCGTCGCAACGATGCAAAGTTGGTGACCAGCAACGGCGATGTTGTCCGCAATGGTCAACGCTGGGTCGTTGATTCCATCGGGAAAGACGGTTCCATTACGGCCCGACGGTGTGATGATGATTTAGCCACTGTGACACTAAACCGCGACTACCTCGATAAACACACCCAGCTGGGCTATGCCGCTACTGGTCATAGTTCCCAAGGCGCGACCGTCGATGTCGCCCGTGTGGTGGCAGGGGTTGGCAACCTGGACAAGGCCAGTGTCTATGTGCCGATGACTCGTGGGCGTGAGGGCAACTTCCTTTATATCGCCGAGACCCAGCCGGGAGACACCGAGACCGGCCACGGCCAGGTCGGCCAGATTATCCGTCGCGAGTCTGACGAATACGCCCGCGACCTGCTGGTTTCCGCAGGAATGCGCGAGCAAGGCGATAAAACGCCCCAGGCGCTGTTTGGGCAAGCCAAGCAGGATTGGGAGCTGACCAAACTCGTCAACCAGCCTTCCCAAACGGACACCGATAACCCGTTTGTCGGCACCGAAATGGGTAAGTACATGCGCAGCTTTGCCGCTAAACGCGAAGCGCGCTTTGCTGACTTCCATGCTCGCGCCCAGGCCAACAACGCCGACGAGGTGCCAGAACCGGAATCAGGCAACGAGTACAGCGCTACACCGTCCAATGACGCCGTGGAGAGTATCGATGCCGAGATAGAACGGGTAAACAATCAGCTTGAGACGCTGCGCGGTGAGTACGACCAGGCTAACCAGCAGGTTGAACAGCTCGGACAGCAGTATTCCAAGCAAGATGCTGTAGTGCGCGAGTTCGAGGACACGAAGAACTCGAGGGGCTTTTTCGGCAGGCTACGCCACAGCAACAATGACCAGGCCCTCCTAGACGAAGCAATCAACGTGCGCGACAAGGTAGCTGCATCCTATGACCAAGCCGTGGACTATCGCGACAGCTTTACTGATCCGATTCGCCAGCTTAAGACCGAGCTAGACGAACTGCGCTCCCAACGCAGCGACGAGCAGGAGCTACAGAAATCCCTGGACTTCCTCGACTCACTCGGTATTAGTACCACCGCAGATGATGAGATGCTCGCCCGGTTCCACCAGCAAGCTGCCACAGATAGCGACTACGACAACGACCAAGACAACTGGTTGGATAACGCCCCAGAGAGCGAGGGGCCAGAGCTTTAACGAAAAATCTGCGTCCCCCTCGTCGATGTCGAACCTATGGTAAACAATGTTTACAAAAGCAAATAACGCTCACGAGAAAAAGAGTAGGACTGCCAAAGACAATACGTAAACAATGTTTACGACAGGCAAGGGAAGGACTTACGTCAATGGTTCAAGGACCCCACCCCTCCGGGCGCGTGGTATCTGTACGCATGCCAGAGGACATCATTGAACGCCTAGACACACTGTGTGCTCGCACCGGACGCAGTCGCGGTTTCTACCTCAAGATGGCAGTAACAGCGATGCTGCCCCAATTGGAGGAATACCACTGGGAACACGTCGCTGCGGACTTCGAAGAAAAGAGCATTGAAAACGAGTTTTACCGCATCATGCTTGCTGGAATTTCTGCTGAGTCTGACGATAAAGAAAACTAAAAGTACTATCTGCCTGCGATTTTATCTTTACAGATACCTGTAAAAATGTATTACTGTAAACCTGTAAAGCAGTATTTACTTAAACCTGTAAAGTGGTAGGGGCAATGATTTATCCACCTAGGAGAAGCCATGATCATTACCGCCATTAACGCCAAAGGTGGCGTTGGCAAGACCACCACAACGATGTTTCTTGCCACGGTTTTCGCCAACCGAGGAAAGACCGTGACCGTAACCGACCTAGACCGGCAGGGCTCGGCACTGGAATGGTCTGAACGCGCAGAGGATGGAGGAAGCCCCTTGCCGTTTGAGGTAGAACTCTCCATTCCTAAGCGCGTCGATAGGCAAGCAGCGCTCGTCGGAGACGACGAGTTCATGTTCATCGATGTACCGCCAGGAGACGAGAACGCTATCGAAGCAGCAATCGCAGTCAGCGACTTCATCATTCTTCCGACCCGTTCTGCTGCTGCCGACCTCTCCCGAGTATGGGAGCTGCGTGACGCAGTCAACGGAACACCTCATGCAGTCTTACTGACGTTCGCCAGGAAAGGCACCAGCGCCCTTGACGCGGCACGAGAAGCGCTCGAAGCAGAACACATGCCGCACTTTAAAACCGAAATCCCGCTACGCGAAGATATGCACCTAGCGTTCGGATACTGCCCAGGCCCAGACATGCACGGATACGACCACGTCGCCGACGAACTCATGGAGATGATGAAATGAGCACCAGCAAAGAACGCGCCAGGGCGCAGCAAGGCCCGAGAACCTCAACGAAAAAAGCCGCGAAGCTAACCCCAGCAGCCGAGAAGAAAACAGTACGAAGCGCATTCCATCAACCCACAGGCCGCGACTACGTCAAGAAGATGACGATTGAAATCGACCGCGACCTTCACGCAGAACTTAAAGTCATCGCCGCCCAAAAAGGCGTGACCATCCGCGAGATTGTTAGCACCTACCTCGAAGAATACGTCCACAACAATAAATAAAGGTTTACAGTCATACAGCAATACAGGTTTACAGAGCCTGTATTACTGTATTGCTGTATCCCTGTTGCTCTGGATAATTCGCCACCGTATGAGTAAATCAGCGCACGCTATTTTTACGTGATGGTAAACCTGCGCAGGTGTGCCAACTTATGCGCAGATTGAGCCGGGAAACTTTGAAGGGCTCTAGCGCCCACTTCCGGGCTGAAAACAAAATATCCCCTAAGAAAATAAATTCTTAGGGGATACTACTTGACACATAAGACATTCTTATGTAAGATCATTTGCAAGTGTTTTTGACGTGGCAGCGTCAAAAACGCCATAGGGCGGCTGTGCCTGGTCGACATTCTGGTGAGTGTCGATATCAATGATTACTAATTTCCGACCCGGAGGTACGTATTAGATGCTTGTACGGATGTTGTTAACCGATGTGATTGTTACTCTACTGGATAGACGCAATTACGTCAAAAAGATACAGGTTTTGAATATTGTGCGGTCACCACTCCGGCGTTCTGTTTGGAGTGAATATGATTCGCAGAGTTCTGATAAATCTGCTGGTAGACGTCGAAATTGCCATCTTCGTGTGGTGCACTTTATGTTGGTACCGCATATGGGAAAAATATATATCCCGGTGGGTTTGCCGATTTAATGATTGCGTTAATTCCTGTATCTCATACGGGTATTTCGCTTGGCTTTATGTGTATTACTTTAATGTGCGTTTAAACCCCTTTTGGATACACATAATTCTTCCGATCGGGACTAGCATTGCGGCGTCCTATCTGTTCCACCATTTCAGCGCATAGCTAATTTCTGGATGTAAGTGGATTTCATACCCCATAGGTCTCCTTCCTGGGGTATGACCCGCTCTCCATAAACTTTTCTCACACGGCTAAATTAAGACCCTTCTGTAACCATGCGCATTTTAGGAATCGGTTTGGGGGTGAGAAGTCAACGCAGATAAAACAGTGCATCGTGGGGGGTAAATCAGCACACGCGTATGCGTAAATATGCGCACGCTTTTTGCTTTGTGGGTAAATATGCGCAGCCTGACCTGGGGTTTCATTCCTTGAGGGTAAATCTGCGCAGACTGCCCTGTGCAGCTGAAACGCGGTTACGTATGTCTTGCCATATGTTTAGACATACGTAACCGCAGGTAAAAGGTATATTTTTCGCGTGTCATGGCTAGTAAATAACACCGGTGTCATTTAGGCTCGGTGGGAGACAATACGAAAACGAAGAAAGCCACCGGGCGGCAACCCGATGACTTTCGCTTATCACCCAGCACACACCTGGGAGAAAGCACAGCCATGAGTCTACAGGCTTACGCGCAGAACGCGCACACTAAAACACCTACCCGTGTCGAGCGCGACCGTGGCGGGCTGGACAACACCCCAGCATCTGCCAGTGACCGCGACCTTTTACGCAAGCATCTAGGCCGCGATGTACTCCACGGTTCAGTCACACGAGACTTTAAAAAGGCCTATCGACACAACGCTGACGGTACGAACTCGCCGCGTATGTATCGCTTCGAGACTGATGCTTTAGGACGGTGCGAGTACGCCATGCTCACCACCAAGCAGTACGCTGCCGTCCTGGTCGTAGACGTTGATCAAGTAGGTACCGCAGGCGGTGACCCCGCAGACTTAAACCCCTATGTCCGCGACGTGGTGCGCTCACTGATTACTCATAACGTCGGGCCGGCCTGGGTTGGAATCAACCCAACTAACGGCAAAGCCCAGTTCATCTGGCTGATTGACCCTGTCTACGCTGACCATGAGGGTAAATCTGCGCAGATGAAGCTACTAGCAGCAACCACGCGTGTACTGGGTGAACTTTTAGACCATGACCCGCACTTTGCCCATCGCTTTAGCCGCAACTGAAGCGTCCTGGGTTTAGTTCCTACCTCAGCTAAGGAAGGATTGAACTATGCC
>CALLKG010000110.1:0-9490 GCA_938008395.1 Corynebacterium tuberculostearicum
TTGAGTCCCTCACCGCCTAGAATTAAACCAGTCCAACTTTTGGGGGCCAGTTCAAAAGCTTGCGGGGTTTCAAGCGTACCTGCAGCTGTGAGGCGGGATCTACTCGCTGGGCTCCTGGGTGCGGGAGCTTTTAGCCTTGTGCCACACCGCATAAGCACTGGCGAGGAAAACAACTAAGAAAACCCCAGCGATCCCCTGGCTTGAACATATGGCGATGAAAACTAGACTTCAAGTAGTTGAACTTTTGGTATGGAGATGCCTATGCGTAAGACCTTAATCAGCCTCACCGGCCCCGCCTTCGTTGCTGCAGTGGCTTACGTCGACCCCGGCAACGTAGCCGCCAACATCAGCGCCGGCTCCCACTACGGCTACCTCCTGGTGTGGGTACTCGTCGTGGCCAACCTCATGGCCATGTTCATCCAGTACCACTCCGCCAAACTGGGCCTAGTCACCCACCGCTCCCTGCCGGAAATCATGGGCGAGCGTCTCTCCCGCCGCGCGCGCCTAGGCATGTGGGCCCAGGCCGAGCTCATCGCCGCGGCCACCGACCTCGCCGAAGTCATCGGCGGCGCCATTGCCCTGCAACTCCTCTTCAACCTCCCCCTGTTCGCGGGCGCGCTCATCATCGGCGCGGTCTCCATCATTCTCCTCATCTTCCAGAAGAAGAACCAGTGGTTCGAGGGGCTTGTCATCGGCCTGCTCCTGGTCATCTGCATCGGCTTCCTTGCCGGCCTCGCCATCGCCCCGCCCGACCCCGCCGACGTGGCCGGCGGCCTCATCCCCCGCCTAGAGGGCAAGGACAGCATCCTGCTGGCCGCCTCCATGTTGGGCGCCACCGTCATGCCGCACGCCATTTACCTACACTCCTCCCTGACCAAGCAGCGCTACCCCGACCTGGAAATCCCCCACGTGCTGGCCGGCACCCGCGCGGACATCGCCGTGGCGCTGTCCATCGCCGGGCTCGTCAACGTGGGCCTGCTGGTCCTGGCGGGCTCGGCCCTCTACGGCGTGGACGGCACAGAGACCATCTCCGGGGCCCACACGGCGATTGCCAGCCACCTCGGCCCGCTGGCCGGCGTTCTCTTCGCCATCGGCCTGCTGGCCAGCGGCCTCGCCTCGACGTCAGTGGGCGCCTACGCCGGCTCCGAAATCATGGACGGCCTGCTTCACATCAAGGTCCCCCTACTAGTCCGCCGCCTGGTCACGCTCATCCCGGCGCTGGTCATCATCGGCTGCGGGGTCGACCCCACTATGGCACTGGTGGTCAGCCAGGCACTTCTTTCCCTGGGCATCCCCTTCGCCATCATCCCGCTTTTCCGCTATGCCGGCTCCCGGGACGTCATGGGTGAGTTCGCCGCGAAACCCTGGTCTATGGCCGTGGGCTGGACGCTTGCCGCGCTGGTCATCGCACTCAATCTCGCCCTCGTGCTCCTGCCGCTGCTCTAGGCCGCCTACAATCAGCAGCCATGATTGAAGTAGCAGCCGTCGTCATCCGCAACCCACAAGGCCACGTGCTTACCGTGCGCAAGAAGTCCTCCACCAAGTACCAACTGCCCGGCGGCAAGCCCGAGGCGGGCGAGGCGCTTGTCGACGCCGCCCTGCGCGAAGTTGCCGAAGAAGTAGGCCTCACCCTCGACGCCGAGAGCCTCAACAAACTCGGCACCTTCGACGCTCCCGCCGCCAACGAACCGGGCGAGGTCGTCGTCGGCACCATCTTCACCTACACCCGCACCGTCACCGCCGACGAACCCCATGCCGCCGCCGAAATCGGCGACACCGCCTGGGTCAACCCAGCAGCCCCCGACCGCGAGCTTGCACACCTGCTGCGCGACCGCGTCTTCCCCACGCTGGCCTAGCGCCAACTGTCAACACTTCGGCGTCATTGACCTCGAAACCATCAAGAGCTACCCTTTTGAACATGTTCACTGAACACGTTCACTCATCGCGCTCGGCCGCCAAAGCTGGCACCGTCAGCAAGGTCCTAGCCACCGCCTACGAACTCTTCCTCACTCAGGGCTACGCCACCACCAGCATCCGGACTATCGCATCCGAAGCTGGCGTTAGCGTGGGAACCGTCATGGGAGTCGGCGACAAACAAACGCTGCTCATCCGCACCATTGGCCAACACATTTCAGAACTCCACGATGACATCCGGGGACAATCCGATAGCCTTCTCGATGTCCTGAGACCTTTCCTCCAGATGTTTACCGGCCACGAAGAGCTCTCCCGCGCCTTTGGCGCAGCACTCATCCAACAAGGCAATCAAGGCGAAGCGCTCACCGCACTCAAAACGCTCCTGACCGATGAAATCACCCTGCGACTCGGCACCAGGCTCAGCAGCGCCGATGCGGCCGAGTACGCCGACCTGCTGTACAACGTCTACCTCGGCTTACTCATCGGCTGGGCCGCCGGAATCTACGACACCGAGCACCTCACATCCCAAGCCGCCTCATCGATCGAACGCCTCAACACCGCATTCGGAGTAACCCAATGATCCTAGAATCTTCCCCAGCCTGGCCCTCCCTTCTACTAGCAGCCATTCTGCTTGGCGACGCCGCCCTCTCCCTCAAACCAGTCCCCTTCATCGAAGCCTGCCTCAGCGGCGTCAAACTCCCCAAGGACTGGTGGTGGGCGCTCATTGTCATCAAGTGCCTCGCCGCCGTAGGACTCATTGCCGGCCTCTGGTTCCCCGGCGTAGGAATCACAGCCATGATTGGAGTCATCGCCTATTTCTGCGCGGCCGCAGCAGCCCATGTCCGCGCCCACTTCCTCGGTAGCGCATTCTGGATCAACTGCTTAGGCATGCTCGCATTCTCCATCGGAGTACTGATCCTGACGCTCGCACTGAATTAAGACACCAGTCAACCTTTCACGGCTTCCTGAAGGCAGATACATCATTGCACCTCTTGAATGATGACTTGATGCTTTCTACCCTAAAGGTATGCGCACGACGATAAACCTCCCGCCGAAACTCCTTGAAGAAACGAAGATCCAAGCCAAAGCCAACAATGTCACTTTGAGCTCATACGTCGAAGAGGCGGTCCGCGCTGCCCTCAAGAAGGAAGCCCGCATCAGTACCGAAGACACCCCCGTTAACCTGCCCTCCTTCGATTGCGGCGGACCGGCTCTAGTTGATCTCAGCAACAAAGAAGCTGTGTGGGCGGTACTCGATGATCATTCCTGATGTCAACATTCTCGTTTATGCCTTCCACTCCGCTGCACCGCAACATAAACCCGCTCAACAATGGCTAAGTAGTGCTCTAAATCGGCATGAAACAATTGGACTCCTGGATGTTGTGGCAACGGGCTTGAAGTAGAAAAAGCCATTTCCTAGCCTGCGAGAAATATCTGGCAATGAGGTGGAATCCGATCCCGCCAGGGTCTTGGCAACGTATACCGCATTCAAACCGCCAATGAAATAGCCGAGGCAGAGCAATGATGAAATACCAACTGCAATCTTTAGCAAAACTGTTAAGGATGAATGGTGGGGTCCTTTAATCTTTAACTCCTCTCATTTTGGCCTTCAGGACCAGCAAACTACACCTTTCTAAGGCGCTGTGTACAAACAGGCGTGCTCGGTAGCCATACCATCAGGCACAGAAAGTCACTGTAGAGATGAAGGTACGGGGTTAAGCGATAGGATATGGGATATGAAGAAGATCCGAACGATGCTGGACGGGGTAAACGAGATTCACCTATTTCAAAGCCAGCGAGTAGCGCAGGCAGCGCAGCAAGCGCATCTGCGCAATCGGACTCGCAGTTATCGGGCGCACCGGAAAATAAACGTAGCGATTTCCCACCAGTTGGAGGAGCGCTCCCTGGCGTAAATAGGCTTTCTAACCTTGATGACCAAATTGCTGTGTGGGCGCTTCAGGGGCCAACTCCGCATCCACAGATAATCAAACAGCACAATGACATTCAGCCGGGCGCAGGCGATCGGATTATGGAGGACGCTCATGCAGATATTGTCCTCGATAGGAAAGTTACAGCAGAATCTTTCGAGTACGCGATATTTGAATCAAAAGTACGGCTCTTTACAACCGTAGGTGTCATTTTCGGCGCGCTGATCCTTATACCGGCGATACTCGTTCTTTTTGACCCACCGGAATCCATAGTTGGTACTGCGGCGGTGGGCCTGGCGGCAGCAAGCCCTCTAGTCCGCATCCTCATTGGCCCTAAGCAATCTCAGAAGGACCAGTTAGAGAGCGCGGAGCGGGGAGGGGTTTAAATCCCGAAGTAGGCGCGCAGGTCGGCCGCAATGGCATCGAGGCGGTCGGCATCGGGGGATTCGAGGTAGCACTTCAGCTTCGGCTCGGTACCGGAGGGGCGCACGATGACACGGTCATCGTTGTCGGTGAAGAACTTGGATCCTTGGGCGAATTTCTCTACCTTCGCCACGGGCGAGCCAGCCAGTTCAGCGGGCGGGGTAGATGCGACCTTATCCATCGCTTGGGCGATGATGCTGAGGTCATCGACGCGGAAGGTCAGCGGCTGGGTGTAGAGGGCGCCCACGGTGGCGTAGATGCCTTCTAGGCGCTCTAGCAAGGTGGTTCCTGCGGCCTTGCATTCGGCTGCGAGGCTGGCGAGCACTACGGAGGTAGCGACGCCGTCCTTATCGCGGACAGCGGTGGGGTCCGGGCAGAAACCAATGGCTTCCTCATAACCAAAGGCGAGGTCTGGGGTGCGGGCGATCCACTTGAAACCGGTGAGCGTCTCTTTGTGGCCGAGGCTATAGTGGGCGGCGATGCGCCTGAGCAGGCGGGAGGAGACGAGCGAGTTGGCGAAGTTGCCTGTCGCACCCTGGCGGGCAAGATAGTCGCCCAAAAGGGCGCCGGTTTCATCGCCGGTGAGCTGGCGCCACGTGCCTGAGGACGTGGGCACGGCGGCGGCGCAGCGATCCGCATCCGGGTCATAAGCGATAAGAATATCGGCACCGATCTCCTCAGCGTGGCGGATGCCGAGGTCGAGGGCACCCGGCTCTTCCGGGTTGGGGAAGGAAACGGTGGGGAAATCGGGATCCGGTTGGGCCTGTTCAGGAACCAGCGAGACGCGGAACCCGCAGCGGGTCAGCAGCTTTTCGCCCAGGGCGGCACCGACGCCGTGCATGGCGGTCAGCGCGATGGTGACATCGGTATGCGCGCCCACGAGCTGCGCGGCGCGGTCGAGGTACTCGGCGCGGGTATCGACGTCCGCGATGTTCTCGGTGGATAGCGGGACTTCATCGGCATGGGGTGCCGCGGCGATGGCGGTGGCGATTTCGGCATCGGCGGGAGAGACCAGCTGTACGCCTTCTGCCGGGCCGGTGGCGATGCGGCCGCCCAGGTAGACCTTGTAGCCATTATCGGCTGGCGGGTTATGCGAGGCGGTGACCATAATGCCGGCATCCGCCTTGAGCGAGCGGACCGTGAAGGCGGTCAGCGGGGTAGGGTTCTGCGCCGGCAGAACCAAGGCCTTGCCACCGGCCGCGGAGATGACCTGTGCGGCATCGCGCTGGAACTGCGCGGAGCCGTGGCGGGCATCGCAACCAATGGCTACCACTGGGGTATCCACGTGCTGCTTGAGCCAGGAGATAAGCCCATGGGTGGTGCGGATGACTACGGCGCGATTCATGCGAGACTCGCCCGCGCCCACGGCGGCGCGCAGGCCTGCGGTGCCGAAGGCGAGGGGACCGGCGAAGGCGGCGGCGAGTGCGTCGGTATTGCCCTCTTCAATCCAGGTCATCACCTGGCGGGCGGTGTCCGGATCGGGGTCGTGCTCGGCCCAGGTGCGGGCGTAGTCATAATCCACGGTGGCGGCCTGTGACATGGCTTAGAGCTCCTCGAGGATCTTGGCGGAGGAAGACAGGCCTAGGCGGGTTGCGCCGGCCTCAATCATGGCCAAGGCGTCCTTGGCGGTGCGGATGCCGCCAGAGGCCTTCACGCCTAGCTTGTCGCCTACGGTCTCGCGCATGAGCTTCACGGCGTGTACGGATGCGCCGCCGGCCGGGTGGAAACCAGTGGAGGTCTTGACAAAGTCCGCCTGGGCGGCTGCGGCGGCCTTGCAGGCGAGGACAATGGCGTCGTCGGAAAGCGCGGCAGACTCGATGATGACCTTGAGTACCTTGCCGGGGATGGCATCGCGCACGGCCTGGATTTCGGCCTGCAGCTCCTCGGCGCGGCCTTCGATGGCCAGCGGGATATTGATGACCATGTCCACCTCTTCGGCGCCATCGGCAACCGCGCGGGCCGCTTCAGCGGCCTTAATCTCCGGCTTTACAGCGCCGGAAGGAAAGCCCACGACGGTGGCAATGTGCAAGGATTCTGGAACCTCGATGGGCAGGGCGGACGGGGAAACGCAGACGGAATAGGTGCCCAGCTCGGCCGCTTCATTGACCAGAGCGCGGAACTGGTCCGGGGTGGCCTCCGGCTTGAGCAGGGTGTGGTCGATGATGGATGCAACGTCGGTGCGGGAAGTCATAAATGTTCTCCTTAGCGGGTGAGGCGGGCTTCGGAACGGGCCATCTTGAGGTCAGAGACGATATACAGGGCAATGCCGATGGCGGCGACGGCCGCGAGGATCCACAGCACGGTGTTATAGCTGGTGAGGTCCTGCAGCTTTGCCGTATAGGCAATGCCCAGCGGAATGGCGATATTGATGGTCAGGTTATAAAAGCCAATGGCGATGCCGGACTTGGCGGCGGTGATATTGCGCAGCGCGGTATCGACCAGCGGGGCGTACATCAGCGCAAAGCCGGAGGCAAAGGCCACGATGGCCAGAATAAGTACGGCGACGTGTAGCTGCACAAAGAGTGCGGCCGCCACTAGCGCGCCGGCGACCAGGGCGAAGGCGGTGTAGATGGTGGCGCGAGAGGACAAAACGGCACCGATCTTGCCGGAGAAAATACCGATGAGGATGGCGCAAATATAGCCCGGGATCATCAGCAGGGAGGCCTTATCGATGTTCATGCCGTGCAGGTCATGTGCGGCAAATGGCAGCAGGAAGATAAAGCCCATCTGGGTGGAGTAGACAAAGAAGACCATGAGGATGGTCCACACGTAGCGGCCGTTAGTAAAGAACTCCGGGGTGACCACTGGGTGCTTGGCGTGACCGATGTGGATGATGAAACCCACGATGCCAAGGACAGCAAAGATGAGCCATGCCCAGTTGAATTCCTGCATAAACATGGTCAGGCCGGTGGCGAAGACGGCGATGAAAAACAGGCCTAAGGCGTCGAGGTGGCCCTCCACGGCCTCATCTTCCGGCACCAGCTTGATAATCGGCGGGATGGCCAGGATGAGGATGAGCGGGATGAGGAACATCGCCGTCCATGAGACATAAGTGGAAATAAAGCCGGAGGTCAGCGCGCCAATGAGCAGGCCGGCCTGGAAGGCGGCGGTGGAAAAGCCGAGGTAGGTCTTTTGATCGGCCTCGCTCAGGTGCTTGGTCACGTAAATGACATAGAGCGTCTCCGCAGCGGCAAGGCCCGTGGTCTGGATGAGGCGGCCGGTAAGCACCATGGGCCAGAAGCTGGAAAAGGCGAAGGCCAGAAGCGAGCCCACGGCAATGAGGACCACGCCGGTGAGCATGAGCTTGCGGATGGAGATGGAATCCGCCAGCGCGGCGTAGACCACGGCGCCGATGCCGATGATCACGCCGGCGAGGGAAGCCTGGAGGGAGGCGGTTTTAACGGAGATGTCCAGCGCCTCGGCGATCGGCATGGTCATCGTCTTAAAGCCGTTATCAATAACCAGCGAGAAGACGAAGACAAAGAGCAGGATGGGTACGGCAACCTTGGGGTTTACCGCGGAGCCTGTCCGCTTGTCCTGCGGGGAAGCGGTGGGGTGGGTGGAAGTCACGGGGGAGAGGGTCCTTTTAGTCGAGCGCGTTGAGCGGAAGCGCGAGTTCAATCATGGTGCGGAAGGCGGTCTGGCGTTCCTCCGCGGAGAGGTGGGTATCGTGCACCAGGTTGTCGGAGACGGTGAAAAGTCCCAGCGCGTCCACGCCGGCCTCAGCCGCGGTGGCATAGAGCGCTGCGGATTCCATCTCTACGCCGAGCACACCCATGTGCGCCCAGCGCTCGTTCACGCTCTGGTCAAAGTTGTAGAAGATATCCGAGCTCAAAATATTGCCCACGTGGATGTGGGCCTGCTGCTTTTCGGCCTGATCCACCAAGGCCTTGAGGAGCTTCCACGAGGCGGTGGGGGCGTAGCTGCCCGGCAGGTTGTATTGGCTCAAGAAGTTGGAATCGGTGGATGCAGACGAGGCGACGATGACATCGTGCAGCTCAATGTCTTCCTGCATGGCGCCAATGGAGCCGACACGGATGAGCTTCTTTACGCCGTAGTTGTGGATGAGCTCCCAGGAGTAAATGCCGATGGAGGGAATGCCCATGCCGGAGCCCATGACGGAGATGGGCTTGCCGTTAAAAGTGCCGGTAAACCCCAGCATATTGCGCACACCGTTGAACTGGACGGTATCTTCCAGAAAGTTCTCGGCGATGAACTTCGCGCGCAGCGGGTCACCGGGCAGGAGGATGGTTTCCGCAATGGGCGCGCCCTGCGGATTGATGTGTGGGGTGGCAATATCGGTAGCGGACATATCTGCGCTCCTTGGCATGGGGTGGGGGATTTTACAGACCAAGCTTAAACCCTCAGGGCCCCGAATCAATGGCCTTGTTTGCAGCTTTTCAACAACTGCGGAAAGCCTCACTGGACTCAGCCACCAGCGTCCGTGCCGAGGTCACTGCCCGCGGTGAGCATTGCCACGCTTGCCGACGCCCCTTTTCCCCACCTGCCAATCCACGTGCCTCCGCACGGCTGCCGACGCACGGGAGGGGGAGTGGCCGAGCGGCCCGCAGGAGTGATCTGCCATGCCGGTTCTCCAACTGCCTTCAAAAGGCGCGAAAAGGTGTCACAGGAGATAAGCATTTTTACGTTCTGACGTGGCGATTTGTGTAAAACGTTGAAAGCGGGTTAGATTATTGGAGTCCGCAACGGAGAGCACAACGAAATAGCGATGTGTTCAACGCTAGGATGTGCCCCCTTAGCTCAGTCGGCAGAGCGTTTCCATGGTAAGGAAAAGGTCGACAGTTCGATTCTGTCAGGGGGCTCCATTCATGTTTGGAGTAAGGAATTCCTCCAAGGTGAATATGGCGGTGTAGCTCAGTGGTAGAGCAAGCGACTCATAATCGCTGTGTCGCGAGTTCAATTCTCGCCATCGCTACCGGGAAAGAAAGGCGCCCGCAGGGCGCTTTTTTATTACCGCGCTGAAGGCAGTCCAGGCGGTGCCTAGTTTCGGATTGGAACTATGGCTCTGGTAAGGTCTTCAACGCTTGATGCTGAGGCATTGAGGAATAAAAGAATAGGGGCGTGGCGCAATTGGTAGCGCAACGGTCTCCAAAACCGTAGGTTGCAGGTTCGAGTCCTGTCGCCCCTGCATAGTAAACCCCGTCACGTCATGAACTGCTCCCCATTAGTTGGACTGAGAAATCAGTTACCTACTAGTGGGGAGC
>CALLKG010000111.1:0-2584 GCA_938008395.1 Corynebacterium tuberculostearicum
ACGAGATCCTCTCTGGTCTCGTGGGCTCGGAGATGTGTATAAGAGACAGCCTGATAAGCTTCCCAGAACCTCGCGGGGTCCACGGGATTTACCAGCCTCTCGAGCTCGGCTTGTTGCTCCGCGCTGGCAATGCGCATGAGCACGCCGTACATATCGAAAAGAAGCTTAGCCATGCGCCCCAGTCTAGACGCGGCGCGCCTGAGTCAGCACAGCCAGGATTCCCACCGCGGCACCGGCAACGAACATCGGCAGCGGAACTTCAGCATGACTCCACGGCAGCATACCGATAGAGGCAACGGATCCGAGCAGTAAAAGCCCAGCCAAGCTATACAGCGAACGAGTCACCGGACGGCACACGCCAAGCGCACCCGCTAGCATACCGAACCCTGCTACTGGACCGAGCATCAGCGCAAAGGTGAAAAGAAATGTGCCCAACGCAAGGTACGTCGAGTTCATAGCCATACCACCGACTAGAGCCACCGCCAGTAGTGCTAGTGCAAAACTGATGAGGATCTTGTTCTTGGTAGTCATAAATAAAGTCTCCCACCGAGCGTTTACTCGATGGGAGACTTTATTAAATCTTGACGGCTTCGTTATAGATATTACGAGTTGCGGGATGCCAGGCCAGCGTCGATGCGCAGCAGGCCAGAGCCATCGTTGCCAACCAGCTTGATCTGGTCAATAATCTCGCTAACAGTAGCCTCTTCCCCAATCTGCTCATCCAAGAACCAGTTAATGAGGGAGCGGGAATCCAAGTCACCAGCAGCGTCAGCGGCGCGAGCGATCTCACGGATCTGCTCGGATACCTTCTGCTCGTGAGCAAAGGCAGCCTCGAAAGCATCCAACGGAGTTGCTGCCTTGATGGAAGGAACTGGGATGTCAGAAAGCTCTACTCGGTAGCCGCGGTCCAGCAGGTGCTGAGCAATCTTCTGCGCATGCTCGCGCTCTTCTGCAGCCTGTGCGTAGAACCAGTCGCGCATACCCGGGAAGGAGAGGTTGTCCAACTCGTATGCCAGCTGGGTGTAAATCAGAGCAGCGCCGTGCTCGTTGATTACCTGGTTGTTCAGGAGGGTTTGCAGCTTCTCGTCCATGTCAGGAACCTTTCTCTAAGACCCCCGGTAAGTGCAATTTCCTATCAAACCGGGGCGTTTCATTAAGTGCAACACCAACAATACAGATTTATTTCCGTCGCGCTAGGAAGGGTTGCTTTAGCAAACATGCCGGTCAAGGCTACTTTTTGGGTTGGATATCCTAACTTTACTCAGGATATCCACCACTACATTCCCACCTTAGGACAACCGCGACACAACCAAGCCACGCTTGACGACGCCGCCCTTGCCTAGAACAGCTTCGGCAGTTTCAGACCCGGAATCGCACCAGAGAAGGCAGCACCGACTGCAGCCAGAATCGCAATAATCGCGGCTATAATGCCGCCGATTGCACCCGCGGAAGAACCCGCTTCAGGCTTTGGATCTGGCTCAGCAGCCGCCTTGGCATAGGTGACAGTGAGGTCAGTGTTTCCGTCCTCTAGCGGTCCCGGCTTGTAGATGCCCAGCATCACGTCGCTGCCAACCTGGGTGATGGACGTCTGTGCACCTTTGGTGGTGTAGGTCTTCTCTGCTGCCGGAACAATTGCCTCGCTCAACTTAAAAGTGGAGATTTTTGCGTCATCCAGGTTGGTCTCAAGTGCCTCCTTGCTGCTTGGCCCCTTGGTGCCGGTGGCCTTCACGTCCGCCGTGATGGTGGCATCAGTGCCGGAAACCACTACCTTGATGTCGCTGAACGTCATATCGAGACCAAAGCTGCCATCTGGACCCAGGCCCGGGTGTGCTTGGAAGTGCAGCGAACCATCAGTGTCGATGGTTCCGTTACCCTTTGCGTCAACCTTGGATGCGGAAGCATTCACTGGAAGCTTGAAAGTTTTGCCAGCGAGGACGGCACCATCAGTGGCCTCAATCTTACCTTTCGCAAAAGGCTTTTGTACGTAGGAAACGAAGGACTCCTTGATGGGCCAGTTGAGCTCACCGGAAGCGAGGGCAGGAATTTGGGCAGCGGTAGCAGTAGGTACTGCGAGAGCACCGGCCACGAGAGTGGTGGCGGTGAGCACAGAGATTGGCTTCATTTAGTTCTCCGAATCAGAAAGAGTGTAGATGAAAGTATGCAAGCTTAGCCTTGCCATACCAAAGATAGGTTAGGCAAGGCTAAATTTAAAGTCAAGACCTGTTTTAGTGGAGCCGATCTAACTCAGCAAAGATGCCCGAGTTAAACGCAAAAGCCGCCTGGGCCTCAGAAATAAGCGCCGCCCGCTCCGCTTCTACCAATCGCATCTCATCAATACGCTGCCGGTAACCATTACGGTAAGGCGGAATCTTCCCGATCGCGGTGAAGTCGTAGAAGTTAAGCGCATCCGGATCAATCCCATACAGTGCACCCAACCGCGCCGCAATAACCTGGCCGCCGGAAATGTCACCGAGGTAGCGCACGTAGTGATGCGCCACAACCTCAACCGCGTGCTCAGGTGCAGCCAACTGCTCAAGGCGGGCCACATAAGCCGCGGTAGCCGGCAAGATGCGAACCTTATCAC
>CALLKG010000112.1:0-12236 GCA_938008395.1 Corynebacterium tuberculostearicum
TGATCTGCGCGTAGCTAGCACCATCAAGGCACATCGCGATGATCTGTTTGAAGTTGGCCACAAGGACCGGCTCCTTCCAAGTAGATGTTGACGCGACACCAGCGGATTGTGGTGTCGCCAGCATCAACTATGAAAGAAAACCCCTTGCAGTACCGGGTACATGGAACACCGGTACCAACTACGCGGACTCGCGGTACCAACTACCCCGAATCGACATTCAGCAGCTCGTTAGTGTCGCGTAGCTCTTGATTTTCACGACGTAGCCTCGCGTTCTCGGCAGCCAAATCTTCAGGCACAGGTTCTGGAATGTTTCCCGCACGGCGGGCCTGCTGAGTCCATTGACGGGCCGTGTGCCATGAAACCCCCAGCTTTGGAGCTACTGCCTGGCACGCGGCTTGCATCGACATATTTTCCGCCAAGATGCGGTCTTCCACAAGACGGACCACACGGTCCTTCGCATCCTGGTCAAATTTCCTTGGCACGTTCCAAATTTTCCCATCTACTCAAACGGAACAAAACCTGGGACACTTCAGGCGGTGGAAGGCGAACCAGGACGCCAGAGCGATAACCGAACCGCCCACAAGCGCTGCGACCAGGTAAATCAAGGCAGCCTTGAGGGAGAGCTGGTCATCATTGAAAATCTCGTAACGGTCTTCGTCGGTGAACTCGCCTGCGAGCCGGTTTGTGGAAAACTCTGTAGTTTCGTCAAAAGCTGGCGAAGCCTGTTGGGCTTCGCTGCATGATGAGGTGTCGGCCTGCTTGTCAACCATGCTTTTAAGTGTTGCACACGAACGTGAACGACCGGATACCTGCGACGTGGATATCGCTTTGAGGGACGAGTTCTTTAGAGTTTCACGGTAAGGTCTTTACGCGTCGCGAGAAGGAAAGCTCTCCAAAGGATTATTGAAGAACTGGCAAGCCCGATGACCAATCCCCACCACACCCCGTGAGGCCCTAGACCGATGGGAAAAGCAAGTATTAAAGCAGCTGGCAAACCTATAATCCAATAACCAGTGAGGGATGCCTTCAAACCAGTAGTGGTGTCGCTAATCCCGCGCAGGAGACCGATAGCTATGTTTTGTGCAGTATCGACAAATTCCATCACTGCGCCAATAGCCAACAACCCCAATGCGATGCTTAATGTCTCGGTGGCATTGGATTTCTCGGAGCTGCTTATAAATGGGGAAAGTACGAGGCGGGGAGCGCAAAGAAAGCTGACGGAAGCAACAGCAACGATGGCAGCCATCATCGTTTGAGTTCGAATGCCGACTTGGCGTGCAAGGGAGTTGTCATTCAGACCCCAAGCGCGACTCACAAGAATAGAGCTGCCGTGGGAGAACCCAACACCAATCTGGAAAACAATAAAGGTTATTTGATAGACGACGTTGTGCGCTGCGAGTGCTTCTGTGCCAAAGGATCCCATGACCATCGCCAGCACAGAAAACATGCCCGCTTCGGCTCCGTAGGTTGCTGAGACTGGAAGCCCCAGACGAAGCTGAGTGCGGACGAGGTGACGGAGCCTTCCGTGCATCGTGTCTCCGTCGGCACTCCAGAAATCGAGGGCAAGAAAAGTTGAGAGGTCGGGATCTCGGATGGTGATTCGCAGATAAATTAGGGCCGACAATAAATGAACCAGTGTGGTGGACAGTCCAATGCCTAGCAGACCCAATGCAGGAAACGGCCCGAATCCAAAACCGAGCGCGTAGTTCAACGCTGCATTCACTACGATCATCGCCACGGTTATGTGTAGTAGCGATTTTGGTTTGCCGAGGCCTACACAAAACTGACGGGAGACTTGGAACCACAAACAAGGAACAAGACCTGGCGCGAGCAACCACATCATGGAAGTGGCTGCGGAACTAATCTCAGCGGACTGGCCGAAAAACGGTAGGGCGTAGGCAATCGCCATCAGAACCAGTGCTCCCACTAGACCGCTGACAGTTGCTAATAGCCAGCCGGCGCGTGAGAGGTTGCGAATTTCGCGTTGCAGCGTAGCGGCAGATAGTTCGGAGTCCGCTCGCTCGCGAGATTTGCTTTCGTAGAGTGAATGAGCCGACGCAATTCTATTGCCCAGCGGTGTTAATAGGCCCACGGCCATTGTGCGTATCTGGTTAAACCACACAACTGCCAAACCTCCGCCAGCAAGAGCCCCGAGGCTAAGTTGGCCCATCATGAAAGTGTCGGTGGTTGAAATTGCGATATTCGCAAGCTGTGTGCCGGCAAGGGGAAGAGACAACGCCAAAATCTGGCGGTTTAGTTTCTGAGAGGTAGCTCCGGGCACTACTTTTCCTTCGACCATGAAACTCGTGTTGAATTTAGCGAAATTGGGCTTTCCCCAGCGCGCAATGACATAACTTGTTCCCAAATTTTGTCCTCGAGGGCGACATCGAGTAAACCACGTTCGGACATCCACTCATCGTTGAATACGGTATCTAGATACTTTTCCCCTCCATCGCACACCATGGTCAACGATGTAGAGCCAGCGGGAAAGCCCGGCAGGAGCTCGAGGGCTGCTATTACGGCTCCGCCAGCAGATCCTCCCAGTAGAAGCCCCATGTGCTTTCCGATTGTTCGGCATGCAGCGAAAGCTGCTTTGTCGGATACCTTTGCTCCGTAGTCGAGTAAGTCGTAGCGAACTGAAGTGCCGATAACTGCACCTTCGGGGGTGCCCGTTCCAGATTGCCAATAGTCGTGTCCAGGAGCACCGAATGCAATGGAACCTTCCGGTTCGACGCCTATAATAGTGGGACGGTGTCCCAATTGATGGAGACGTTCAGTAACTCCAAAGAGGCTTCCACCTGTGCCTACGGCACTAATGATATGAGTCGGACTTTCCCCAAGATCATTCAAAATTTCATCAGCTGCAGGGTAATAACCCATCGAGTTTGCGACATTGTCATGCTGCTTCATGAATACCCAGCCGTGTTGTTTGCCGAGCTCCTCAGCATGGTTTTCTCTAGCCGATGTGGCGAGCGAATCGTCATCTTGATTGGAAACGAAGCACATCTGTGCATTCATTGCACGCATGGAGTTCAATTTATCTTTACAAGAATGATTATCGACGACTGCTACGAAGTCGTATCCGCGCTCAAGTGCAAGAAGTGCTAAGCCCTGTCCAGTATTACCGGAAGTCGATTCAACGATAGTGCCATGCTCTTGAAGTCGGTTATCCTGCTCTGCCGCCTTAATCATCGACTGGGCCATCCGGATTTTCGCACTTCCAGTTGGGTTGAATTGCTCGAGCTTAAGCAAAACGCGACTTTTCTGGGGCGTACAGACAAGCTCGAACAGAGGAGTATTGCCAATGAGTTGAGACATCTGCGTATAAATTCTTTTTGGCATCTTTATTTGGCCTCTGTTCTAGCGATCTTCCGTGATGGTCATGGTGACAGGATTAAAGGCGTATTTCTGAGGAATCCGATATCCGTGGAAAGCAGACTCGTTCGAGTCCATTTGATACCCGGCTGTGTCGGGATAGACTAGGAAATCTCCAGGTCGAGGCCTGTCGGGGAGTTGAATCATTCTTTTGCTGAGATAATCGCTGTCTAAGCACGTTGATCCGGAAACTGCTGTTGCGGTAGCTACTCCCGAGTCGATAATGACTCCGTTGCGCACAAGGTATGGGTCCGGATAATACTCCGAGTTGAACCATTGCTCTGAGAGGCTGAGACTAGTTCCACGTACGACAGTTACTGTCCGTGCAGCATTGGGCAATGCGTGACACGAAAGAACAGGAAAGAAACTAGCACCCGCGAACTGGCATAAAGACCGTCCAGGCTCTGCCAAAATCTTTATGTTGTGACGATGAGCGCGCTGAGCCATGGAGTCCGAGCTGCGTCGAGTGGACTCCATATCTCGACGTGTCAGTGGGCGATGTTGATTAGCTATAAACCGTAGGGAGTATTGTCCGGATAAAGGTGATCCGAACGGATATTGGTCTTTAGGTTTATCCGAATCTATGAACATTTCGTTTTTTAGTCGAGATTGCAGGTTTCGCCAGACTCCATACTCGACTGAGCTTGTGGGAAATCCACCTCCAATGGAAATAGTGTCGGCCCGTGGAGACAGGGAGCGCACCTTGAGTAGGGTGTCGATTGCCAGATGCGACATGTTTATCCTCTCGTGGAGGTCATAACCGTTGCAGTGGAAACTTAGGCCGGTAATTTCGATGTTGGCACGGCCTTGGCTAAGACGAGCGGTTAGAGACAAGGCGGTATCGATGCTCATACCAAACCGTGTGGAGGGGGTTTGGTTCGCAATCCGGAGAAGAACTCGGAGCTGATTAGGCGTATCGATTTCGTCGACAAATTGGGAAATTATTCTTGAATCTACTTCATTGGAAATCGTTAGAGTTGCATCGTGGCAAACTGCCAAATGGATAAGTTCTCGACTCGGTGTAGCACCAGTAATGATTAATTTATTTCCTGGTACACCAGCGGCCAGAGATGATTGGAACTCTTCGACGCTGGCGACATCGATTCCACTGTCGAAACCACGAAGAGCACTCAGTGCTATCTCGCGA
This sequence comes from Corynebacterium tuberculostearicum, assembly GCA_938008395.1. Taxonomy (GTDB): domain Bacteria; phylum Actinomycetota; class Actinomycetes; order Mycobacteriales; family Mycobacteriaceae; genus Corynebacterium; species Corynebacterium tuberculostearicum_L. Next base: position 4,523 of record CALLKG010000112.1, read on the forward strand.
CTGAAGTGCGCGGACTTATTTGCCTTTTTGCCAAACCGGATACCGAATTTAATGCCGACTTCCTTAGCGGTTGTATGCCAGGCTGAAAGTGTTTGAGCAAATTGGTTTGGGCAAAGGACATGAAAAGGGGTGTCGGAAAGCTCAGCAATGAAGTCAAGTTTCCCTGAGCCAATCAGAGCCGTTTGCCAGCTTGGAACATCAATCTTGCATGATATGGCACTTACCACAGGGATATCTCCGTCCCGAATCCCTGCTTAAGACCTTCCTTGGCGAGGATTTGGCCGACAGCGATATCGGTTAGAACTAGTCCGCTGTTATAGCAAAACGTAGTTTCGTCAATACGAGGCAGTTTGCGCCCTTTGCGGAGCAAATCGGATAGTTCGGCATGGACATTCGGCAACCGACCATCGGTGTCAGCGTAATCGCGACCGGTAACATTCATCTGTTCGATACTCGTCGTGATGACTCTGCTCGCTTGATGACAGATATCAGGGGCGATTCCGTAGCCCACAACAACGACGGTTGCGTGCCGGGGAATATCGGATGCTGTGACAGTACAACGAGTCTCAGGTCCAGCGGCCCCGATAATGAGATCACAGTTTGAACTCACAGTTGTAGGATCGTCTACAATCTTGATTCTTATTTTTCGGCCAAGCTTCACTGCTGCTGTTGATGCAATCTTGGCGCCTTTCTCTAGTCCCACGCTGTGGCTGCCGGCGAGATAAATCGTGTTTAATGTTTCAAAGGTTTCAAGGAGAAAAGGGGCTGCGTTTTGTCCTTGGGTTCCCGAACCGATGATGAGAGCGCTCTGAGGAATTGCACCAGCATACTGTGCCAATAGCGCTGAGACTGCCGGGGTTCTGAGAGTTCCTGCCGCAGCGCCGTCGAGAAGTGCAATAGGATATCCGCTGGAATCGTCGTACAGTGTGAGGGTCGTGTAATAGCTTCTATCCCTGGCGCTTTGTTGGTGAGTTTTGCTCCAATGGGTATAGGAAGTCTTGAATCCGACGGAATTTGAAGAACGACTTCTGCCGACCATCGAGTAACTCACGCTTTCAGGTACTTCAACTTTGATTTTCCCTGGGCACAGAGTTCCTGGCTGGTCGAGCTCGATGAGAGCGGATTTCACCGACTCGAGTACGGACTCGGGTGAAATTTTTATTTGAGCTAATTCTGATCTGCTGAGGACGGTCAGGTTAGTTCGCTGTTTCATAGGATTTCACCATCCATAAATCGGATGTGTTGGCCGTAGCCGGGTTCGTTGATTTCATTGATGGGGCGTGTGTTTTTGGTTCCCATAATGTTGATGCGTAGCATCCAGCGGTCGGTCCCGTCGTAGTTGGCTACGAAAGGTACTCGTCCGTGGGCGCATCGGTCATTGTTGATGATGACCATCTGACCTGGCTTTATAGGCACCGTATAGGTGACAGTGTGAAGAGCCTGTTGAAGCTTCTCAAATGCCTCCCACCACTGTAAGGTTCCAGAATTTTTGTCTGTGTAGGCGGGGTCAAACCTCATGCCTAAATTGCCATCAGTTTTCCAGATTGATGTCATGGCAGTAGGAGCTGCATATTCGTAATCACCGTAAGATGCATCTGGAATAATGATGGCTCCGTCCCCGGTTAGAATTTTTTCGAATCTACATCGAGTAGATGCCATGCTTCATCGATGGGGGCCAGCGTAGTGCCGACATTTTTGGGGTTACGAAGACCAAATAAAGCGAAGTGCGTCGCGCGCCGCGGATGAAAAGCATCTTCCGTGTGCAGAGTCAATGTGGTGTTGCTGCTGGCGCCAACTTGCTGGTTCTCCTGGCCGCGGGTCGGCACCAAGTCTGTGGTGATACGGCCTTTCTGCTGTCCGAACCATCCGAATGGGCGACCGACAGCGCTAGCGATAATCGCAAGAACGAATCTCCAGGTTCGGACCTTGCCAACGCATTCCTGCCACGTGGCTGGGGTAGGTCCGTGAACTGCAGGGAAGGGAAGTCCATGGATGGAAGTGGCATGGGCAGTAGGGGAGAGCAGAATTAGTTCTTTCAGTTCCTCCAGCTCATCAGTCAAAAGATGATTGATGGCATTGTACGAGTCGGGAGAGTTAATCTTCTGTGTCGCAGCCAGTTCGTCGGCAGCTTTAACGATCCTGTGTGAGAGTTCTTGGCTCAGGTGCAAATTCTGCATGACAAAGAGATTAGGTGAGGGTAACCTATGCTGTAAAGGGTGACCTAGATAATTATTCTTAAAAGAATTTCGTTAGTAGGCTTGCCTAAGCTTTACTGCTGCTGTAGTTGTTAGTAATGTCTTTTCTCCTGTGGGCAGTCTTTCTTAGAGATTAAGGAACCATCATGACCAATTTTTCTCGACGCCAATTCCTCGCTGCAATGGCAGTTATTGGGACAGGCACTTTTCTGACGGCGTGTACGTCACGAGAGTCGACGGCAGGGGATGGGGCTGCCAGTGGGGATGAAGTCGAAAACGTTAATGTGCTGCGTGTTGGGGCTCTCGGGAAAGCGGCAAGCGCTCAACGAGACCCTTACCAGCTTTTGCATAATGATTCAGATATGCTTATTAGCTCCCTGATCTGGGAGGCTCTGACGGTGCCGGGCGAGAAAGAAACTGTAGTGCCACGCCTGATGCAGGAATGGAAACAGAATAATCCGACTGAGTGGGAATTTATGATTGCCGACGGTGCTACCTTCCATGATGGTTCCTCGGTCACATCTGAAGATGTCGTGTGGTCGTTGAAGAAGATGCTTTCGGATGAGGAAAACTCATTCCGGCTTCCAGTGATGCCTGATAGCATTCGTGCTGCTGGAGCCAACGTCGTTGTGATGGAAACTGCGGAACCGAATTCACAGCTTCCGATGCTTGCGCGATTGATGACCTTCGTGATGAAGAAGGGTTCTTCTGCTGAAAAGCCCATTGGATCGGGGCCGTTCCAGCTGGTCAGTTGGGAAAATGGTTCTGCTAAGCTCAAGCGTTTCGATAACTATCACGGAACAGTAGCAGGAGTTGCTGAGGTCCATGTCATTCCATTTGAAGACTCCACCGCAATGACTAATGCGCTGTTGTCCGGGCAAATTGACTTAGCTCAAGCTGCGGGTCCTATTGCGGCCCGATCCGTCGAAGGAAATGAAGATATAAAGATTGTGCGCCGGATGAATGACTCGGTTATTCCACTAATCATGCGTACCTCAGATGGGCCTTTCTCAGATGTGAAAGTTCGTCAGGCGCTGCGCCTTGCAGTTGATCGGGAGCAAATCATCCAACGAGCTCTCTCCGGTTATGGAACCCCTGCAAACGACATTCTTGGAACGGCAGATTCGAACCTGGATTCTTCGTTAGTGCGTAAGCGTGACGTTGTGAAAGCGAAGAATCTCCTCCAAGAGGCAGATTTTGACCTTGAGAAAACGTATGACTTGTACGTTACCCCTGAGGCTCCGGGTCAAGTAGAGGCGATGAAGGTTATCGCTGATCAGGTGAAAGAAATCGGCATGACTCTCAATGTAGTGGAGCAGGATTCGGGTACTTTCTACGACGAGACATGGACCAAGGCAGACCTATATTGTGGCTATTGGGGAACTAACGATTCCGTGCTCTTCTTCGCCGGGAAGGTTCTCGACGGTGACGCGGCCTCTAATGAGACCGCATTTGATGATGCTGAATTCAACGAGATCTATGACCAGGTACTGGAAAGCACCGATACTGAGAGAATTAACCAGCTAAGCCGCCAGCTGCAGAAGATTGAGTTCGAGCGATCCGGGTATCTGGTCTGGGGTGCATCTGACGGAGTCGATATTGCGAGAGCTAATTTGAGTGGTCTGCCTAAGGCTCCAGGCTATGGTCGTGTCCTTCTTGAAACCGTCCAGAAGGCTTAGTGTGCCAGCGGAAATCGCGCGTTGGCTTATTCCTCGGCTGATAATTCGTGGAGGCTTACTTTTCGCAGTTCTCGGACTTGTTTTTGTAGCGATTGATTGGCTGCCCGGTAATGCTGCCTCCGCAATCTTGGGCGCAAACCGGACCCCGGAAGCTCTGGCAGCGCTAGAAAGAAACCTGAATCTTGATAAGCCGCTTATGGCCCGCTTCCTGAGCTGGCTGGGAAGTGCGTTTGCGGGCGACTTTGGTACTTCCGTAAACGGAGTACCGATTATTAATCTGCTGAGTTCAGCGCTGCCTGTGACGCTGGCAACAACTGGTATGGCATTTTTAGTCACTGCTGTTCTTTCGGTAGCAATCGCCATTTTTTGGGCTTCACGTGCTGAAAAACCCTGGATTTCGCACATTATTGACCGATCGACAGTGGCATTAATTGCGCTACCAGAGTTTGTCGTTGGTGTGTTTCTGGTAGCGGTATTCTCTCTCTGGCTTGGTTGGTTTCCCGCGGTCACTATCACCGCGGAAGGCTTGCCAACCCAGATAAGTATGTACGCATTACCGGTTATGGCGCTGGTAATTCCTCAGGCGGCCTGGAATTCGAGAATGCTTTTCGCAGCGTTCGAGGATGCTTCTCACAACACTGCGGTCCGCAATGCTGAGCTAAACGGAATCGTGGGAAATCAGCTGGCACTTCGACATATCCTGCCGCTATCCGCACCGACATTTGCTACTTCAATGGCTACAACAGCAGGTGTTTTGGTAGCAGGGACAGTCACAGTCGAAGCGTTATTTAACCATCCTGGAGTGGGGCTTTTGGTGTCTAATGCAGTCGCGCAACGGGATATCTCGGTGATTCTTGCCGTACTTGCTGTAACAGGGGCGATCATATTGGTGTTGCTGACTGTGGCAGATGCAATAAAAGTCGCATTCACCCCGAAGGTGCAACTATGATTCGAAGGTTTTTAGCGGGGGCCTTTATCGCCCTAGTGTTAGGCGGACCGGTCGCTGCTGGTTTGTTTGGCATTGAACTGTCGGCGCATGGCGTGCCCTTCGCTAACGGTAACGAGGAGGGTTTCCTAGGAACAGAACACCTGGGGAGAAGCGTGGGCGCTGCAGTGCTTGTCGGTGGCCGGTCCTTGGTCGTAACTGCAATTATCGTCGGTTCTTTGACCACGGCATTTGGCGCTCTATTCGGTATCTTGGGGTCGCTAAAGCCAAAACTGGGCTTCTTTATTGAAGCAGTGGCGGATGTCACCATCTTGGTGCCCGCAGTAATTCTTTTGCTTTTAACCGCAGTCTTGTATCCCAATGGTGGGCTACCAGCGCTTATTGGTGTTTCGGTTGTGGTGGGTACGCCTTATGCTGCCCGTGTGGTCGCCACCGCCACCTATCCCGTTGCTAACGCTGGTTATGTTCAGGCTGCGCTGGGCAGTGGCGTATCGACCGTCTCGATAATCTTGCGGGACATCATTCCCAATATTTCCGCAGTACTTCGTTCGGTATGGAGTCTTCGCATTATCGAAGCGCTGTATGTGCTGGCTACGGCGAGCTTCCTTGGGGTCGGGAGAAGCCTCGGTGAGTTTGCATGGTCAGCGATGGTGCGGGATAACGCGAGTGGAATATCACTGAACCCCTGGTCAGTACTTGCACCAGCCGCCGCGTTGGCAGCGACATCGATTGCTGTAGTGGCCCTGATTAATGGGAGGCAGAAGGAACCGAAGGATGTGCCGAGCTCGTGATTGATGTAGATATTTCCGTGATGCAAAGCGGGCACGTTATCCTACCCCGCACAGTGCTCACTGCCCGAGCGGGTGAAATTACGGTTTTAACTGGGGTGAGCGGCTCCGGGAAGACCTCACTTTTAAAGGCATTGATTGGTGCGGTACCGGAGAGATCGGAAGTAATTGGTGAGGTTTCTGTCGAGTCCAGTGAGTGGCGAGATGTAAACCCGCTGGAGCTTTCATCATGTGAATTAGCTCATTTTCGCCGTGAGCACATTGCTTTCGTAGGACAGGATCCGGGCGCCGAGTTGCCACCATTGATGTCAGTAGCCCGGATGCTCCGGGAGCTAGCTCCAGCGGCCGACGTTGCAGCGTTGCTGCAGCGTGTAGATCTTCCAGCCAGCATTGCTTCCCGACGTATTCACCAGCTTTCTGGTGGACAGCAGCGACGGGTGGCACTGGCTCGGGCACTATCGCGTTCGCCTGAAGCCATCGCTCTTGATGAGCCCTTCGCCGGCCTTGACTCCGATACTTCGACGGTAATCGCTCATCTGCTAAGAGGCCTCGCGGATAGTGGCGTTACGGTCATTTTCACCGCCCACCAGGTTCCTAAGCTTGCGATTTGCATTGACTCGGTCGTGGCTGTCGGGAATGGAACGGAAAAAAGCGATTCGATCACCCAGCGCGTGGAACGCCAGAGTGTAGAGACGACTTCTGGCCACAGCCCGCGTTCAGTAACGAAAGGCATCCAGGTCACAGAACTCTCCAAAGCCTCGATTGGTGAATCTATGCCGGGGGCGGGGGCAGGGGCGGGCGCGTCTCCAGTCTTAAGAGTTTCCAACCTGAGCTGCGTGAATAATGAACGCGTGACTCTTTTTCAGGGCCTCTCTTTCGCTGTACAGCGTGGCACTATGGTTGGGGTCAAGGGACCGTCGGGAAGCGGAAAGTCGACACTACTTCGCTGCCTAATCGGGCTAAACCACGCAGAGTCGGGTGAGATTGAATGTGCTGGTGTAACTCGTGAAGCTAAGCGTACATGGCCACGGAAGAATCGTTTGATGATGCAGATAGTTCCGCAGGATCCTGCCTCTACGTTGAACCCGAAAATGACCGCGCTCGATGCCGTAGAGCGTGCAGCCCGGGTGTCGGTAAGGGGACGCCGTGACGCACGCCGAGCGGCAATAGATTTACTCGATAAAGTCGGTATCGATAAGCAGCTCGCACAGCGTAAGCCAAGTGGACTCTCTGGAGGGCAGAGGCAGCGTGTTGCAATCGCACGTGCTCTAGCCGTGCGCCCAAAGCTCCTGCTCTGCGATGAAATTACCTCGGCGCTTGATTATCAAGCAGCGACCAAAGTGATGAGCGTTCTGCAAGAACTCAACAGCGAGGGAATGGGCATAGTTCTAGTCAGTCACGATGATGAGCTGCTGCAATCGTATTGCTCCACGGTTATCCCAATTGGAACTGCAGCTGTGGGTTGAGACCAAAGCCCTGCTATTCGGGCCTTGGTCCCCTCCAGACCTTAAATAGGCAGCATCTTGAAGATCGGGCGCGGGATGTGCTTCAGCACCATCATCACCTGAAGTGCCCCGGGTTTTGTTCCTAGGCGTTTGCCTTGATTTCTATTATTTCCTGTGGCGGGTTCTGCTTCCAAAATTCGGTTTCGACCTCGACCGGGGTTCGGTAGTCCAAGCTTTGGTGGAGCCTAGTCTCGTTCCACCATGACACCCACTCGAACGTCGCGATTTCTACCTCGACAACATCATCCCACCTGCGAGCATGGATCAGCTCGTTCTTGTAGGAACCATTAACATTTTCTGCCAGAGCATTGTCATAAGAATCCCCGACCGTTCCGGTGGAAGCGGCAATCCCGTGCTGGGCAAGTCGCTGGTTGTAGACAACGCTGACATACTGTGAGCCGTGATCTGAATGGTGAATGAGACCTGTTGTTTCCTCAGCACACACGATCGCCTGGTTAAGAGCTTGCAGCGGCAGTGCTTCCGTCCGCATCGAGTCTGATAACGCCCACCCAACGATCCGTCGAGAGTAAACGTCGGTGACAAACGCGGCGTACACAAAGCCTTTCTTCGTGCGCACATACGTAATGTCGGCCACCCACAG
>CALLKG010000113.1:0-12150 GCA_938008395.1 Corynebacterium tuberculostearicum
TTTTCGGTCTAAACCTACGCAACACCGATTTACGGTGCGCATGCGTGGGAAGATACACCCCAAATTCATCTCGGTTGCGTTTAAGCTCCTTGCTGATAGTGAGGGGTAAGCGGCGGTGGGTACCGATCCACTTGCCGTCTACACCTTCTACTGGAGCGCCCCGTTCCCATTTTCTGGAGTCAGGGTTGGCATGCAACCAAGTTAAACACGGCGCGAGGCGGCGCAGGTCATAGGTGCTTAAGTCCCTCCACTGGAAGTAGGTCCGGTGTTTGCGGTAGCGAGTCCTGCAGCAGCGGTGATGCGTTCCGGCACCGTTGATCGTTACACGGGTGAGAACATTGTTCTTGCCGAGGCCCGCGCTCGATCAATTGCGGGAGGTGTAGGTAGCCTCTGCCTGGTGTTGCCAGCGTTGCCAAGCACGGATGAAGTCCTTCGTTGCGCTGATATCGTAGGCGGTAGCAGCGGCCGCGGGCGGGTGAAGGGGTCAATCGATGCTGCGCCCGAGAGGCTGAATATGAATTATAATCTTGAGGCCTTAATTGTCACCATACCGATGATGATAGCAATGGTTGCAATGATAAATGATGTGCGGATTGAGTTTGACAACAGCACTCCAATGGCCGCAGGGCCGACGACTTGTCCTAGGCTATACCAAGTCGTTAAACGTGCAGCTCCACCGTTTATTCCATAAGTGACGCCCGTTGAAATAGTAAGCATCGTAATTCCCATGAAAGTAGCACCAAAAAGAACGGCAGCAACCATCAGTAAAACAGTCGAATTGCCAAAAGTGGCGGCAATTGCTCCAGCTACTTGGAATGTATAGCAACAAAGTAATGCACGACGTCGGCCAAAACGCTCTGCAAGCGCTGACCAGAAATAGGGAGAGGGGATCGCTGCGACGCCAGCTACGGCCCATGTGATAGCAGCTGCTGATGGGCCGAAAACAGGGCCGGCCAGCACAACGAGATATGTGCCAATAATAATGTATCCAAAACCTTGAAAAAAGTATCCCGCATCCAGTAATCGAAAAGCTTGATGAAGTTCTGGAGCGGATCGTTCCGTAGAATTGGCCAGTACCTTGCGATCCTTAGTCTTCTCTTCAGAGCCAATGGGCCAAGTCCAGGCGATGATGCTAAATAACGCACTGATTAGGGTGGCGCTACCCCACAAGTGTGTCCATGCCAAGGTCTGACCTAGTGACCATACCGTTAGTCCAGAAACGGTAATGCCTAAACCAACACCACCATAAACAAAGCCAACTAGAGAGGGGGACTGCACATTCTGGGTAACAAACTGGGTGATGCATACAAAAATGAATGCAGACGCTACGCCGGCCAAGAACCTAAGCAAAATATGTATTCCTGGATTATCTGTCAACGCCATTGCAGCAAGCAGCAGAGTTGAAAATAATAGCGAACTGCGATAAAGAGTTCTCGTTTTAGGTAGCCAGTTTTTAGAAAGGGTCAAAGATCCGAGCAGGTAGCCGAGATAATTTGATACTGCAATCCAGGACGAGATGGAACTTGACCAGTTTAAAGCTGCCATCATGAGGGGAAGTAGTGGCGTATAGAAGAACCTGCCGATCCCCATTGCCACTGCAAGTCCAAGTGTGCCTTGAATGCTTGAAGACGTTGCTCTCATCTATCTGAATCCGGTTACTTATGAAGTTACTTGTTGCTCTTCCGTAGCGATGCGTTGGGCAATTTTAGCTCCCTCCACTGCTGTAGGCATTCCTGAATAAACACCAGAATGAAGGATTGCTTCGATAATCTCTTCGAAGCTACACCCATTTCTTCTAGCTCCGCGAATATGCGTTTCTAGCTCTTTATGCCGGTCAAGGGCTGCAAGAATAGCTACTGTGATTAGACTGCGAGATTGCAAAGACAATTGTTCGCGCGGCCAAAGAAAACCCCAGGGAGTATTTTCCAAAAGTTCCAGAACAGGTCGTGCGGGTTCCCAACCGTTGAGCGTATTGTTGACGTAGTTGTCGCCTAGAACCTGTCGACGGATTTGATCGGCGTTATTGTTTCTTTTGCTCATGAAGGTCCTCCTGAATGCTTGAAGCGATTGCGTCTGCATCGTGAATAATCACAGAGTTTACAAACGGGCGTATAGTGGCAGCGGTTCCCCACTGTAGGCCCTCGAGGGGAATCCCGTATGCATAGAGAGAAACGCTTTGTTCGTTCTCAGACTGCACCCTGAAACTGTGTGGATCCACATCAATTGCCCCGGATACACAGGGGGTATTTTTAAAATAGTGTGGCCTGATAAGGCCAAGTGATGTAGCTGAAACGATGAGCGGATCTGCTGTATTTTGAATAGATGATGTTGGTAATCTTGCTTCCACTAGAGCCGTTGCTTCTCCTTTCTCTTGCGGCATCGATGGATTGAAATAGTCAACTTTTCCGCTTGACTCATCTATGGAGATGATTGGATCAGCAGGGAGCACAGTTAAGATACCCGCTTTGATTAGAGCTTGCATTTGCTCCAGTCTTTGGATCGGGGGGCCAATAGAAAGGAAAGCGTTAGTAGGGCTATACCTAGCTAAGAGTTCTTCCTTGAAGGACTCTCCCGTTATACGCCCGTATTGAACACATTCGCGAACCTCGTTTCTAATGTCTCTAAATACGTCTAGTGCAGCTTTGAGTGGCCCGGATTTATTTCCTTTTTCTGCCTCGGCGATGTCATTTTCAATCTTCGAAGCGACTGTGTCTTGGTAGTCGCGGAGCTTCTCTCCAGGGGAGTTGGTCCACTTTGCCTGAAAAAGCTCACCCCAATCCAAGGTCTCTGTATATCCTTGGCTGTGTCGCCATTCAACTAAACTGTGGCCCCCCTGCTTTGCAAGGCTAACAAGAGATTCTTCATCGTAATCGGCGTTGTTTGCTTCAAGGAGTGAAATTGTGAAAGCTAGTTCAACTTCCTGAGCGATTTGGGGCCAGACGTCTATAGAGAATGTAGCGTTCGAAAGAGTAGCAGCGTACTCTTCGGTTAGGATTCGTGGAACCCATCGTTCGTCAGGACGTTTTTGATTTTTTCCACGGGCATGGTGGGGCGCTCCCTTTCGAGAACATGCGATGATATGCGGTTCTTTCCCGGAAGGTATGTAGTGCTTTCCGTGTGCATTTTCTCTAAATTGCCCACCTCTTCCTTCCGTTAGGAGGATCATATAGTCAAAGAAGGTGAGGCCCATGCCTCGGAGAATGATTGATTCTCTTGCGGGGAGCTTTGCAGCTTTTTGGATAGATGCGTCCCCACTGGGAAGATAAGTTACTGTCGATTCCTTAGCTTTTTTAGAAAGACTCTCTTCCTTTCCGGAGAGATTCTGCGAAGTGTGGCCTAGAGACAGCACTACAGATTTAGCTTCTACACACCCTCCGAGACTGTCGTGTATGAGAAGTGAATCCTTTTTCTTTTCAAAGGATACTGCTCGCCTAGCGACCAATTCGATTGGGGAATATTCCCTTGAGTCCTTAAGTAGTTGATTCACTGACCATTGAAGATAGGCTCCATAGAGAGCGCGAGAACTATAAGTATCCTCGGTGGCGGAGCTTGCTTCTGCTAGCAGTACAGGGTCGGAAGATAAGAATTCTCGAGCATCGTTTGATTTAAGCCAGTCATAAAATGTGGGTCCAGTGGCATGTTGGCCGGAAAGTCCCGCAGATTCGTCGGGAAAAGCTGACAATTGTGCTGTAACAGTATTCATGAGCAGCAATTGACACTGGTAGGGGCTCCAAACTCTACCCGATCCAAAGCCGCTATCGTCATACCAGACAATATGGATTGACTTGTTTAAGTTTTCGTCCTTGATGCGTGAGATGAGTCTTTCAATGACGGCCATTCCTCGTGGTCCACCACCGATTACAGCTACGTCTGTGTGCGAAAAACTTACTTTGGACGATTCTTGCGCTTGTGAGTATGGTAAGAGTTCGTCAATGATTTGTTTGGCAGTTGCTTCTCGGCAATTAGCGAATCCTTCGCCTGCCCAAAGGTTAAGATATTCGGGATCCTTTGCGTTATTGGCCTCAGCTCTCATTCCCGCAGTTAAGTAGTGGATTTCGGGGTAGATGTAGGGCGCCTGTGGTGTGAATGTATTGGTGAATGTATTGGAAATTGCCCGAGCCGGTTTCCCGGAGAAGGCATGGGTAATAACAGTGTTTCGGTTAGTTAGTTCCAGAAGTGCATGCCGGTGTGTGTCTTTTGTGCCTGCTTCCTGTGCCGTGAGGAAACGAGTTCCTACGATTACTGCGGTTGCGCCGGCTCTGAGTAGGTCTAGTGTATCTTCTGCTGTACCTACGCCCCCGCCGGCAAATATAGGTTTTTCTGTCTTCGCTATTGCATGGTGCAGGAGAGTTTTTGCATCGTAGGAAGATCCCTCTACGTTATTGTCTAGGACTGTTGCCCGGTGACCGCCAGCAGCCTTTCCTTGAAGAGACAGAATATCGCAGTCGAGCTGGATGATGTGATCGATTTCTCGTGGAGTTGTGGCATTGAGAACGACTTTCTTGCCTGCTCGACGAATCGTTTCTAGCGTATTTGTGTCAGGGTATCCGAAAGTTAAGGAAATGAACTTAGCGTTGGACTTCAACGCAATATCGAGTTTTCGATCGTAATGATCATCTGACCATTTAGGGTGTGAAGGGAAATCGGAGTAGCTTACGCACTTTTTAGTCAGTGCCTGATGATATTTAGAGTATTCGGCGTACTGGTCAGAATTGGGATGGGAAGGGTAAAATAGGTTAATCCCGAACGCCTGAGTGGTTAAAGACTCAACAGTGCTTACTTGTTCTTCAAGCTTTTCTGGAGTGAGGTAGCCACCGGCGAGAAAGCCTAACCCACCCGCATTGGTTACTGCTGCGCATAGCTCAGGAGTTGACGGCCCTCCTGCCATAGGTGCAAGAACGATAGGTTTTTCGAACAGAGCCACTGGAGATCCTTTCCAAGTGAATGTGGTGTGATGTGCATGGGATAAAAGCGAGCAGTGGTGGTGCTTTGAGCGCTTCTAGCGGTTTGCTATCTTGCCTGGATAGGGGGATTGGCTTTTGGATGTAAAGTTTTCACGTTGGCCTCACGGCGGAATGGTGTTAGTTCCCTGTAAGGGGTTTTCGACATCCACTGTAATCAAGGCGCTGTTGCTATCTCTACCATAGATTCATGTTCTTAGCAGAGAGTGAGAAAAATGGGCTCTCTACTGTATCTCGTTTGGGCCTAGTGCACGCTTAGGTGGCAGATGCTTTAGGCAGCGTATATTGTCTCATCGACCTTCATGTACTGCTATTGGTTTTAAGCTGGCTATAGCTCACCGGGTCGGTTATGTAGGTCTAAGTGGGCTTGAATTGCTTGTACTTGAAATCTGAGTTGCTTCCTTTGTTCGAGAGGATTATCAGCTAAACGGAGTAGTTCTTCAGCGAATTCGCGTGCTTGACTGGGGGTAAGTACCGTTTCAACAGGGGTGCCTTCATCCGAGGTGAAATACATGTAAACAAGACGTGTTCCGTCGGGAAGCTCCCCAATTCCCGTGAGTACACCTTCTAAGTCTTCTAGGACATTTGTTACTTCAAAGCCTGGGGGTAAATGGCCTACGTTACCGAGGAGGGGAGTAACTAGGGAGCGCAGAGTGTCCGCGATTTCTGATATCTCTATCTTTTCGTTGGCTATCTTTAAAACGAGGCGTTCAGCGGCATCTGCATCGACTTCTCCAAGCAAGGGGCCTACTGCCAAGTTCAGTCTGAGGAATAACCAGCAAGCAGCCCAGCCGGTCCGCTTATTGCCGTCAAGGAGACTTTGGGTAGTACAGAAGGAATGCAGTAATGCTGCGGCCTTATCCCAAGCGGTTGGGTAGGCATCATCGCCAAAAATGGTGGTCGACGGCCTACTTACATTTGCCTTGAACTGATTGTGCTCGCGGATACGCGGAGGGAAACCGCAAGCAATTTCACTGACGAGAAGAATCTCCTCCTCGTCAAGGTAAGTAGTCAAGCGAGACGACGGTTGAGATCTGCCGACCAATGTGCAATCTCCCGCCCTAATTCTTCCACGTGGCGTCGACGCTCTTCTTTATCCATGTCTTGAACTCGTAACGGGGAAGCGTTGGGGCGAATAAGCTCTGGGGGAGTTGGCTTTAGCATTTTCAACCGCTCTCCTTCCGTAAGAGTTGGAATCTGATGGATTTCCAACTCTATCACTTGTGGACAAGATTTTTGAGTGCTTCTTGCCTACTTCACTAAAGGTGGCAGGTTCCCCAGAGTGAGTTCTGAAGTTCTGTCTGTAGCGATTGTAAAGTGCATGAGGGTGACTGGTTCATACCCGTTAGAGCTAGATTGGAAAGTGAGGTCGTCGAGGCGATCGGGGTGTTTGGCAGCTGAACGTACTAGGCCAATCCTCCCGATGCCGTCATTATAGTGACGGACTGTCTTCTCTGATCCTGGTTGGTCTCCAATCATGAAGGGGTACTCGAGGAGCAACTCGAAGCTGGCTTCACCACTTCCGAGCGTAAACCTCCCTGAGTTTTCGTGCAGATTTACGCTAACGTGTCCACTGGATTGACGGTGTTTCCAGTGAGCAGGATCATTGCGAATGGACACTCGAGCTTGTTCTGAGGTCTTTCCTACAAAAGGGTTTGTTCCCAGAGGTGGAGCAGGTTCAAAGGGGGCGTTGTGTAGCTGTCGCAGTAATTGCTCATATGCAGCTTCATGGTCGTCTCGAAAATCAATCCACGTACGACCGTCGAGGTATGTGGGAATAATTGGATTCGCTGCCACTGTGCCGGAGTTTGGAACAATTGGAATGACCCGATTTGCTTCTAAATGGCGGTAAATGGTTGGAGAAACGATAGTCGTTTCGGCGCCGACACCAGAGAAATGTCCGCCTCGGTTGTCAGCCTTTGGTCCGTAATCGTCTGAAAGTACGACCAAGATCCGCCCCGAAAGATTGCGGTATTGCTCCATGAACAAATTCAGGTTCTGGCCGGCGCAAACATCCCACCTATCAAGTCGAACATCAACGCCGTTCGACCGTAGACGTCGAGATAGATCAGTAACCCATGTGATGTGTTGTTCGGTGACGTGTGAGTAAGAAATAAAGACGATAGGTGGGTTCGATGGTTCAGTAGTAGAGATAGATGAATTCTGCATTTAAATATCTTACGTGGCGTCGTAGCGAAAAGGTGTCTATATGGGTACACCCTGTAAGACATGAATCCCATTGTTGAGGCTTCAGAATCTTCGTGAATGGCCCAAAAAGAACATATAGTGTAGTTTTTGTGGCATGAAGAATGCGGAAGCGACGGAGGTGGTGGGGGAGCTGGCTTCCCAGCAGTGGGGCCTGGTCACCACCGCCCAGGCCACAGCCTGCGGGGTTGATCTGCAGTCTCTGCGGCGTTTGGTCACGCGCGGGGTTCTCACCCGCGTCAGGCACGGGGTCTATGCCACCACCGGGACTTCTCCCTCTGCGGTCCTCGAGGTCAAGGCGCATTGGCTGGCGCTTCGCCCGGAGCTCATGGCCGCCGAGCGCACCGGTGATCCGTACCTCGCCGCAGAGGCGGTGGTTTCGCACACGACCGCCGCGGAGATGTGGGGGATCGGTGATTTGTGGCCGGACGGGGCACATTTCACGGTGCGGTCGCGACGCCGCAGCCGGCAGTCGGACGTCCGGTTCCATCGCGCAGATCTAGGGGACGATGACTGGGTGCTTCACCCGGTTTCGGGCCTGCCGGTAACGACGGCGGCCCGCACCATCGCCGATCTCGCCGACGCCGGCCACGAACCCGGGTATCTACTCGACCTGGTGGCGGACGCCGCCGGCACCTCCCTGGCGGAAAAGCGGGAGCTTCTGGAGGCTCTGACAGGAAAAGAGGAGGCCTTCGACCTGCCCGCGGGGGACGCGGCGGGGTTGGAGGATGTGCTGGGGGAGCATTTCCCGGCCCCCGAGTTGGACGGGCGGATGCGCGCGGCGATCGATGAGGCGGTGCGACCCCTCCGGGAGCAGATCGACACCCTCATGCGGTCCCTGGCGCCACGGGTCACCGTGGGCGAGGACGTGGCGAAGATGGTGGCCGGGACAGCTCTGCCACCCGGGTTTACAGCGGCGCTCCAGGAAAAGATCGCAGCCGGGATGTGGGGAAACGTTCCCGTCCTACCCGTTACCGACACTACGGTGCCCCCTGGTAGGGTAACTTCAACGGACACCACCGGGAAACCCCGCCCACAAATCCCCGCCGGTGAGGCGGCGCGACGACGACAACACCGGAAGTGATGGCGATGAATCCCCCGCGGATGAAAAAGACGCACACCCAGATCACCGCGGCTCTCAAGGCGGAGGCGAAAGCCCGGGGTGCCAAGCCCAATGACGTCTACAACCAGTTCTTTCGGGAGGTTTTTCTCCACGAGTTGATGCGCCAGGACAGCGGGTGGGTGCTCAAAGGGGGTTCGAACATATACTGCCGCATACCCGGGGCACGCCATACCCGGGATCTGGACCTCTACCGGCAGGTTGACCCCACCTCTTCTGCCGATGCGGCCGACGCACTGGTACGCGACATGGACACCCACACGGCGGGTCCCTACACGTTCCACGTCCGCCGCCCCGATAGACGGGGCAGGGCAGGTGTGATCGACAGTGAGCGCGTGGATGTCACCGTCACCCACGGGGTCAACAACCGGCTGATTAATTTCGGCATCGATGTCAGCGGGGACCTGGAGGTGACGGGTGCGACGGAGACACTGACGGTGCCGGCGAGCTATCAGGTGGCCACGGAGTTTCTCCCGCCGAGTTTTCCCGTCCATTCCTATCCTGTAGCCAGTCAGCTCGCCGACAAGGTGTGCGCGATGTACGAACGCCACGGCGCGACCCCTCCGGGGCGGGCGTCGACGCGCTACCACGATCTCTACGACATCGCCCTGATTGCCTCTGAGTTGCCCGTTTCGGCGGCGGAGCTGAGCTCCGCCCTGAACACCCAGTGCAGGGTGCGGTCGATGACCCTGCCGCAGCGCATCACCGTGCCCGATAAGAAGTGGGAAAGCGAGTACCCGTTGAAGGCGCGGGCATTTACCGGGGTGCGCGACAACCTGAGGGATGTCGGTGAGGCGTTGCGTATCGCCGGTCTCCTTTTGGACCCCATCCTGGGCGGGGCTCCTGCCACCGCGGCTGGGGTGTGGGACCCTGTCAGCCTTGCCTGGCGGTAGGCGACGTCTCCTGCCCGCCACCGGTACCCGGGGAGCGGGGCGGGCATGACCCGCGGTATATTATCGCTGGCGGATTTTCTCGGCCTGCGCCTGTACCATGCGGGTGAAATCTTCGGGTGCAACTTCGGGGGAGCCGGAGACGGTGTAGGTGGCCCCATCGATCTTGACGTAGGCGATGCGGCTGACGGAGCCGTTGTCACCGGAAAGGGGAGAGGAGGACTGCGTCAGGGTCACCTCGGCGGCGGTGACGGAGTCGGCGCCGTCGACGCGCAGCTCCATGGGTGCCGCAGTATAGGACGTGGATCCGCCGGCGTGGGTCCTGGTGATCGACTCGCATACCGACACGTCACGGGGGTGGTTCAACAGCTGCGGGTCGGATGAGACGACGACGCTGAGTGTCGCGTCAGTGGACTCGTTGGTGAAGTCGCGGGCCGCGATGGCGTCGGGGTTCTGAACGATTTTGGAGATGTAGGTCACGCCGGTGGGGATTAAGGCAGCGCATTCGGCCGGGTCGGCGGTGACTTCCTGGGCCATGGAGACCATGTCCTGGTTGATGCCGGGACTTTCGGCTTCCTGATCCTGGATCATCTGGTTGATGCTATCCATGGTGTAGCCCTGAGGAAGTGCATGGTGCCGAAGTCGATGGCGGCACCGATGACTCCCACGATGCAGAACAACACCACTGCCCGGGCGTTTTTCGTGCACCTGCGCGTCGGCCGTGGTCTATCATGGGCGTCGTCGACTGTCTGGCTTGGGATGAGGTGCGTCTGCGGGGGTCGGGTAGGCCAGCTGGGGCTTTTTATAAGGTGAACTAGATAAGGCCATGAATATGGGCGAAGGGGTCGACAGTGCTGTCTGTTTGTGGCTGATATTCCGCTAGCGTGGTCGCTTCTTCAAAAGCTTCTGCACCGAAGAGGTGCTGGATCAGCGAGGCAGCCATGTCCAAACCCGCCGCAACGCCCGAGGATGTCCATATTTTTCCATCCTCCACCCAGCGGGCTTGAGATTGCCATTCAACATCATCATCCAAGGAAGAAACCCAACCGAATGCCCTCTTGTTGCTCGTTGCTCGGCGCCTTTTAAGGAGACCCGCGGCTGCCAGTAGGGCTGAACCAGTACAAACCGATGCCACTATCTCGGCGCGCTGTCCCGTTTCCTTTAACCAGGACAAGAAGGTGGTGTCTTGAACTAGGGTTCGCGTCCCCGCACCCCCGGGGATCAGGAGAATATCCGGATTCTCGAGGTTTGTGTAAGGCAGATCTGTCAAGACACGTACACCCTGGGCGCTCTGGACGGGCTCTTTTTCCTTTCCTAAAAAACTTATACGTATGTCCGGAACCTGACTCAAAAGCTCCACCGGCCCAAAGACGTCTAACACCTCGAATCCTTCAAAAAGGATGACGGAAACATGTCGCTCCTCAACCAGCTTTCCCATAGTCATAGATTACGTGGTAGAGGGTGTGTCAGCGTAGTACAGCCCATCGTCCCCTGTATCTATTTTTCCAGTTGCAGAGTTGGTTACTGCTGCTATGTTTAATTCTGCCTGCCATGGCGTCCCTTGGCTTTGGTGGGTTGCGCAAGAAATGGACACCGCTTTCCGGTGCGGTAGAAGCCCCTAGGCGTCGTGGTGAGCACCTAGGGGCTTTGTCATGACCTGACATAGAGGCAAGCTCTCGTGGTTGGATATAAAACTCCTCCAGCTTTTTGAGAAAAGCTAGAGGTCGCCGATCTCTTTAACAGTTATGAAGCGGCGTTTTACTTCTGTCCCAGAAGTCAGGAGAAGGACTTGGGACTGTGTACAGTTCCAAAGCCTGCCAGTATTGACTAGCTCAAGTTCAGCAGAAAGATACTATTTTTCTGGACTTATCTACGTTATTAGCCTCTGAAGAATGCTTGTCTTACTCAGGGCATTGATGTTTTTAAAAATGGCTTGAGCTTGATAGCGAGGACATTGCAGAAGAGCTTTTTCGTGTTTCTTTATGAGTATCTGGGACATGGGGCTCAACGGTTGGATGAGTTACAGGGGGAGCATACTTAAGGCCGTTTTCTGCTTTAACTTTTTCTTGAGGGAAAGTCCCACGTTAGAGTGGACGGTTTCATGTACCCAGTCAGCTCTCGGGGGGAGGTTTGTATGCCACATGGGCCTATCTTTTCCATCGGTGCATTCTGGGTTAAATCCGCCGGCAGTGTGTACTGCGTAGAGAGTGTTGTTTTTGTAGACAGGTGCTCCTGAATCTCCGCCGCAGGATCGTGAGTCCGTTGACGATTTTCCTTTGAGCAGATCGGTATACGTAACGTTTCCGAAGTTCAGGGAGTCTACTTTTTCGGAAATGACTGTTTCCGCCGAAGAAGCATAATCATGAGGTTGACCATAACCAGTAAGTACGGCTTGATCCCCGATCTTCAACGGCTCTGTGGCCACGGTAAATGAATCGGCATTGATTCCGTCACCGACTTTAATAAGCGCAACATCTTCAGTAGAAGACTTGGTATAAATAGCAGCGATACCTGCTACTTCACCATCTGATTGGCGGAGAAAACCATCCATAAAAGGTGAATTAGAGACACAGTGATGTGCGGTCAACCAGAAGTTGTCCCCTACATAGCTTGCTGTGCAATCACGCCGAACACGTTGTTGCTGTGAGTCATCCAAACTTGGAGTTACTGACCACAAAGCCGCAATACGATTATCATTCACCGGGACAGTACTGCTTGCCTGCAATGAAGCGAAGTCATTATCTGCAGCGACGGCCACCGAAGAGCAAGCTCCTAACGCAGTAAATGCGCAGGCTAGAGAAGAAAGACCGAGTTTAACTATTTTCATGGTTACCCCACGAGATTAGAAAGGAGAACTTTTTTACTTAACCAGCGTAGCCTGCCACCAAGCTATAAGCTGACCTAGTAGAACAACTCCTTGTTTCACTCTCATCTAAGGACCGCCAATGAAAGCTCTCTCACGCAAACTACTTGC
>CALLKG010000114.1:0-12563 GCA_938008395.1 Corynebacterium tuberculostearicum
GCGGAGCGGTAGGCCACGTGGTCGGCGGTCGCGCCGAGGTAGGCCTCTTCCAGGGAGGGCTGCTTGCGTTCCAAGCTGGAGATGAGAATGCGGTTGTCTAGGCAGATGCGGCCGATGTCGGAGCCTTCAAGACCGCGCACGCGCAAGACCTCACCGTCAAAGGAGGTCTCCGCATCGGTGCCGTGCAATTGACGCAGGAGTTCATCGGGCTGGTCCACAATCACTTCGAGGCTTGCGCCTCCCGTGCCGTTGACGAACTCCTCCACTGTGCCCTCGCCCAGCAGCTTGCCCTTGCCAATGACCACGAGGCGGTCTGCGGTGAGCTGCATTTCCGAAAGCAGGTGGGAAGAAACCAACACGGAGCAGCCGGCCTCGGCGAATTCGCGGATGCGGGCACGCATCCAGTGCACGCCTTCGGGGTCGAGGCCGTTGACGGGTTCGTCGAGAAGCAAATGCTTCGGCTCGCCGATGAGCGCACAAGCAAGGCCGAGGCGCTGCTTCATGCCTAGTGAATAGCCTCCCACGCGCTTAGTGGCTACCTGGGTAAGGCCGACGCGGTCCAGGGTGTCATCCACGTGGTTCATGGACACGCCCTGCAACGCGGCCATGTAGCCCAAGTGAGCACGGGCGCTGCGGCCCGGGTGGAACCAGTTAGCGTCCAACAAGGTGCCCACCGTGGTAGCGGGATTGGACAGTTCACGGAAAGGCGTGCCATCAAAAGTCGCGGTGCCGGAAGTCGGATTCTCCAACCCCACGCACATGCGCATGGTGGTGGATTTGCCGGAACCATTCGGTCCGAGGAAGCCGGTGACTTGGCCGTCTGGGACCTCAAAGGAGAGGTCATCTACTGCTTTAAAGGAACGGAAATTCTTGGACAGGTGTGAAACTTTGAGCATGGTTTCCATCGTGCCGTCTGACCAGCACGAAGTAACCATCCTTGGGAGTGATTTAGCAGGTCATACCTAGGGATGAGACAGCAGTTCCTCCACCGAGACCACGCCATGGGTAAGGGCGTAGAGCACAGCATGCACGCGGTCGCGCGAGCCGGTTTTCGTCAGGATATGGCGCACGTGGGTCTTGACCGTGGCCATGGAAACGAACTCGCACTCCGCGATTTCGGTATTCGAATACCCCAGTGCCATCAGTTTGAGGACGTCCAGCTCGCGTGGCGTGAGATCTTCTGCGGGAGGGGCGGTAGCCGCTGCCGCAACGGGGGTGGCATGTGAATCGGGCTGTGCTGCAGACTGCTCGCTGCGCAATTGCTGCAGCACCTGCGCGGTAATGCGCGGTGAAAGGACGGCCTCGCCGGAATGTACGGTACGAATAGCGGCGAGGAGTTCCTCCGGTTCGACGTCTTTGAGCAGGAATCCAGAAGCCCCAGCGGAAATGGCGCCATGGACAAAGTTCTGGTCATCGAAGGTGGTAAGCATGATGACCTGGGTGTCCGGGAATTCCGGCAGCAGCCTTTCGGTGGCGGCGATGCCGTTGACGCGGGCCATCTGAACATCCATGAGCACGATATCGGCAGGCTGCGCGCGGGCGAGGTCGAGGACTTCATCGCCATCGGAGGCCTGCCAGGCAACGTCCAAATCCTCTTGGGAACCAAGAAGCATGGCGAACCCGGCGCGCACGAGGGGCTGGTCATCGACTAGGCCGATACGGATGGGGCCGGCGGGCGCACCTATTGGCTGCTCAGGGTTAGTCATTGGGTACCTCCACAGTGATAAAGAAGTGTCCGTCCTCAGTGCGGGTAGCAACGCTGCCGCCATAGGCCTTAACGCGCTCGCTCATTCCAATAAGTCCGTAGCCGGGCTTGTGATTATCCGGCATGCGTGCGGCCGGATTTTCGGCACTCAATACTAGGCCGTTTCCAGTAAAGCGGAAGCGCAGCACTCCCCTTTTATCGCGGGAATGCTTGAGCATATTGGTCAAAATTTCTTGCACCACGCGGTAGACGGTGAATTGGTAGAGTTCGTCGCTTTCGGTCGGCAGGTCCTCCAGCCCGTACACGGTGATATCGAAGCCGCTGCGACGGGCTTCCGAGATGAGTCCTGCGATATCGCTGGCACCGGGTGCCTTGGTATCGGCGCGGGAATCGCCATCTCGCAGCACGGAGAGCAAACCGCGCATCTGTTTGAGGGAATCGCGGGAGGTAGAGGCGATGGTTTCTAAGGCTTCTGTGGCCGCTGCGGGATTTTTGGCGGCGGCGAACCGGGCGCCGTCGGCAAGCGCGATAACGCCCGCTAAATTATGCGCCACAATGTCATGCATTTCGCGGGCGATGCGGTTGCGCTCTACCGCGCCGGCCATCTCCGCACGTTCAATCAGAAGCTGCTGGTCCTCGCGCTTTTTGCGGTCATTGGTGCCAAGCAGGAAGAAAAAGCCCATGACCGGCCACGCGATGATAACGACGGAGCCGAAAGCAGGCAGAGGGCCGATGCTGTTGGCATCTTCCAGACCAAAGTCGATGCCATCTATGAATCTCCGCCCATAAAGGTCCGCTGCAGTGGCCGCCAAGGTGCCTAAGGCAATCCACCCTATCCAGAACCGTTGTAAGCGCTTGGGTGAATGTGCGCCTATAAGAAATACGCAGTATGCAACTGGGAAGAAGTGAGCGTTACCCATGGCAGCCAGCGGGGTAAAGATACACACCGTTAGTATTACTGCGATGAAGCCAATGGCGTACTCCTTGAGCTTGGGGTGCAGCCATAATGCTAGTGGAATACCGACTGCATAAAGCACGAGGACCAACTTTTGGAAAGGCGAGGATATATCAATAACACCTTCTGCCACCCGCACCGAAGAAGCCCAGAAAAACAGCGGAATGAGAATTCTCCACGGTGGGCCTACCCACGCGCGAAGTGCATCGGGCCATAGCTTCTTCATGGCTTTCTAGGCTAGCGCAGGCTCTAGGCCATAGTCCTCATCCCTGGGGCTGACTAGACTGGTGGGCATGCACCACGAGTTCTTTGAGGTTGATGTTTTTGCCACGGGTGTCTTTAACGGCAATGCCTTGGCGGTGATTGCGGGCGCCGACGGCCTAAGTACCGAGCAGATGCAGGCAATCGCGAACTGGACCAACTTTTCTGAGACCACCTTCTTGCTCGAGCCTCACGACGCCCGCGCGGACTACCGCGTGCGCATTTTCACCCCGTACGAGGAGTTCGATTTTGCCGGCCACCCCACGCTGGGTAGCGCTGCCGCGTGGCGGGCGCTGGGCAATCAGCCGCGGGAAGAGGGACGCATCGTCCAAGAATGCGGCGTGGGCTTGGTAACCGTCCGCCAAGAGGGTGAAGTCTTTTCCTTTGCTACCCCGCCGCTACGCCGCGATGAACCACTAAGTCCAGCGGAACTGAAGGAGGCCTGCGATGGGCTGGGGCTAGATAGCGCGGATATTGTGGACCATGGCTGGGTGGACAATGGCCCGGGCTGGCGCCTGCTGCAATTACGCGATGCCGCGGCGGTGCGCGCGGTTGAGCCTCGATCCGAGCGCCCCAAGGTCGGCGTAGTGGGCCTTAATCCCAACGCCGCAGAGGGTGAGTCGGCCTATGAGGTTCGGGCCTTTACCACGCAATTCGAAGACCCAGTCACCGGTTCTTTCAATGGCGGCGCCGCGCAGTTTATGCGCTCGCGCGACTTGGTGCCGGCGCGTTATACCGCAACACAAGGCAGCCAGATAGGCCGAGCGGGCGAAGTATTTATCAACGATGACGGCACGGATATTTGGGTAGGCGGTCGCGCCCAGATTCGCGTGCGCGGAACACTGGAGGTTTAGATGCAGCTACACCACGATTTTGCCCAGAAGCTCCCCCACTTGGTTCGCCCCACCGAGGGTGAGGAGCAGCCGAACCCAGAGATGGTCATTTTGAACGAGGAACTGGCTAGTCAGTTGGGCTTTGACCCGGACTGGCTGCGCTCCTCCGAGGGCATGGATTTCCTTACCGGCCGCGCGGGCGGCCACGCCATGGCCTATTCCGGCTTCCAATTCGGTGCGTTTAACCCGCAGATGGGAGACGGCCGGGCCATGCTCTTGGGCGAGGTGGATAAGGACGGGCGGCTATGGGATCTCCATGCCAAGGGAACTGGACTTACTCCCTTTTCCCGCCTCGGGTCCGATGGCCGCGGAACGCTGTCTTCCATGCTGCGTGAGTACCTGGTCTCTGAGGCTATGTATGCCTTGGGTGTTCCCACCACCCGGGCGCTGGCGGTTATCTCCACCGGACGGCCCATTCAGCGCGGGCACGTGCAACCGGCCGGCATTGTGGTACGCGTGGCAGCCAGCCATATCCGCGTCGGCACCTTTCACCTAGCCGCGCAGACGGATTACACCCGGCAGTTGGCCGACTATGCCATTGCGCGCCACTACCCTGGCGCGGACTACCAGGAATTTTTCACCCAGGTGATGGATGCGCAGATCCGCACCGTGTCCCGCTGGATGCGCTTGGGCTTTATCCACGGCGTGATGAATACGGATAACACCACCATCTCTGGCGAAACCATTGATTATGGCCCCTGCGCCTTCATGGAGGCCTATTCGCCCGCGATGGTCTTTTCCAGCATCGATAGGCAAGGCCGTTATGCCTTTGGCAATCAACCTTCCATCCTGGGCTGGAATCTAGCGCGCTTGGCGGAGTCCCTCCTGCCGCTTTTTGATATGGACATGAAAAAGGCCATGGACTTTGCCCAAGAATCCATCAACGGCTTTACCGACCGCTTTGCGGACCAGCGCAGGGCAGATGTGGCGAAGGCTTTGGATACCTCTCTAGAAGTCGCTTCTTCTTATGCGGCCGCCATGCAGCTCAACGGCCCAGATATCACGCTGGCTCACCGCGCTCTTGCCGACGCCGCCGCGGGCCACCCCACCCTCGCCCGCGAGCTCTTTGCCGAGGGAGACTTCTTAGATGACTACCTTGCGTCCTCGCCCGATCCATCCCGCGTCGATAATGCCATGCCGCGGGTTATCCCGCGCAACCTCGCCGTAGAATCCGCGCTGGATGCTGCCGAACGCGGGGAGATGGGCCCGTATCAGGAGCTCCTCCACGCGGTCACCCACCCGTGGGAGCCCAACCCACCATTTGAATCACCGGATCCTAACGGTCTCGAGGGCTACCTCACCTACTGCGGCACCTAGGGCTGCCATTACCTGCCTAGGACGCACGAAACCCTCGCACCGGCACGAAGGGGGTGCGAGGGTTTGTGAGGCCGAAAGCTAGCTCTTAGCGGTCCAGCTTCAGGGTCTTCTGGGTGTACTCCCACATCTCGTCGTACAGCTTCTCATCGTTGCGCAGCTTGATGCCATAAGACGGAACCATCTCGCGAATCTTGTCTGCCCAATCAATCATGTGCTCGCCGAAGCAACGCTCCAGCAGCTCCAGCATGACGGCTGGGGCAATGGATGCACCCGGGGAAGCGCCAAGCAGGCCGGCGATATTGCCCTCCTGGTTGTTCACCAAGGTGGTGCCGAACTCGAGGGATCCGAACTGCGGAGCACCAGCAGGCTTAATCACCTGGACGCGCTGGCCAGCGATAACGGTCTCCCAGTCGCTTTCCTTTGCTTCCGGTACGTACTCGCGCAGGGCTTCCACGCGGTCCGAGAAGCTCTTGCGCACCTCATCGACCAGGTACTTGGTCAGGCCGAACTCCTGCACGGCAACACCAAGGTAAGAGGTGATGTTGTCTGGGCGGATGGACTTGAACAAGTCCAGGTAGGTGCCCTTCTTCAGGAACTTCGGGCTCCAACCACCGTAAGGTCCGAAGAGCAGGCCCTTCTCGCCGTCGATCACGCGGGTATCCAGGTGCGGCACGGACATTGGCGGGGCACCCACGGCAGCCTTGCCGTAGACCTTCGCCTGGTGCTGCTCAATAAGCTCAGGGTTCTTGGAGCGCAGCCACAGACCGGATACCGGGAAGCCTGCGTAACCGGCAACTTCCTTCACCTTTGCCTTGCGCAGCAGGTCCAGGGCGTAACCGCCGGCACCTACGAAGACGAACTTTGCCTTGACTACGGTGATGTCACCGGTGTGCTTGTTCTTGGAGTACACCTTCCACGCGGAGCCATCACGCTTGATGTCGATGACCTCATGTCCGTAGCGGATCTCGGTGCCGGAGGCCTTGGCCGCGGTCAGGAACTGCTTAGTCAGTGCACCAAAGTTGACGTCAGTACCAGCGTCGGTCCAAGAAATGGCCACCTTATTGGAGAAGTCACGGCCCTTCGCCATCAGCGGCAGCTTTTCAGCAAAATCGGAATCGTCTGCGGAGAACTGCATGCCCGGGAACATGTGCTTCTCGCTCAGCACATCATAGCGGCGCTTGAGGTAATCCACCTGGATTTCGCCCTGTGCGAAGGACACATGCGGAACCGGGTTAATGAATTCGCTCGGGTCGGTGAGAATACCGTTGTTGAGCTGGTGGGACCAGAACTGGCGAGACTTCTGGAACTTCTCGTTGATGCCCAGAGCCTTGGAGATATCAATGCGGCCATTCTTCTCCGGGGTGTAGTTCAGCTCGCACAGTGCGGAGTGGCCGGTACCGGCGTTATTCCACGGGGAGGAGGATTCCAATGCGGGGCCATCCAGGCGCTCAAAGACCATTTGGGTCCAGCTGGGCTCCAACTCGCGGAGCATAGCACCCAGGGTGGCGCTCATGATGCCAGCACCGATTAGTGCTACATCGACCTCGTCTACAACCTGTGCTGTCTTCTTAGCGGAGGACACTGTGTTATTACCTCTTCGAATTGAAAATAGATATCCATCGGCGCGGTCTACGCCTTGATTTTTAGCGCTTAGCGCCCCGCGCCACCATTGCTGCACTATGACAACCTGGCAGTGCGTCACGCATTAAGGCCTTACTCTACGCTTTTCTCATCCAATTTGGGATTTCTCCCCCAGACCAGTGGCGAAAATGTGGGAATTTCCGCCCCCACTATTTCCACCCCACCGGCAGCACCATAAATTCTTCATTGCACCTAGAATCGAAGCATGGTTACACACTCCCCGGTATGGGGCCCGGACAAACTTGGCCCTGACTATGAAGCTGCCACCATTGACTTGGGTACAGACCCCGATGGCGAGGGCGACGTGGTCACCACGCTGGTGCACTACGCGCCGGAGCACGCGGGTGGTACTGCACGTGAGTCAGCCGCCCCGTCTCGCCCGGCGCTGGTGTGGCTACACGGCATGACCGATTATTTCTTCCATACCCACGTAGCCGAGCACTTTGCCGCCGAAGGTTATGACTTTTATGCCATCGATCTCCGCAAGTGCGGCCGCTCGCGCCGCTCGGGCCAGTCGTGGCACTATGCTTCGGACCTGGCGCTGTACTTTACAGATCTCACCGCCGCACTTGATGCCATCCCCAATGAGGAGGTCATCTTCATCGCCCACTCCACCGGCGGCTTGATCACCCCGCTGTGGATGGATCATCTGCGCCGAACTGACCAAGAACGCCACCAGCGCTTGGCGGGCCTCATCCTTAATAGTCCATGGCTCGACATGATGGGCGTGCCCGGCCAGGTCCTCACTCCCCTCAAGCCGCTGCTCTACACATTGGGCCGCATCGCCCCCATGACTCCCCTGCCCGGTGGCAATCTCACTGCTTACGGCGAGTCCGTGCATAAGGATTTCTACGGCGAATGGGATTTTGATCTTCGCTTTAAGCCATTGGCCGGCCATAAGAAATATGTCGGCTGGATAGCCGCGGTATTCCATAGCTTTGACGCTATCCACAGCGGCCGCATTGATGCCGGCGTCCCCATCTTGACGCTGCAGTCCACTCGCACCCAATTGGGCCAGCCCTACTCCGACAGCGTGAACCACGCAGATGTCATCATCGACGTTGCACAAACGCGGCGCTGGGCAAAGGAACTTAGTGCCCACTACACCTTGCATCCCATCAAGGGGGCTAGGCACGATGTGTTCCTATCGCTTCCGGACCCGCTGCAAGAAGCTTTTGACGCCTGTGACAAGTGGCTGCCCACCGTCCTCGAAGCCCCACAATCCACTCAGTAATTTAGTCCCTATATATAAGGAATAAACGTGACTACTTCACACCAGTCCCACACGCCCGCTGCCGAGGAACATTTCGACCTCATCATCATCGGCACTGGCTCCGGAAACTCCATCCCTAGCCCGGATTTTGATGACCAGAAAATCGCCATCATTGAAAAGGGCACCTTTGGCGGCACCTGCCTCAACGTAGGCTGCATTCCCACCAAGATGTATGTCTACGCCGCCGATATTGCCCTAGCGGCGCGCGAGGCCGGCCGGCTCGGCCTTGATGCTCAGGTCACTAGCGTGGATTGGGATTCCATCGTGGACCGGGTCTTTACCAACCGCATCGACCAGATTGCCCAGGGCGGCGAACGGTACCGTCGCGGCGAAGAAACCCCGAACATTACCGTGTTTGATGAGCACGCCCGTTTCGTCGGCCCGAAGACCATTCAGACCGGCGAGCATGTCATCAGCGGCGACCAGATCGTCATTGCCGCCGGCTCCCGTCCGGTCATTCCGGAGGTCTATGCCAACTCGGGCGTGAAGTACTACACCAATGAAGACATCATGCGCATGGACCACCAGCCAGAAAGCCTCATCGTGGTAGGCGGTGGCTATATCGCCATGGAGTTTGCTCATGTCTTTGACGGCCTCGGCACCAAGGTCACCGTGGTCAATCGCTCCGAGACCTTGCTACGCCACCTGGATGATGACCTATCTAGCCGCTTCAACCAGATTGCTCGCGATCGCTTCGACGTGCGCATAGCCAATGGCACCAAGCTCGAGGAAACTGACACGGGCGTGCGGTTGGAGCTCGACAATGGTGAGTCCGTGGAAGCAGAAGCGATTCTGGTTGCTACTGGGCGCACCCCAAACGGCGATCAGATGGATCTGGACAAGGCGGGCATTGAACTGCTTGCCGACGCCCGCGTGAGCACCGACGAGTTCGGCCGCACCACCGCCGAGGGTGTTTGGGCGCTCGGCGATGTCTCTTCTCCATATATGCTCAAGCACGTAGCCAATGCGGAGACACGCGCAGTGCAGCATAACCTGCTCCACCCAGAAGATCTCCGCCCACTGCCCCACGACAATGTCCCCGCCGCCATCTTTACCCACCCACAAATCGCCACAGTGGGCCTAACTGAGAAGCAGGCGCAACAGAAGGGCTTCGACGTCACCGTCAAGGTACAGAACTTTGGCGACGTTGCCTACGGCTGGGCTATGGAAGATCACACCGGAATCTGCAAGCTGGTAGCAGACCGCTCCACTGGGCAGCTTCTCGGCGCGCACCTGATGGGTCCACAGGCATCTACCTTGATCCAGCAATTGATTACCGCGATGGCCTACAAGTTGGACATGCGGGAGTTCACTCGCAACCAATATTGGATCCACCCTGCGCTGCCAGAAGTAGTGGAAAATGCCCTTTTGGGACTGGAGTGGAATAAGTGAACTGTTACGTGATCCTTCTCACACTCCTCCAGTTTCTTCCCAGGGTTTAGGACGTTTTCCCACTTCACGCCAAGGAAGCCCCATTCACAATTTCAGGAAATTCACCACCATAAAGGGGCCCAAATTAATTTAATCGCTGAAATTCCGGTCTTTGACGTGCAAAAGGACGGGAGTTTTACTAAATTCACTTGGGACACCGGCTCGAGCCGATACGAACACGGCTACCGCGTGTTTATGAATACCTCCTGTGTATTCAATAACACTTTGGTTTCCCAGTGCGGAAGCCTTGCAAGTACGACTTTTAAGGAATTTTGATATGCGTATCCGCAATGCAGCAATCGCTGGCGCAACCGCTCTCGCCGTTGCCTTCGGCGGCACCACCGTCGCTTCCGCTGCCGACACCGTCAACCAGAACGGCAACAACGTCACCGTAGAGCAGGCTAACCCTTCCAAGACTGGTAAAGGCCAGGCCGAAGACCAGACTCCAGAGGACTACACCCCTTCCCTGTCCTCCAAGCTTGGCCACAAGCTCGAGGGCGACAAGGCAGCTAACGGCGTTGCCATCTTTGGTTCTTCCAAGGACTTCTCCGGCCAGCCAGCATGGGCAAAGGTCTTCTACGGTGCAACCGTTGTAGCAGGCGTTGGTGCCCTGCTCGGCGGCATCATCGGCCCTGTTTACAACTTCTTCGTACACGGCCCGTCCTTCTAAGCAACAGCCACACGGCTCAATCAAAACTTCCGAAAGGTAATTTTCACAATGCGTAACTTCCGCACCGCAGCCGTTGCTGCTGCTACCGCTGTCACCGTAGCTTTCGGCGGCGTTGCCGTCGCTTCTGCAGAGTCCTCCACCGCCAACGAGAGCACCGGTTCCTCCCTGTCCTCCAGCTCCTTCACCCAGAAGGGCAAGGAGTGGGGCGCATGGACTCCGGGCGAGGACGGCAAGCCGGTAGTAACTGCAGACAACCAGGTCACCGGCGAGGACATGTTCGGCAAGGAAACCTCCGAAACCATCCCGGAGTGGGCTTCCAACTGGAAGAAGGGTGCTACCGCACTGGGCATCACCTCCGTTATCGGCGCAATCATCGGCGCTTACAACTACGCTGTTTACAACGGCATCATCCCGCAGCACATCCTGGACCCAATCTTCCGCCGCTAATTGTTAGCCGCAGATTGGCTCTAGATAGCTAGGGCTTGCACGGGCCTCGTTCTTGTAACGAGGCCCTTTTTGCTATATATAGTCGCTCCGATACGGCCGACTGCTCCGTGGGAAGTCGGCAAGAATACAAAGGCCGCCTCCACTCCCCTTCTCTGGAAATGGAGGCGGCCTTCAGTTTGTTCTGAGACTAAGTACTAGTCCTCATCTGGAATGGTAAGGATTTCATTGCCGTCTTCGGTGATGACGAGGGTGTGCTCAAACTGGGCAGTGAACTTGCCGTCGGTGTTTTGGACGGTCCAGTCATCATCCCAGATCTCGTAATCCAAGGAGCCGAGGTTAATCATCGGCTCAACGGTTAGGGTCATGCCAGGCTCAAGGATGTCGCGGTACACGGTCGAGTCATGGTGTAGGACCACAAGACCGTTGTGGAAGGTTGGTCCGACGCCGTGGCCGGTGAAATCGCGCACGACGTTGTAGCCGAAGCGCTTGGCATAAGACTCAATAACGCGGCCAATGACGTTAATCTCACGGCCGGGCTTTGCGGCCTTGATGCCGCGCATGGTGGCCTCCTTGGTGCGCTCTACCAGCAGGCGGTGTTCCTCGGAGACATTACCGGCGAGGAAGGTGGCGTTATTGTCGCCGTGGACGCCGTTCTTATAAGCGGTGATATCGATATTGACGATGTCGCCATCCTCAATCACGGTGGTATCCGGGATGCCGTGGCAGACAATCTCGTTGAGGGACACGCAGCTGGACTTGGGGAAGCCGCGGTAGCCCAGCGTGGACGGGTAAGCGCCGTGGTCGCACATGTACTCGTGCGCCACGCGGTCCACGTAATCAGTGGTTACGCCCGGCTGCACGGCCTTTCCGGCCTCCTTGAGGGCGTTGGCTGCGATCTTGCAGGCCTCACGCATCTTCTCAATGACCTCTGGGGACTGGACGTAGGGCTCGCCTACGGCCTCCTGCACCTCGTCTTTCCACACGTACTCGGGGCGCTCGATGCTCTCCGGCACGGTGAGGATCGGAGTGGGCTTGCCTGGCTTTAGCTTTCCTCGATTACTCATGGTTTCCCATGGTAGTCCTCTGCGCCCATAATGCAGCAGCCGGGGTCACGAGGGCAGGCGGGGTTTCTACCCTTCGGCCGGCGGAGCCGCACCCTCGTGCGGTCCGGACCGGTAGTCATCGACCTTCTGCAAGAAGTTGCTAGTGATATTGACCGAGACATCGGAGCCGCCGCCCAAAACCACGAGGGTGGCAAAGGCGATATCGTCTTCTTCCCGGTAACCGGTAAACCAGGCGTGCGAGCCCTCGTTAATCTCGGCCTCACCGGTCTTGCCGTAAATCGTGCCGCCCGCCGCCATGCTGCGTGCGGTACCGCTAGTAACCACTTGGCGCATCATGGCGCGGACGTTATCTAGCACAGGCTTCGAAATCTGCTGCGGCTTATCGGAGGCTTTGGTTTCGTGGCCTTCGATAAGCGTGGGCGTAGGCGTCTTGCCATTAGCTACCGTGGCAGAGACAAGCGCCATGCCGAAAGGGCTAGCCAAGTCGTAACCCTGTCCATAGCCAGCTTCAGTGCGCTCGAGTGGTTCTTTGCCCTCCGGAATGGAACCGGTAATGGTAGTAAGGCCCGGGATATCGTATTCCACGCCGAAGCCAAACTTTTTGCCCATATCCTTCAACTCACCAGGCTTAAGCTTGGTGGAAATATCCGCGAAGGTAGTGTTGCACGATTGTGCAAAGGCTTGGCTGAGCGGAACGCTGCCTAGGGCGAAGGCATTATAGTTGGTCACCACGCGGCCAAAGATATCCATGGTGCTAGGGCACGGAACGATGGTATCGGTATTAAGCCCCTGCTTTTCTACGCCGGCCGCGGCGGTGAGAATCTTGAACACCGAGCCCGGAGGGTACTGGCCTTGGAGGGCTACGTCGCCGTCTTCATCGGCCTTCTCGGTTTGGGCGACGGCCAA
>CALLKG010000115.1:0-11752 GCA_938008395.1 Corynebacterium tuberculostearicum
CTACACAGAGTAGATCGTCGGCAGCGTCAGATGTGTATAAGAGACAGATGTAGGTGCGTAGGGCATCTTCGGCGGCGTCGATACTCATGTCTAGTGCGTAGTGGAGAGTCTCGGAGAGATTATCGATGGTGGTCATTGTGGGTGTTCCTTTCTGTGGTGGCGGGGGTTATGCGGCGAGCTGCTCGAAAGCTTCGAAGATTTCTTCCATGAAGCCGTCGGTGAGTGGCTCGCGGGAGATGATGGCGGTGGGGATGATGAGGCGAGCGCCCATGTGTGCGTCCTCGTCCTCATCCTCGGAGGTGGTGCCCTCGACCTCGAGCAGCTCCCAGGTTTCGTCCCACTGGATGCCGGTCTGGGCGATGTACTCTGCCAGGGCTTCGCGGTCGTCCATGACGCTGATGCCGTGGCGTGGGTCTGCGCCCAGATCGTTCCAGGAGTAGGAGAACTGGTTTTCCGGGTCGAGGATGTCGGGGCGGTTCTGGGATTGGATGCGGTAGTAGGTGGTCATTTTTTGCTCCTTTTCTTGCTTACAACCCCATTGTATGTCACCCCGGTTGCGGTGTCAACCCGGGTTGCAAAGAATGTTTTAAGCATGGCGAAAGCCCCGCCGTCTTGAGGGTGAATAGTGGATTTTTTTAATTCCCTTAGCGCTCTGCAACACCTCTAGGTAGACCTAAAATTTGACTGCAATTTGACTGCACACACCACCACAAACCGCCATAAACCGCCCTACACCGCCTTATTGCAAAAACTAGAAAACCCCCACCGACCAGCAAAAACGCTAATCAGCGAGGGGAGAAATTGTGCCCCCGACAGGGATCGAACCTGCGAAACACACACCATACAGCCAGCACAAACGCATATTTCAAGCCGATTCTGACGACAATTTGACGACACCAGAAACACGCTCATTCACAGCCCGACTCACCGACTCCAAGTCCTCATCGAAAAGCTCAGTGTACGTATCTAACGTCATTGCAGCGCTAGCATGACCGAGCTGACGCTGCACCGCCTTCACATTCGCCCCCGCCGACACCATCAACCCAGCCGCCACATGCCGCAAACCATGCGGCGTCACCCGAGGAAAAGCTGGGTCATCAGACATACAACGCTGCACCGCCAGGTCAAACCAATCACCATGCGACGGCACCCGTAAAGGCGTACCATCGTTGCGATGCCAGATGTACTCGGTCGGCCCACGCCCCTCAATCAACGGCACAAGCAACTCCATCACAGCGGCCGGAACAGCCACACTACGTCGCTCATGAGTCTTCGGGGCACCAATAGCAATATCACTACCGACCGTCACCGCAGAACGCTCGATATTCAACCGTCCGCGAAGCACATTCACGTCCTGGACCTGCAGTCCAGCCAGCTCACCCCACCGCAGACCAACGGTTCCGAGCACCCACACAATCTCCGAACGGCGAGTACAGGCAGCAGCTAGCCTTCCCAGCTGTTCCGCAGTCAAATACACCTTGACTGCCTTACCCTTACGCGGCAGCTTCACACCCCGCGCCGGATTCACCCGAATCGATTTATCCATTACCGCCAAATCAAGCACCTTAGCCAAAACCGCATGAGCCTGCCGCACCGTAGATCCTGATTTACCCATCGTTGCTACCCACGCCTGCACCTCAGACGGCTTGACCGACGCCACCGGTCGACCACCCCATTCCGGCAGCACGTAGCGCCTCCATAGTCCTTCAGTCTCATGCAAAGTCTTCGGCTTGAGATGTGTCTGCATTGCAAGCCAGCGCTCACCAACCTCTTTGATTCGGGCGCGACCGGCGTTGGGATCAATCCAGTCCTGGTCATGGATGCTCACCGCATTCTTATCGGACCACGCCTGAGCCTCGGACTTTGTACGAAACCCGCGCTTCGTCCGCGATTTACCATCGGGGCTGCGGTACTGCACGCGCCACGCATGCCCTTTCGCTGTCTCATATTTCTTAATGGATGCCATAAGATAGACCTGTCCTGTCTTTTGATGGGATGGGATATGCCGCCCCTGGTGCTCAAAGTTTGGCGGTGGAGAGCACCGGGGCGGTTTGACGCTAAAAATCAAGCATTTGTTGCGTTGGAGAATTTCTCGAGTTGACGCGCTCGAAAAGATTCTCAAACTGAGCTTTATCTTCGGAAGCCTGCATGAGCGTGGTCACCTGATTAATCTGGCGCTCAAGGTGAGTGACACCGATGTCATCGGTTAAATGCTGATGGTGCTTTCGCGGTCGGTTTCCCTGCTCATTTTTGGGATTAAGGTTTTTGAGACGCTCGAGAACTCCGGCAGGCATTGGCTCGTAGATGTGCTTGTTTATGAATTTCCCTACGTACTGCGGGTGATGGTTATTTCCGGCTTCAAATTTCCATCCCTGCAGTCGGTAGATTTCTTTGAAAAAAGACTCGGGAAAGGTTCTTACCCAGGGGCGAAAAGCCTCTGCGATATACGCGTCTAGGAGACGTTGGAGTTCATTTTTTGCTCTTGTTTCCTGGTATCCAGTGGCTTCATCAACAAGTGCGGTAATACCTACGAGGGATAGGGCTTTCACTACTCTCCGTGCTGCGGCCGCAGCAGGGAGTTGGTTGGGAATTAGGACTTCGTCTTCTTCGGCGTCCATGTAGACATTGCAGATGCGGGGTAAGATTTCTGCATTGTACCCACTTTTTTCTTGTTTATTGTCGCCAATCCGGTATTGGACGCGTTCGAGCTGTTCTTTAAGCTCCGGAGTGATATAGGGAGTTAGATTGTTAGCCTCGAGAAAAGGGGGGCGGTTGTCGTTTCGCGTTCGGCGCCCGCTGGATTGGGATCTACCAAGTATTGCCATGATCGAGGCTTGGCTTATGATGCGCCGTCCGTCAGTGAGTACGTAGCAATCCAGGGTTGTGTCGGCGATTTCGATGGTGCCTTGGTGCGTTGCACGTTCGACTTTCTTTCCCCAGCGTTTG
Organism: Corynebacterium tuberculostearicum; assembly: GCA_938008395.1. GTDB lineage: Bacteria > Actinomycetota > Actinomycetes > Mycobacteriales > Mycobacteriaceae > Corynebacterium > Corynebacterium tuberculostearicum_L. Next base: position 2,947 of record CALLKG010000115.1, read on the forward strand.
TCGGCTGCGTTTTGTGCGGCAACTTTTCTGGGGTCAGGTTTTGGCAGTTTTCCATTATGCGTATTCATATTCGCATTATATCATGAGGTTATTCGGGGGGTGTGCGCGCATATTCTGAACTGCTAATATAGTGTGTTTTCGCTGGTCGGTTTCTTAGGCTGCGCGGTATGCGGATTGCAAAACGCATGGCCTCTCGAGCCTATTGCTGCCACCCTTCACCCTCTTGATTTCCACGTCGCCGGGGTGAATGGGTGGCCATTTTTTGTGTTTTACGTTTGCTTGCCGAACGGCCCCTTCAAGCCTCGACGTGTCACAAAATGGTGGATGATGACTGCTACCCAAATAAACGCAATCACCGGCCCAATAACTGGAATATTTGAAAGTAATGCCACCAGGAAGAAGACAACCGCCATGAGCGTCCACCACAGAGCGTTAGAGCCGCGGCCCTGCTGCGTCAATGGGTCCGGGGATTTGTCGAAGTACCGCAAGATATTTGCGCACTGGTTGACAGTGGCGTAGTCGATCCTTGGCGCCTTGTTACCTGGGAAGTGTTGGCCGATTTGTCCACGTACGTATCCACGTTGGAAGGGCGTGGCACGTTCAGAATCGTCAGGGGATAGGAGCATCTCCCAAGGGGGACCTGCCACAGGTGTAGCGAATACTACCGGCTCCACATAAGCAGCCGTTTGGTGTTCGAAGCTCTTTTCTTCGGGGGATGGCTTGATTGCTGCATCGTCCCGCTGCGAGATGTAGGCATTCGGAACGCTGTAGTCGTCTGGGTTAGGTTCGAATGGTACGAGTTGGGGGAGTGGAGCTACTTCTGGGTTTAGGCTTTCGTCGTCCACTTCATTTGCTCGTAGCAGGTGCAAGGTAACTTCTGCTGCAATGGCGGATCCTTGAATGGTTGCGTAGCAAACGGCATCGAGTCCTTGTGCATCGAGGTGCTCGATGGCGGGGAGCATTTTCTCGCCGGAGGCTTTCGTGAGCTCACCGATTCGTTCCCCGTCGAGTCGAACCTCCACGCCTACACGGACATTCTTTGCGCCTAGATTAGCCTTGTGCAGTGTGACGAACAGTGGGCCCTTACCTGATTCCGGGACGTAGTCTTGCAAGACGTCGAAGTGATCCGATTCTTTTGTGACTTGAATCGGTTTTCCGTAGGGGATTAGGCCCCATCCGTCTAGCGGCGGGTTGTTTAGCGGAACGTTGAGGCCCGGGTCGAGGAGGGCGATTGATAGATCCATTCGCGGGTCAGGGCTAAAGAGGTCACCTGAAATCCAGAGCCGGGCATTTGTTTCCGCAAAGGTTCCGCTTGCGCAGATGCGGGCAATTTCTGGGTAATAGGTTTTGGCTACGTCGGATGGAATGTAGCCCAGAATGTCGTTGCCGTTGCGGACTGAGATGGCCTTCCCCGACTTGGAGTGCGGGTTGTCAGGTTCGCAGACGAGGGTGACGTTGAAGAAGTATTCGCTCGCGCTTTCACTGTTCGAGGTGTACGCGGCTTTGCGTATTTCGTCGCGGTGGTAGTACTCGCCGTTGATTGGGACGTTGCACCAGGTGCTGTTGATAGTTGGAAGAGGATAGGAGCTGGTCATGCTGCGATTTGCCTTTCGTAGAGAGCGATCCAAGTTCGGAGTAGGTGTTGTGTGACTTCGAGTTCGTCTGCGATGGCCGGCACGTTGTCGTTGTGCCAGAGTGCGGCGGCTGCGAAGTCTACGGGGGAGATGAGTAGGTTTGCGGCGTATGCCCAGGCGCGGTTTTCTTGGCGTTGGTCGTAGTGGCCGTTGCCGGTTGGGGTGTCGCCGTGGGCGGCGTGGCCGAGTTCGTGGGCGAGGGTGGAGCGGTATTGGGCGATGCTCATGCCGCGCCGGGTGCTAATCGTGCGTGTGGCGTGGTCATACCAGCCTTTCTTACCGCCTGTGTGCCGGGTGAGGGTGACCCCCATCGACTCGGCGAGCCGGTGGAGGTCAGGGGATGTAATCCGGGTCAGTCCAATCACCTTCTTCACGCAAAGCATCTTCATCAGGGGAATCATCAGCAACCGCCGACAGGGGCATTGAATCAGACGCATCGGACACGGGGGATGTGTTGTTCGAACGGCGAGCGGCTAACTCATCAACCGGCGTGTCCTCAATGAGACGCAACCGTCGGAGGAGTTCATCGGTGAGTTCTTCGTCGGTGGCGCGGGTGAGGGCAGTAGTGGTGCCGATTTCCTGCATCCATTTGGCGCTGACGAAGCCCAGATCTACGAGCGCGACGACGGGGGATTCGTCGTATGCCTGCGCGATTTTGATGATCAGGTCGGCGTTGAGTTCGCCGGCGCGTAGCTGTCGGCCAAGTGTGGCGTCGGAGATGCCGGCAATGCTGGATACCTGCCTGTTGGAGTCGCCACGTGTCACTCGGCGGTACCAGTCTGTGTGTGTTTGTTTCATGCCTTTGATGGTACTGGATGTGAGTACGTGCGTCAATATGACAAGGCCTTTTACCTGGCAATATATGACAACTTTGAAATTCGTCTTGCGTAATTACATTTGACGCAGCATAATGATGAATGTACGTCAGAACGACGCGCGAACTTCATAAGGAGCCACAATGACTGCAAAGCTAGATCCAACGGTTATCGACCAGCTCCGCGAACAGCACAACCTCACCAACTTTGAACAGGTAGGGCAAAAGCTGGGCCGCACCTCGCACACCGTGCGCAAGTGGTACCACGGCCAGACCCTACCCAGCACCCAAGACCTGGTGAAACTGCAATTTCTCACTGGTCGACCGTACGGCACCATGCTCGTCATTCAGAACAAGACCGAGCACGCCGCATAGAAAAAGCCCCGCACAAGGCGGGGCTAAGCAAGAAATGATTCAGCGAAGAATCAATAAGGAGTATACACGATGAACGAGTTAATCCCGATTCAGGATAATGACGGCACCCAGGCCGTCATGGGCCGAGACCTCTATGACTTCCTCGGTGTCGAGACGGAATACCGGCACTGGTTCCCGCGAATGGTCGAATACGGCTTTGAAGAGGGCAAAGACTACGCGGTCAAAAATGACCGGGTACAGGATTCCCTCGGACGCAGCCGGGAGCGAACCAACCACGTCATCAGCTTGGACATGGCGAAGGAAATCTCTATGATCCAGCGCACCGATAAAGGCAAGCAAGCCAGAGCCTACTTCATTGAGTGTGAGCGTCGCGCAAAGCAACCCGTCGAGCTGTCCGGCCCGGAGCTCATGGCTAAGGCACTGGTTGAAGCTCAGGCAACGCTCGAAGCTGCGAACAACAAAGTGCGCGAGCTGGAAGCGCCGGCGAAGTCGTGGAACACGATGGCAGCGCAGGGCGGAGACTACTCGGTAAGTGCCGCAGCGAAGACGTTGTCGCGTGACCCGAACATTCGGATTGGTCGTGACCAGCTGTTCAAGTTCATGCGTGAATTGGGGTGGATCTTTCGCACTACCGGTCGCCGTGCTCATTGGGAGGCGTACCAGGACAAGGCTATCAACACGGGCCGCTTGGCGCATAAACTCTCGCGCCCGTTCCTGAATGAGAAGACCGGCGAGATGGAGCAGCCCGCACCCACAGTGCGCGTCACTCCGAAGGGATTACATGAGCTGCATGTTGCCTTGGACGGTTCCAGCAATACAGCGCTGGAGGTGGTTTAGATGCGCAGTCCTGCTGACCGCCTGGATGCCATCTTTGCGGAAATCGAAGAACTGCAGTCGCAGATGCTTCCGCTGCACAAGGAGCTGCATGGCATCGACCACACGAAGACGGGACGCTTCCGCTACAAGCTCACTGATAGGCAGCTTGCCCGTCGCGAAGAAGTTGAGCGTCAGCTTTCTGAACCGCAGGCGCGGTTGGCGGAGATGTCCGCTGCGGCGGCGCGCATCGTTAAGGACTACCAATCGTCGCGGAGTGTGGATTAGCCCGTCATGAGCTGGCGGCGGGGTGCAAGCCCCCGCACGGGCACGGGGGCTAGTGTGCCCTAACCATTCGTCACAGTGGCGCATTCCAATAGGGGTGCGGTGTGGGGCGAAACGTTGAATGAAAACTGAATAGTGAAGAGCGCCGGAGGATACGGGCATCGAGCATGGTTCTTAGATTGCGAGGACATGCCTACACCTCGCCTTGTATGGCGGGAGGGAACCAGCGGCGCTGACATAAATTTTTGCCGTGTTAGCTCAGTGGTAGAGCATCCGCCTCATAAGCGGAAGGTCGCCGGTTCGATTCCGGCACACGGCACTAGGGGTGTTAAAGGGCTACCCATCTGTGGGCACTACGCGGCCTAAAGGTGTTAACCCGGCCATTCGTTCGCGGCCTTGGACTTCCAGCAGGGTCGCGCCGGGCACTGATCAACCTGCACCCCACCACACACGAAAAGGACCCCGCAGCCGACCAAGCACAAGCGGGGTCCCAATTCTCGACTCTCGAAAGGAGTTCAATCATGGATTCTACATGGCTATCCGCTAAAGAAGCCGCAGAGTACATGCGCATGCACCCAGACACGGTGCGGACGTTGATGAGGCGCGGAGATTTGCATGCTGTGAAGCAGGGCAAGATGTGGCGCACTACGAAGCGCTGGTGCGATGACTATTTGACGGAGGGCGCAGAATGACCTGGCTAAAGAAACTCCTCCGCCGCGGCAAACACCGCCGCCCACGCTACGCGATGAGGTGGCGATAACCATGGGTTGGAAGACACAGTGCGCGCACTGTCATGAGATAAAAACCGTGCAGGGGCGCCGACTGTGCATGAAATGCACCACAGCACTGAAAGCTGGCCGGGTCCCAGGCGTCGCCTATGAGGATTACCCAACCTGGCAGGAGCTTAGGGAACGCCGTGATCAAGCGATTATGGAGGAATTTAATCACTTCACAAAGTTCATGGGTGATGTGAATGCTGTCCGGGTGTTGGCCCCAAAATTTGATGTGAGCACTGACGGGCTCATTAAGTCTTTGGAGCGTTCTGGCGTCGATGTGGATGTTGAGGCCCGCACGCTGTACGACCGGGAAAGAAAGAGGAAATTACATGCCGCATGAAATCCCACTAGCTGAGGCCATCACACATTTGAAAGAAATCGAGGGCCGCTATCAGGTCCTCTACCGCTACGTGAATGCCCCGGAGAATATTCGCCGCCGCCTGAAGGATGGCGCAGCCCACGCCCACCATGTTGCTTCACTTACCAGTGCTTATGAAAGGAAAACCAGGAATGCCCACCCAGACCACGCCTAAACGACCACCACGCCGCGACACTAGCGGCGATTACCGCAAAATTGCCCGCCTTGAGGACCAACTCGCAAAACGCATGCGCTTCGCATGGGCAATGTTCACCTTCGGCATCCTGGTCGGATTCATTTTCTTCGCCGTGGTCTCCATGCCACCCGTCTGGCTAGGAGCACTCTAATGCCAGTATTCGGATACGAGCCCATCACCATCTCGCGGGAAGCGAAGAAAATCGCCCTGGCTCGCCTGGAGGGAGATGCCCTGGATTGGATGCGCGACCACGGAGATATCTTCCCAACCCTGCGCGATTTGTGCCACCAGATCGAAGTAGAGATTGAAAAGGAGCGTGAGCAGCTGTGATTGATGAATTCACCTACCCAAAGCCTAGTATCCGCCTCGCGGGCACGGGCCTCTGGCGCCTAAAGGTCGGGGATTGGTGGCAGGATTGCTCCAGCCGTGAGGGTGTCGCATGAGAATGTTTAAACCAGAAAATGAGGAAGAGTGGCATGAATACCGACGCCAGCACCTCACCTCAACCGAGCTAAGAGACCTGCATTTAAGCAGGACCGCGAGGACGTGGCAGGAACTGCGCGAGCAGAAAGAAACCGGCAAGCGGTGGGGTGGCAATCAGTTCACCGAATGGGGCACCGCCCGCGAACCAATTCTGGCGCCGCTGGTCACCGATGTTGATAGCCGCCTGAACTATAACGCTGACCCGCAAACCATCATCATCAACCCCGACGATGACCGCCTGTGTGGCACCCCGGACCTTTTCAGTGAAGATGGGGAAGTCATTGGTGAGATTAAGACTGCTAAACGCCAATTCACTGGAGGCCGCTTCCATGATTGGTGCCCTGATGGGTACTACCTGCAGGTGCAGGCAAACATGTGGCACACGGGTGCCGAGGCGTGTGTGCTGCTGGTGGAGTACTACCAGGAGCAGGGCGGCGAATTTAGTCCCGTGGAGTATGAGTATCGGGTCATTGACTACGACCCCAAAGTGGTAGAGGACATGCAGGCAACCGCCGCAGAGTGGTTCGCGTGGCTCGATGGTACTACCCCGGATTGGATGGGTGAGGTCACCAGCCTGGAAGACACGGACGAGGTAGAAGACCTCGTGGCGCAACTAGCGGACGCGGAAGAAAAAGCCGCCAGCTGGTCCGATTTGGCAAAGACCTACAAGAAAGATTTGTTGAAACTGCTTGGTGATTCCTACGCGGGTACGCACGCCGGCTACAAGGTGAGCGTGTCCACAACCAAGGATTCTAAGACTTTCGACTCGAAGGCGTTTAAGACCGCCCACCCGGACCTATTCGCCGAGTTCAACACCAAAACCCGCCGAGGTTCCACACGCCTACGACTCACAAAGATCGTCAACTAATGCCCCATAAAAGAAGGACAGAACATATGAGCAAACCCAGCGACATACCCCACCGGCGTTTGGAGGTGGCCCGCGCAACCACCACAGCGAACTACAACGCCCTAACAGCACTCGCAGACCAAGCGGCTTTTCTCATGCGCTACTACCGCGACCGAGGCTACGACTACGACGCATCACTCACCCTCACCGAAATCACCCTCGACCGATACGACGACGAAAGGAACATCTAAATGAGCAATGAAATCGCGAAATTCAACGAGCAGGAAATGACACTGATTGAACAGCTAGGGTACCAGCAAATCCCGGCCAATCATCTAAAAATGTTCTTCGCCCGCGCCGAAGCATTAGGCCTGAACCCTCAAGACCCGTCGCAAATCGCCCTCATTGAGCGCAAGACGAAGAACGGTAAGACCTACACCCTCCAAGTCGGTATCGGCGGAGCACGTCGAACCGCCCGACGTATCGCTAAAAAAGAGGGTGGCACCTACCGCGAAGGCGATTGGCTGTACAAGGGAATCGACCAGTCCACAGGGCAGGAGACAGAATGGCGCGACACGTGGAACGTGGCCCGCATGGGGTACCCGGAGTTCGCCAAGGTCATTGTGTACCGAGACGGTGAACCATTCCCGCATGTCGTTACTTGGGATGAGTCCAAGCAAACCTGGGGTCGGGAGGGAAACCTAACGCCAATGTGGGATGCGAAGCCAACGTTCATGCTGGGAAAGAACGCAGCCGCTGGTGCCTTCCGAAAGGCGTTCCCCGATGAACTAGGGGATGTGTATTTCGATTCCGAGAGCTTTGTGGATACGTCGGAACCTATTCGGCAAAAGGCTACTCGTCAGGATGTGGCGCAGCAGGCGTTGTCGGCCCCGGCTCCGAAGAAGAAGCAAGATCGTAATTTCGCCGAAGAGTTGGCGGGGATTACTGATCCGGATGGTTTGCAGCCATTGATGGCAGACGCGCAGGCGGCGCTATCTGAAGCGGAGTATGAGGAGCTTGCCCAGGCCGCTAACGCTAAGTGGATTGAACTCAACGAGGAGGAAGCGTAATGGCTAATTTCATCGCAATCAGCGGCAACCTTACTAAGGAGCCCGTGCAGCGCTTCACCCCAAACGGTAAGAGCGTTGTGGAGTTCACGGTGGCCCACAACACCCGCCAGTACAACCAGCAAACGCAGCAGTGGGAGGACGGCGAACCATGCTTCATCGACGTTACATTTTGGGGCAAGAAGGGTGAGAACTTCCTACAGGACTACACCCAGAACGGCAAACGCCCCATCATCGTCCTAGGCAGCCTGAAGCAAGACCTCTGGGAAGACAAAAACGGTGGCGGTAAGCGTAGCAAGCACAAGATTAACGCTGATGATGTTTCCTTCATCCCACGCGGCCAAGGCGGCGGAAGCCAGCAGCAATCCTCGGCTCAGCAGCAGTGGAATCAGGCGGCGCAGAACGGTCAGACCGTCCAGTCTGGGGCGTGGGGCAACCCCGCACCAGTAGGCCAAGGCGAGCCTCCCTTCTAGGTGGCCGGCATGGATGTAGCCTACTACCAGGAAAAGCTGGAGCAACTCGAAGGCAGGCTACTCGCCTACGCCTACGACATCGAACACCTCAAGCACTACAGCAACGATGATCCAACCCCCGCAGAGTTGCTAGACCTCGGGGCAGCAGACCTAGCCAAAGCAGCTGCCCGCGTCATAACACTCATTAGACGCGGTGAGTATTGATGCCGTACGTGGAGATGACGGCGGTAGACCTACCGCGATTTAAGGGCCGCCGCGTGGTACTCATACCCGAGGCGTACAGCCCAGATCGGGTAGCTGACCGCCTTATTTTCGCCGCGGTGCAAGACGGCATAGTCCACGGCGCCACCCGCGACGGGCGCTTCACCCTCGACGCGGACGCGCCTGTCCTTATCGACCCCAACCAATAACCCCGCTAGGACCTCCACAGTCCACCGGCGGGGCCTTTTCTTTTGCCCCGATGAAATACCAACCACTCTACGAACACCTACGTGATGACGTTCGCCAGCTCAAAGCAGACCTCGAAACCCTCGCCGCAGGCAGCAGCCTCCACCGAGACGCCTACTACGACGCCGCAGACATGACCAAATTTGTACTCGAAAAAGCCGAAACGAGAACCCAAAAATGAATGAATCAATCTTGCCGAAAAAGGCGTACACCTGTCTCTTATACACATCTGACGCTG
>CALLKG010000116.1:0-11704 GCA_938008395.1 Corynebacterium tuberculostearicum
AAAGGTTGACCTTTATCCCCGATTAGTACATGGATTGAGACTACTTAAGTGTCTGAAGAACCAACCCTGTATCCCGATACGCCGGTAGAGCCCGTAACTCTCGAGCGCATCGGCGAGATCTTTGCATCTGAGAACCTGGAATACCGCCTCGAAGAGCAGCCAGTGAGCGAGGAAGAAACCGTGCAGATCCTGCGCACGGGTTTCTCCAACGTCGCCATCGCCATGCAGGTGCGCGATGATGTGCTCGTGGCGGATTCCGTGTGGCGCGGCAATGTGCCTTCTTCTGAGGGCCCTACCCTGTTGACGGTGCTCAACCAGTGGAACCAGCAGCACTTCGCGCCGACCCTGCGCTTCTTTGAGTCAGCCGAGAATACCCTCGCCGTCTCCGGCGTGCGCGAGATCAACATTGCCCACGGTTTGTCCCGCAATCAGATCGGCGCCTTCGTGATGTCCACGCTGGATTCTATGCTGCAGTCCTTCGCCTTCGTGGAAGAACACTACCCACAGCTCGTGACTTGGGAGGAGCACAACCATGACTAATGCCTCTACCGAAAACAATCTGCCGGAGATCACCCTTGACCGCGTTGTCGAGGCCATGCGCACCTTCGACATCGAATTGACCAAGATGGACAGCGATATTGAGGCAGCTACCGCCAACCTCAACGGCCTGCCCACCATGTTCGCGGTTCTCGATTCCGTGGTTATTGTCCGCTGCGATGTGCCTACCGACGCCGCCTACTCCAAGGCCGATGCCGGCCTCTTCCTCGCGGCTAACCAGATCAACTCCGTAGCCTTCGGCGCCCGCGCAGTTATCTCGGAGCACGATGACATGCTCGTGGTGCGCACCGAGCGCGATATCCCTGCCGCCGCCGGCATGACCGATGAGCAGCTGCAGGCTGCCCTGAAGTCCGCCGTGGATGGCGTCATCCGCGGCCAGGACGCCATGGTTTCTGCCGCCGAAGAGATGGCCAAGCTTGGCTCCGAGACCGCAGCCAACGCCGGATCTGGCGACGCCGCCGCAAGCGACGCCCCGCAGAGCTAAGCCGCCCTAGAATTCACTGCTCTCCCCTCTCCTTCTGCCTTAACAATGGCGCAAGGGTGACGGGGAGAGTTCTTTTTGCTCTTGGCCATACTGGGCACACGGAGACGCGAGGATGAGCGTCGATTGGCACGGTCTTGGGCATGAAAATACCGCCCGCCACAGCTCTTCACCATCGAGCTGGGCGGGCGGTTTAAGTATGCGGGCCAGTCTAAACCTGACTATTCCGCAGTGGGGTCCTGCTGCGCAGAACCGTCTGCTGCAGCCGAGTCGTCGTCCGCGGCAGCGGAGTCCGAAGCGGTGGATGCGGAGGTATCCACGGCCGCATCATCCGCGTTGTCGGAGTCTACCGACTCCTCGTCGGTCATATCCTCGCCGTCCGCGTCTGCATCGCTGCCCTGGTGTTCTGCGGACATCGGGTTTTCCGCAGAACGGGATTGCGCCACGTCATCCAACACAGCGTGGATATATGGCGCTGCTTGGTCGTTAGAGTACTGGGAGGCAATCTCCACGCCTTCCACGACCGCAGTAGCGGTGGGAATATCCGGGTTGAACAGCAGCTCCCATACCGATAGGCGAAGGATGGCTCGGTCAACGGCCGGGATGCGGTGCAGTTCCCAGTCCTCGGCAAGGAAGCGAGAGATGGTGTCATCGATGGCATCCAGCTCTTCGGCTACGCCCTTGACAATCACCTGCGTGTATTCGGCGACAGGTGCTACCGCGTTGCGATCCTCACGTGCCAAGGCGATGCGATCCTCCACGATGGCAACGGGGTCAACGTCCCTGTTTTCTGCTTCGTAGAGGATATCGGCGGCACGACGACGTGCGCGGTACCGCGCGGTGTGCCGCTTGTAGTTGATATCGCGCTTAGGGGTGTTATCAGACACAGTCAGATGCCCTAGTTGTTAACGCGGGAGAGGTACTCGCCGGTACGGGTATCAATCTTGAGAACGTTGCCGATCTCGATGAACAGCGGAACCTGGATCTCAGCGCCAGTTTCCAGGGTGGCGGGCTTGGTACCGCCGGAAGAACGGTCACCCTGCAGGCCAGGCTCGGTGTGCTCGACCTTAAGGTCTACGGAGATAGGCAGTTCTGCAAAGAGTGCCTCATCCTCGTAGAAGGAAACCTGAACGCGCATGTTCTCCAGCAGGAAGCGAGCGGCATCGCCGAACTTCTCCGGCGGGAGCTCGTACTGCTCGAAGGTCTTTTCATCCATAACAACGTAGCTGGTGCCATCGTTGTACAGGTAGGTCATATCGCGGCGGTCCACGGTAGCGGTCTCTACCTTAACGCCAGCATTCCAGGTCTTGTCCACGGTCTTACCGGAGACAACATCCTTGAGCTTGGTACGCACGAAGGCTGGGCCCTTGCCCGGCTTCACGTGCTGGAACTCAACGATCTGCATCAGTTTGTTGTCGATCTTCAGAACGAGGCCGTTCTTGAAATCAGTAGTATCAGCCATTGCGGTTAAACTCCCGAAAATTGTGGACTAAAGGTTGAAAACAATGTTTAAGCCTACCGGACAACTGCCCCTTGGGGTATTACCGGTCCCCCATTTCTTCCCCACAGTTGATAGCGGAGTGACTTTTGGGGCCCGTCGCCTGCCCTAAACCATCAGACACGCGAGCAATCAAAGGTTTTATCCAGCAATAACTCGCTGTACCATAAGGCTTTGCTTTATTGATCTTTCACATATCTAACAAGGATTTTTTCGATGCCTCTCAAGAAGCTCTACGCCGCGGCAACCGCTACTGGCGCAGCCGTAGCGGCACTGTCCGCTCCGCAGGCCATGGCGGCAGACGCCCAGACCGTGATGTTCGGCGATTCTGTCTTCGCCAACCCAACCTACGGCCAAATTGGCACAACCTCGAGCCTGTCCCCTTCGGCGGGCACGACGCTCTCGTCTGCCACCCACGGCATCGAAGACGCTCCTGGCGCGCCGTCCCCACAGGGCTGCCCGCAGGGTCAGAGTAATGTTGGCCGCGAATTGGGGCGCGTTTCTGGTCAGCACGTAGCCAACTACGCATGCTCTGCGGCGAAGGCCGCCGGCCACTCGCACCGCAAGGACTTCACTGAGCAGATCAACGGAGCCATTGCTAATAATGATCTCAATGGCGAGACGAAGAACGTTTTGATTCAGTTTGGCGCCAACGATCTCCAGGAAATCGTGCGCCCATCGCTTTCTTCTTCCAACCCCTACTACGACGGCATGAAGAATTCGATCCAGCGGGTCCGCCACGCCGCCCCGAATGCCCGCATCACCGTCGTAGGCTATCCCGCCATCTCCGCCCGCAATGGCGCGGTATGCCCGCTGCGTACCTCCGCACCGGGATCCTCTGAAGCCGGTTTCAACATGGACTACGCGGGCCTAGTTCGCACCGGCGAGGACCAGGTTAATAGCGCCATGTACAAGGCAGCCCGCGCAAACGGCGTGCAGTACTACGACCTACGCGCCGACTCCATTGATCACGGCATGTGCGCGCCGGACAGCACCCGCTGGATTTCCGGCAAGTGGGAGTACTCCGTACCGCACAACCTCTTCAATCACCTCACGCACCTGGGCAACCGCAACGTCGCCCAGCTGCTTAACTCCAAGGTGCTGGCCCACTAAGCGGGCAGTTCAGTAAATTCCTTCGTCGCGGCGGTAATGATCTTCGGCGCGCCATCGGTAATGATGAGGGTATCTTCGATGCGCACGCCGCCCTTGCCTGGGACATAGATGCCCGGCTCGATGGTCAGGGTCATGCCGGCGGTGAGTTTGCCCTTACCGGTCTGTGCCGCGAACGGGGCCTCGTGGACGTCTAGGCCTACGCCGTGGCCCGTCGAATGCACAAAGTAGTCGTCATAGCCGGCGGCGGAGATGACATCGCGGCAGGCGGCGTCGACGTCGGCAAGCTTAGCGCCTGGCACCGACGCAGCCACGCCTGCCTTTTGGGCGCGGAGCACCACATCATAAATTTCCTTGGCAAAGTCATTCGCCGTGCCCACGACGTACGTGCGGGTGCAATCGGAGTTGAATCCACGCAGGTGAGCACCAAAATCGATGGTCACTAGGTCACCGTCCTCGATGACCCGGTCATCAGCGCCATGGTGCGGCATCGCCGAGTTCGGACCAGAAGCCACGATGGTATCGAAGCTCACTCGCTCCGAGCCAAGCATGCGCATCCGATATTCCAAATCGGCAGCCACCTGGCGCTCGGTGCGGCCGGCACGCAACTCACCAGCAGCGAGCAGATCCTCCAGCGCCTGATTAGCCAGCGCGGCAATCTCTTCCAGCTTTTCTAGCTCGAGCGAGTCCTTGACGAGGCGAATTTTTTCAATGACCCCAGCGATAGGGACCAAGGTAACCGACTCCGGGGCGGAGTCTTCCAGTTCCTTCAGTTCAGAGACCGAGAGGTAGTCGGCTTCAAAACCGACTCGGACCGGCCCCTCGACATCGGCAAATTGCTGCAGGAGCACCTTTCCTACCGCGCGGCCTTGGATAGCCTCCAGATCGGGGACCTCGCGGGCGATCTGCGTGGTGTACCGGCCGTCGGTAGCAACCTGCGCGGTAAGGTCTTTGCGCAAAAGTAGCCCGCCATTCGAGCCGGAGAATCCCGAAAGGTAGCGCACGTGCGTGAGGTGGGTGACCAGAACGGCATCGATGCGCTGGCCGGCTAGTTCCGCGGCAAGCTTGCGGCGCCGGTCACTAAAACGGGTATCTGCCAAAGCCATGATTTCATCCTTTTAGGGTCGACTGCGGTGTAGAAAGTATCCACCCAGTATATCGGCCCCGCCACCGCAGTTGGGCGGATTTCTTTCTAGCCGGCTGCCGCCCAGCCCGTTCGTGGGGTGCCTATTGGCAAAGGTAATCCACTGCCGCCACGTAGCCAAAGATACCCAACCCGGCGATAACGCCGCGGGCGATAGGGCTGAGATAGGAGTGATGTCGGAAGGGCTCGCGCGCATGCACATTAGAGATATGCACCTCTACGAATCCGGCGCCATCGGCTACCTCTGCCAGGGCATCCCGCAGGGCCACTGAGGTATGGGTAAATCCGCCGGGGTTGATGATTACTGGGTGGCCCGCATCCGCGGCGGCATGTACTTTCTCAATCAGCTCGCCCTCATGGTTGGACTGGAAGCACTCTACTTCTGCACCGTGCGCGGCGGCGCGCGAGGAGATCATCTCTTCTACATCTGCCAAGGTGGTGGAACCGTAGACATTCGATTGCCGCTTTCCCAAGCGGTTCAAGTTCGGGCCGTTGAGGACAATAATCTTCATTTCTACTCCGATATCGCGGCGTAGGCCGCCTCTAGCTCTTCCGCACTGGGGCCTTCGAGACGGGTGGTCTCGCCCACCCCGGTCAAGGCTACAAACCGGATCTTTCCGTCGCGGTTCTTCTTATCGTGGGTCATTGCCTCATACAAGTCAGCGAACTGGCCCGGCCTATACGTGGTTGGCAGCCCAATGCTGTCAAGGATCCGGCGGTGCTTTTCCACGAGTTCAGCCTCAATGAGGCCGCGCGCATGCGCCAGGTGGGCGATAAACATCATGCCCACCGCCACCGCATTGCCATGGCGCCACCGATACTGTTCATGGCGCTCCACCGCATGGCCAAAGGTATGACCGTAATTGAGCGTTTCACGCAGGCCCGATTCTTTAAGGTCCTCGCCCACCACCGCGGCTTTTACCGCGATGGAGCGCTCAATCAATTCTGGAAGATAGCCCTGCGGGTCCACGCATGCGCCGGGGTCACTGTCATAGCGCTCAAGGATCACCGGGTCATGGATGAATCCGGTTTTGATGATTTCTGCCGAGCCAGCAATGATCTCCGCCGCAGGCAGGGTATCGAGGCGCTCGAGATCCACAAACACAGAATCTGGCTCGTGGAAGGCGCCAACGAGGTTCTTGCCGGCCGCGGTATTGATGCCGGTTTTGCCGCCGACGGCCGCGTCAACCATGGCCAATAGCGTGGTGGGCACCTGAATGACCTTGATGCCGCGCATCCACCCGGCCGCAGCGAACCCCGCCAAATCGGTGGTGGCGCCACCGCCGAGGCCGATGATGGCGTCACGGCGGTTAAAGCCCTTCTCCCCCAGCTGATCCCATACGCTACCGATGACGCTGAGCTGCTTGGCGGCCTCGGCATCGGGGACGTCGATAAGCGTAGGCTCCACCCCCTCAGCGGCGACGAGTTCCGCTAAGCGCTCGGCCGCGGCACGCAGCGGCGGCTGGCAGATAATGCCCGCCTGGCCTGCACCAATCTGCGCACAGCGCTGCGCGATGTCCCGGTTGAGATCGGTGCCAATGCGAACTTCATAGGGCTGTGGTCCATTAACGGCAATGCTGGGCATGATGGTCCTTTCCGTTCGCCGCCAAGCCAGCATGGCGAGGAACTAGTGGTAGCGCTGCGGAGAATCTACAGGGTATCGAGGAAGCCGAGAATATCGCCTACTACCTGCTGTGGGGTCCGGGCATCGGTGCGTACCCGGTAATCGGCCACCTCTTGGTAATAGGGGCGCCGCGCCTCCACAAGGTTGCGGTAGTGCTCAAGGGGATCTGCGGCTGCGAGAACCGGCCGATTGCTATCCCCGGACGTCCGCCGTGCACCTTCTTCAGGGGAAATATCCAAAAAGATGACGGTATGGCGCTCCAGCAGCTCACGGGTGGCGTCCGTCAGCACTGCCCCGCCGCCGAGGCTGACTACTCCACCGGTGCGCAGTGCCGCAGCAACGTGCTCGGCTTCGAGCGCGCGAAAGTCTGGTTCACCAAGCTCGCTAAAGACTTCTCCGCACGGCTTATCCTTAGCCTGTTCGATAAGGTGGTCCGAATCCACCAGTTCGCAGCTCAAGGCGTGGGAAAGGCGGCGGCCGATGGTGGATTTACCCGCACCTGGCGGGCCAACCAAAACAACGCGTGGACGGGGCAGGCCCGTAACGGCGGTTGGGGTGGTCATAACTTACTCCTGGTCAAAAGCAAGGCGGTCCGAAACGTATTTATCATACGCGGCGATGGCCGCAGAGGTTTCTTCGAGGCTATCGCCACCGAATTTTTCTAGCACGGCGCGTGCAAGGACGAGGGCAACCATGGCTTCTGCAACGACGCCCGCCGCCGGAACCGCGCACACATCGGAGCGCTGGTGAATGGCAGTAGCTGCAGCGCCGGACTCCATATCGATGGTGCGCAAGGCACGCGGCACGGTAGAAATCGGCTTCATTGCCGCCCGCACGCGCAGCTGCTGCCCGTTGGTCATGCCGCCTTCGAGTCCGCCAGCACGGTTGCTCAGGCGGGATACGCCGTCTTCGGTTCGCACCATCTCATCGTGGGCAGCGGAACCGCGACGACGGGCCTCGGCAAAGCCATCGCCAATTTCCACGCCCTTGATAGCCTGAATGCCCATCAATGCGCTGGCCAATTGGGCGTCCAAGCGGTCATCGCCGGAAGTATGCGAGCCCAGGCCGATAGGCAGGCCATCGACCACAACTTCAACGATGCCGCCCAAGGTATCACCCTGCTTCTTTGCGGCCTCAATTTCCGCAATCATGGAGGCTTCAGCCGCCTTATCGCAGGCGCGGACCGGCGAGGCATCGATAGCCTCGATGTCCGCGAACGCTGGCGCAGGCCCCTCATAAGGCTCGGAAGCGCCAATGGAAATCACGTGGGAAAGAACCTCGACGCCCAAGGTCTCGCGCAGGAAATTGCGCGCAACGGTAGCTGCGGCCACTCGCGCCGCCGTCTCACGCGCAGAGGACCGCTCGAGGATGGGGCGCGCTTCACTGTGGCGGTACTTCACCATTCCGGCAAAGTCCGCGTGCCCAGGGCGCGGCCTCGTCAAGGCGGCACCGCGGCCGGAGTTCATCGCCTTGATGGTGTCTTCATCGTCCATATCCAGCGGATCGGCCGACATGATGGTGGTCCACTTGGGCCACTCCGTATTGCCAATCATGATGGCGATGGGACTACCCAAGGTAAGCCCGTGGCGGACTCCACCCAGCACGGTGACCTCATCAGCCTCAAACTTCATACGGGCACCGCGGCCATAGCCTAGGCGGCGCCGGGAAAGCTGATGGGAAATATCGGCGCGGGTAATGGGGACCCCAGCGGGCATGTGCTCCAGCATCGAAATAAGAGCCTGGCCGTGGGATTCACCTGCAGTAGTCCAACGAAGCATGCGGGTATTATCGCACGGCCTGGCCAATCCAGTACCAACTTGGCCCCGCAATATATTCTTCCACCCCCTCAAAGAGGGTGCGCACATGCGATAACGACCGTTGCCGCTAGCAACATTGCAGGACCATGCGGGCTCTCCTTCTGCCCACTGCACGCCGACCACATAAGCGTCAGGAGGGACGCGCAGCCGCTTGCCGCTACCACGCCCATAAACCCGGCCACATGCCCCACCAGCATTCCCAAGGGCCAAGCGAGTTTGATGTCGCCTCCACCGACTCCTGCACGAACTAGCCCTAGCACCAGGTACAGCCCCGGCCACCACAGCCCACTCCAATTGGCAACGGCGAGCGAGAGCACCGCAGATGGAAGGGTTAACCAGTCTGGCAATCGGCGCTGCCGAATATCCCACCAAGACAAGGTTGCTGCCCACAAACCATAAATAATTCCCCCGACTATTAGCACGGGGATCACTCTAAGGCACGCTGTGAGGAAGCGCTGGGCGTCAATGTCTACATGGCGAAGTCTGCAGTTCCTGCTACACGGGGATTCCAGCCCGCGCTTGCCGACGCCCCCTTTTTTACTTAGTCGTCTGCGACCGCTTCTGCAGCTCCTCGTGCAATGCCTTCAGCATGTCTTCCCGCGGGGCAGCCACCCCGGTAAATTGCTCGAACTGGCTAAATGCTTGGTGCGCGAGCATGACATGCCCGCCCACGGTCTTGTACCCATTGGCCGCCGCGCACGTGGTCAGCGGTGTAGGCCAGGGATCATAGATGACGTCCAGCACCGGTGCGTGGGCGAGGTCAAAGACATAATCTTTCACCGCCGCGGCTGGAACGGTGGACACAATGACATCGACGCTGCGAGCCAGCGCGGATAAGTCCCCGTCGAAGCTAACAAAGGAAAGTTCCAGCCCTAGGTTCTGCGCGAGCGGCAAAAGTTCGGTGCTGCGGTCGGAACGGTTGAGGACCGTAACCTTTTTCACCCCGCGCTCGGAAAGCGCCCACAACGCGGGACGAGCGGTGCCCCCAGCACCAATGAGCAGCGCATGAGCTGCTGGATCATCCCCCAGAAGTTCGGCGAGCGCACCGCGTACGCCCTCGGTATCGGTATTGTCCGCATACCAACCATCAGCCCTGCGCACCAAGGTATTTGCTGAGCCAATCAGTTGGGCCCGGTCACTTACGGTGTCCGCAAAGCGGAGGGCGGCAAACTTGCCGGGCATGGTCACGGAGAAACCAACAAACTCTGAGTCGCTTGCCGCCACCAATTCCGGCAAGCCTTCCGCCGATGTTTCAAAGCGGGTGTAGTCCCAACCGGCCAGCCCGGCGGCCTCGTAGCCAGCATTGTGGAGCACCGGAGACAAGGAGTGCTTGATGGGGCTACCAAGGACCGCCGCACGTGGCATGGTGTTCTACCTCTTTGTGGTTGTCGCGACTCTACTGGGCGGGCTGCTCGGCAGCGGCGTCGCCGTTGCCGGAACCAGCGCCCTCACCTTCGCGCTTGGAGTCAAGCACGCCGGAGCGGATGGCGTCATCGACGCGGCCCAAGTGCTCATCGTAGGAATCGGAGAAGACGGTGGTGCCCTCCTTGTCCACGGTGACGAAGAACTTCCAGTTGCCTTCAGCCGGCTCTTCCATGGCCTTGATTGCATCGTCCGAAGGAGAAGCAATCGGGGTATCCGGTAGGCCTTCCTTCGCGTAGGTATTCCACGGGGTCTTCTCCCCACGGGCCTCATCGGTGGTGGCCAGCTCAACGTCTTCCAAGCCGTAGTTCACGGTGGAGTCAAACTCTAGGCACATTGGCTCGTCCAAGCGGTTGAGGATAACGCGGGCGACCTTGTCGAACTCGCCCGCCGGCGCCTCGCGCTCCACCAAGGAAGCGGAGGTGAGCAACTCATAAGGGCTCAAGCCGATAGCCTGGGCGCGTTCCTCAATATTGGTCTCGTTGTAGCGCTTGGTGGAGCGGGTGATGAGATCCTTGAGGATATCCTTGGCCTCCATGTTGGGGTCTAAGACATACTGGCCTGGGGCAATAAGGCCCTCAATGCGCTTGGGATCATTGCCGCGCTTAGTAATAGCGTCCAAGGCCCACTCCGGCGCGCCCAGCTCGGCTGGGTCGGTTTCCGCCGCGACCTTTTCAAGGTCCTCCTTCTTCAGGCAGTTGCCATCGTTGCAGCTGACCTCAGAAATCAGGGAGTAAATGCCGTAGCGGACGTCTCCGCCCACAACCTTGACGTCCTCCAAGGTGGCGCCACCTTGGACCTCGAGCATGTCCACGCGGTTATTCTCATCCAGCAATGCCTCGACTGCCGCGTCCGCGCTCATTTCTTCCTGTAGGCGGTAAAAGCCCGGCTGGATTTGGCTCGCGCCGTGGTTCATCGACGCAGCAGAATCGAAAGCGTCTTGCGTCTTCACCACATTCTTTTCTACCAATGCAGGTCCGAGCTCGGACATGGACGAGCCTTCCGGCACCTCCACCAGCTGGGTGGTACCGTTGCCGGTTCCTTCATAATCGGCGGAGGTATTGCCGAGGCGGAATCCGATGTAGATAAGGGCGCCAAGGATGACGATGATGGACGCAATGACAACGGCAATGCCGCGCTGGCGGCGCTTGACGTATTTCGGCTCCATCGATCGGCCGAGGCGTTCTTGATTACGGCTCACGTGTTTTAGTCTCCTGAGTCTGAAGGCTGGTCTATTGCATCATGGGATCGTAGCGCGCTCGCGCGCCCATCCAACCAAGTCTGCAATATCTCCACCGCTGCTGCTTGGTCGATGACTTTACGGCCCTTCTTCTCGGACACGCCGGACGCGCGCAGCGCGGTGGTCGCTGCCACGGTAGTCAGACGCTCATCAGCCAAACGTACTGGTGGTGGAACTTTATCTATATTTGCATCTCGATTCAACCGACGGCGGATCCGAAACGCAATTTCTTTAGCGTGTTTTACGCTTTTGGAGCCATTTCCCTGCAAGTCCCGTGGCAGGCCAACGACAACTTCAACTGCATCATAGGAATCAATGAGCTCCAGGATGCGGTCAATATCGCCCTTATCGCGGTCTTTGAACCCGGTTTCTCGGCGCACGGTCTCCACTGGAGTGGCAAGCGTTGCTTCCCTATTGGACACTGCCACACCAATGCGCACCGTGCCGACATCGAGCGCGAGCCGGCGGCCCTGCCCCGGGTCATCAACTCCGGGGCTATCTGGTTCCACTTTTGCCACGGTCGAACTCCTACAGGGACTCGAGCATGTCCTTGACGGCTGCAAAGCCGCGCTCAGCGCCGGCTGCAGTAGAGCCAGAGCCCTGGGCCATATCCGGCTTACCGCCACCACGGCCGTCGACGTACTGTCCAAACTCCTTGACGATGTCGCCGGACTTTACGCCGCGGCCAACAGCCTTGTCCGTGGCTGCCGCGATGAATGGGAACTTGCCCTTGTCTTCGGCGCCCAGGACGATGACGGCTTCTTCCTCGCGCAGGCGGTTGCGCAGGTCCGTTGCAACGGTGCGCAGGTC
>CALLKG010000117.1:0-11927 GCA_938008395.1 Corynebacterium tuberculostearicum
TACTCCCCACTAATCGGAAACTGATTTCTCAGTCCAACTAATGGGGAGCAGTTCAAAGAGCGCGGGGGCTGGCTTTTTGTATGCGGCCACCAGGCACTGATTATGCGGAAACGGCGTCTTCCAGCTCAGCCAGCAAGGAAGTGGTGCGCTCCACCTTGAAATCAACTGGGTGGAATTCGCCCTCTGCCCAATCGGTGGCGAGGAAGAACTCGACTTGGTTGCGCAGCTGCGGCATAGAGAAGTTCACCACGATAGGGCGCCATGCTTCGATGGCGCGGACCGCACCGGATGGACCATAGCCAACGAAGGCAACGGGCTTGCCCGCCCACTCTGCGGCCAGGCAGTCGAAGGCATTCTTGAACGGGCCCGGCACGGAGCGGTTGTACTCCGGGGTGATGAAGATGAAGCCATCGCAAGCGTCGACGGCATCGGACCATGCCTGAACCTTCTCGTCCTCGTACTGCTTATTAGCGGCAGCCGGTACAACCTCGGTGGTCAGAACCGGAATATCGAATTCTTTGAGGTCCAGCAGGGTGTACTCCACGCCGTCCTTGCGACCCTGAGCCAAGTCATTGAGCCACTCGCCCACTACCTTGCCGGCGGCCTTATCGCGGGTGCTGCCGATGATGATGCCAATACGAGACATGAGAAAACCTTCTTTCCTTCAAGCTTTATGTAACATCTCTAGCTTACAGCCCGTGCAGATACTTGTCTGATAGTGATATTGATACGTCCCTCTTTAAGCCCACACCCCTCGGGCAGCGTGCCGTCATTAACGCGCACCACCCCGTGGTAGGCGTAGCGCTTCGGTCCGCCAAAGACCACCAAATCACCACTACACAGCGTGATATCGTCCCACGGCCGCGTGCGCGCCTCGGTATGCCCCATACGGAAAAGCGCCTCATCCCCAATGGAGAGCGAAATCACCGGCGCAGGTGATTCCTCAAAGGCATCCACATGCATACCCATGGCCGATCCCGGTGGATAGTAATTAACTAGCGCCATCTCCGGCACGAAGGTCTCCACCCACGGCTCAAGCTCGGGCGCTACCTCGGCCGCGGCGCGCAGCGCCCCCGGAGCGATCTGGCGCAGACTCTCCGGCACCGGCGGAACCCGCGTGCCCTCCATATTGTCTACATAGCGATAGCTGGGATAATGCCAATACCTGCCCAGATGCAGCTGAAATACACTCATCTGCCCGCCCGATTTCAGCCGCGGCCGCAGCATCGCCATCGGCGTCGCCGCATACTCGCGCGCAATGCCGCGCATCTCTTCTACCACGGCCTTCTGCTTATCGACGCCCACCCATCCCGGCACATGCCCCACCCCCGGAGCCACACGTACACTCGGCCGCGGCAGCGAATCAAAAAGCATGACATCACCCTAACCCCCTAACCACCTAACCACCTAGAATTAAACCAGTCCAGTTTCGAGGGCTAGTTCAGTAGAGTTATTCCCACTTTGGATTTAGGACAATGCCATTACGCCCAAAGGATCGTTTCGATTTAAAAGACGCTGCAGTCTTCCTAGCAGAAATCCTCACTGAGGATGCCTTGAGTGAAAATAGGTTCAGAATGGAACCCACCGCTTCGTTGCCGACGTATCACGGCGTTGCCGCGTGGATTGATAAATTCCTATACATCGTTCTGAAAGTGGAAACACCTAGTGGAACGGCCTTTGTAGGCTTTGAAGCCATCTTTCACCCTGGGGGAACTTTTCACAAATACTCGGTCGAGTATGAAAATGTCCACGACCTATAGGCGTACGACATTGCCGGAGAATCGCTCCTCAAGAACCTAGATTTTGATGATCCGGATCAAATTACGTGGTTCAAGACTGATAGCAAATATTTCGTTCCATCTACATGGAGCGATGTGCTGGCTCTGGAATACGCCTCGAAACGAATATGGATACGGCATTAAAGGACTACGAGGCTACCCACACATCGCGTGGATACGTAGCGACACTTCTTCCCTGTGAGACAGCTGCTTCTCTTTCATAAATACGGCAGGCTATATAGAAATCCCCTCCAACGTGTGCAGTCACACGCTGGAGGGGATTCGCAGTGATTAAGTCGCGTCAGCGATACAGGCTACTTAATGTAGCTCTGCATGCCCGGCTCAAGCTCAGTTGCGCCGGAAGGTACGGACTTAATGTCGGCACGCGGGGCGTCGGCAGGCAGTGCATTGCCCACCTCTCCAGGTTCTTGACCCGCAGTATCGCCGCTGCCGTTGTCATGGCCGGAGTTGTCACCCTCAGGAGCATCCTGGTGATTAGGCTGGTGACCCTTGCCACCATGGCTATCATTCGGATTTTCCTCTTGGTGGCCGACCTCATCGAAGTGGTCCTTGATGATCTTGCCCAAGCCAATGCCCGGAATCAGGATGAGCCACCACGGGGTTTCGCTCTTAGAAGAACCACCATTGTTTGGCGTATCGCCACCGTCCTCGTTGGAGGTAACGGTCTGGGCGTCATCGTTGATGTCCTTGTGCTCACCAACCGGGTTCGGGTTGTCCTCATCGGTCGGGTTGTCCTCACCGTGCTTATCCACCTGGGTGGAGGTCAGCGTCTCGAAAGCAACCGCAGCCTCAACCGGCTCGGTCACGCTGTCATCGACAACGATGGTGACAGCCTCAGTGCCATTAGCCTCATCCGGGGTGAACTTGTGACCCTTGGTCTCACCAAGAACGGTCTTGCCATCTTCCTTGGAAATCAGCTGCGCATCCAGAGTGTATTCCTTACCCGGAACCAGACCCTCATAGGAAACCTGGTCCACAACCTTGGCACCAGCAACAACCTCACGCAGGTCACCCTCAAAGTCCGCATTAGTGGAAACCTTCGGGCCTTCCTCAGAAGTTACAGTCTGGTCCTCGTCGTTAATGTCCTTGTGGTCAGCGATGTGGTTCGGCTTCTCCGAAGTAGTACCCGGAGTCTCCTCACCCTTGTCATTGACCTCTACGGAAGTCAGCTCTTCGAAGGCAACCGCAGCCTGGACAGGCTCCTTCACATCATCGTTGACGGTGATGGTGACAGGCTCCATACCCTTGGACTTCTTCGGGGTGAAGGTCTTCTCACCAGTACCCAGAACAGACTCGCCATCCTTCTTGGAAATCAGCTCAGCCTTCGAGGTGTATTCCTTATTCGGAACCAGACCCTCATAGTGAACATGGTCAGTAACAACCGTGCCAGCCTTCAGAGCCTCATGCTCACCAAGCTGATCAACCGTCGTGCTGATCTTAGGCTTCAACTCCTCATGAGAGTCAACAGTCTGCTTGCCGTCATTAATATCCGTGTGCTCAGCAATCTTATTCTCATCGCCAGACTCGGAATCCTTACCAGACTTATCCACCGCAGTAGAAGTCAAGTACTCAAAGGCAACACCCTGGTCTACAGAACCAGCCTCAACACCCTCGTTAACAGTGATCTTGACATCAACATCACCCTCAGAGGACTTCGGAGTGAACTTCACCGGCTCCTTGGACTCACCAATAACAGACTCATCAGTCTTGTTACGCAGCTCAGCATTCAGAATGTATTCCTTATTCGGAACCAGACCCTCATAGTGAACATGGTCAGTAACAACCGTGCCAGCCTTCAGAGCCTCATGCTCACCAAGCTGATCAACCGTCGTGCTGATCTTAGGCTTCTTAGTGGACGGGTTAGAGCCGCTTCCGCCGTTCTCATTAGGCAGGCCCGGCTGATCCACCGGCATGACAGTTTGAGAAGTCCTCTTATCGTACTTGTCGTCAGGCTTAGGCCGGACAATGGTAATAAACCAATCCGCAGGCTGCGCCGGGATCGTTGCTCCTGGAATTTTTTTTAGATCGGTTTTATAACCGTACAACTCATGTTTGACGAATTCATAGCCTGTAAGTTTTTTAAACTCTTCGTAACTTCCCTTATATCCCGGAAAGTTCCTTTTCCCGTACTTATTAGTGTAAGTCGGATCTTCGCCGGTGATTGTTGTGGCTGCCCTATGCTTTGAGGTTTCATCTCTGGCGACGAAGGGAATTAAGTAAGTACGGTAAGTACTAGCCGCTTCGTAATCCTTGTCGAGAACGGCGCTTTCTATCTTTCGAGCGAGAATTATCGCGGCATCACGATACTGTCTATTAACATTAAGTTTTTCAGCCTTCGCTCGGTCATACACAAATGTTGTCTCATAAGGGACTCCATAACCAGGCTCAATACACCAGGCCCAGCCCACATTATTGTTAGGGTTTGCGTTTTTGGACGCTGCGGGCCCTTGGGGGTTCCCGCCCAAACAAGACCGTCCCATGTCTTATCATGCCCCTTCAGGGTACTCTTTTCAGCCTCGCTACCGAGCGTCGTGTCGGGTTCAAAGTCAGTCGGCTCTGCCGCGCTGGCCTTGTTCAATGGCACAGTCAGCAAGGCCGCGATCACCGCAATTGTTGCGAGAATTGCAGTTAAGAGCGTCCACCTCTTTCGAGGCAAGC
The DNA here is from genome assembly GCA_938008395.1 of Corynebacterium tuberculostearicum. Classification (GTDB taxonomy): domain Bacteria; phylum Actinomycetota; class Actinomycetes; order Mycobacteriales; family Mycobacteriaceae; genus Corynebacterium; species Corynebacterium tuberculostearicum_L. The sequence goes on from CALLKG010000117.1 coordinate 4,458, forward strand.
TTCTTGAAATATCCATTTTTCCTCTTAGATTGGCAAATTATATTTTTCCGATCAGCAGGGAATCTCGCTGCTCACAGCCAGTTTTCTATGCTGAGCACACCTCACCTGATTACGGCCCCAAAGCCAAGCTATCGATCAGTCTTTTAGCGCATCTTGAACATTACCACCATTTAGGTAGCTGCGCGTAATACATTTTCAGCATAAATACAGCTACAGGGCATTTTGTCGGTCTTTTATAAACAACCTTCAATCGTCTGAGAAATCCCTGTAAATCAGTTGCTGATCCTTTTGAAACAGATTCCATTTGTACATCGGCCATGCCCTAGCGGGCACAATCCCGCACCGTTTCGATTCCGCAGGATTTGGCTCTCATTAAAGCTGCACAAATGCCTAATGCAGCCTGCATGTCCGGAGCGTATCCGGTAGTACCGGAGGTACGGCCTCACGGTCCGTGGACGGCAAAGCTTTTCTAACCCCATCTTGTTCTTGGTTTATAGCTCCAACTCTGCGAGCTTCACTTGGCCCAAACTTGCAGTGCTCAGGAGGGCCCTCTCTGGAGCTTGGCGCTATAGGTGTTGCAGTTGTCGTGGATAAATGGAGGGCCTGCCAGGGTCCCCACCGATGCTTCTGTCATGTTCAGCAACTTGCTCGAGACTATCCATGCTCTTCCTACCCTAGAGCTGGAATCAGGATGAGCTACCAGAAACGTTACCCGTGGAAGCATCACCATCGTTTCAAGTGCCACAACTATCCTCATCAGGGGTAACGGTTTAGGTTTCTTCCCTATTGTTTCTCATGTGCAGCACCCCGGATCTTGTTCCCAAGCTACTGACGTGCGCTGCGTTGTGTTCCTAGGTATCGGTATTTGCTTTGAGTTTCTGAAAGGTTTTGATTTGCAGCTTTAAAACTCTGAATGAGCTTCAGCAGGGTGCGCGACCTTAGGGGCTACGACGCCTGGAATTTTTGGCCATTTCATCTATTCAAACGTCGCGAATTTTTTCGCTAACGACGCTGTACATCGGGGCATCAACGGACCATTGGCCACAGCAGTGGCATTTCAGGTACCGGGTGTCCGTCGGTAAAAGCGGCGGTGCGGTGCTCAGCAAGCTTTCCATTGTAAGCAGTACTGAGGTACTGCTTCCCGCGATCCGAATGTTGAAGAGGACCTGCGGTTTTCTTGGTCTACATAATGGCTTGGTTGAGTTGCTGTGGTGGCCAAGGTAAAGAGCATATCGCATCCCGGATAGTGCCCAGCCTGCAATCTTGCGAGGATAACAGGCAGTGTATGCGATTCCTTTCCTCATCTGTCATATGTATTGTCCACTTCCCACAAGTTTCCTGCTCCCGGTACTGTGAATTCATCATTGGCAAGGCCGAGTCATATCTCCGTTTCCTCTTTATTTACTGTGTGGTGCCAGGTGGACCGCCCTCTGCCTGCGGCGACCAGACACCGGTCATACACAGCGGCATGACAGAGTCTGTATGAGCCGATACCAATACTTTTCACTGGCTAAGGGGATGCCGTATTGGCCGCACACCATAAACACCGGAATCTGCGTGGTTGACCAGGCGACTATGTTCCAGAGGGTTTCCTCCTACCAAGAGCGCGGAAACTATGCCCGCGGGAAAGTATTTAAGGAATTTCTCCTTTGCGGCCGACTTTCTGTGGCCAGTGCCAGGGTGCGGTCTAAGAGTTTTCCCGGTTTCGGTGCTGCGCCGTGGCATGTGAGCTCCATTGAATGCTTGTCTACCTCACCGCGATCCGCCACCAAGCGGATACGGTTCGTTGCATCCTGATCAACTTTGTTGGGCATACTCCCAATGGCCCAACCACTTAGAGAAAACTAGGGGCGCCTCACCCTCTACAATGACACCCATGGATGCACAGGGGCGGCAGGACTTGGAACGCTACGGCTCATGGGAGCGGATGACCGGTGGGCAGTGGTTCCTGCCGAGCATGCCGGAGGCTAAGGACGAACATCAACGCACTTTCCGCTTGGTTAAGCAGCTCAATGAACTACAGAATACGGACCCAGAGCGTGCCAAGGGCATCCTGCGCGAGATTCTGCCGGAAGAATCTGCGGTGCCGGGCCTGCACGTTCCGTTGAATTTGGAATATGGCTGCAATCTAGTGTGCGGCGAGCGCGTCTTCATTAATTTTGGCACCACCATCTTGGCCCAGGCCACGGTGACGCTGGGTGATGGCGTCATGGTGGGCCCCAATTGCTCCCTGATTACAGTGGGGCATCCGGTCAACGATCATGAGATGCGCGCCGGTGGGTGGGAGATAGCCAAGCCCATCACCATCGGGGACAACACCTGGTTCGGTGCCAATGTCACCGTGCTGCCGGGCATCACTATTGGAAAGAACTGCGTCGTCGGCGCGGGCACGCTTATTACCACCGATATTCCGGATAATTCGCTGGTCCTGGGATCACCCGGCCGCGTGGTGCGCAAGCTGGAAGACAATGAGGAGGCCTGGGAGCGCCAGGATCTCAACGGTCCCGTCGAGGGTTTTGGAGCCGCCAAGTAAATGTTTGATCTCGCCAGAATCGGCGCGGGACTGCCCGTAGCCGAGACCATCGATTCGCTGCCTAGCACCGGAAACGTCGTCATCCAGGCCCCGCCCGGTACGGGTAAAACCACGCTCGTGCCACCAGCGCTGGCCAATCATGCGGCAGGGCGCGGCAAGGTCATCGTCACCGCCCCACGTCGTGTGGCCGTGCGCGCGGCCGCACAGCGCTTAAGCACGCTCAGCGGCACCCCGGACAAGGTCGGCTTCGCCATCCGGGGCGAGTCCCGCAAGGGCAGCGAAGTCGAGTTCGTCACGCCGGGCGTGCTGCTGCGCCGCCTGCTGAAGGATCCGGAACTCGAGGGCGTGGCCGCCGTTGCCATCGATGAGGTTCACGAGCGTCAGCTCGATACGGATTTGGTGCTAGGCATGTGCCTGGAACTGGCCGAATTGCGTGAGGACTTTCGCGTCATCGCCATGTCTGCAACTGTGGATGCGCAGCGCTTTTCCCAGCTTATGGACGCGCCTGTCCACGTGACCGAGGCGGTGACCCATCCGCTCGACATCCACTACGCCCCCATGCCGGGCAGGGCGGCGGGAACGAGGGAGTTTTACGGGGACGTCGCCAAGCAGGCAGCTCGCCAGCAGGAATCCACGCTGGTCTTTGTGCCCGGCGTGCGCGAAGTCAACCTCGTGTGCGATGCCTTAGCAGGCCATAATGTATTTCCCCTGCATGGCAAGCAAACCACCGCGGAGCAAGACGCCGCGCTGTATACCGATGAACAGCGCATCGTCGTGGCTACCTCTATCGCGGAGTCCTCGCTTACCGTGCCGGGCGTGCGCGTAGTGGTAGATGCCGGGCTCTCCCGCGTTCCCCGGCGCGATGCGCAGCGTGGCATGTCCGGGTTGGTGACGGTGTCTACCTCAAAATCGAGTGCCGATCAGCGCGCTGGTCGTGCCGGCCGTGAGGCACCTGGCACCGTCATTCGCTGCTACTCGCAGGATGATTACCAGCACTTTTCTCCGCATACCACCCCGGAGATCCTATCTGCGGACCTGACCCAGGCCGCGTTGTTTTTGGACTGCTGGGGCGCGGGCCCGGACTTCCCGTTGCTCGATCCGCCGCCGGCCCAGGCCCTGGCATCCGCGCAGGCGACCCTCAAGCGCATTGGCGCGACGCAGGAACTCGCCCTCCTACCCACCGATCCGCGTCTCGGCGCCTCCTTGCTCCACCACGGCAGCCAGGCCGCGCCCATCATTGCCTCGCTTGGCGACGCCCCCTTAACCCCCAATCTCACCCGTCACCGCCCACCTCAAAAAGAGGTCAAGCGGCTCGCCCGCCTGGTCGACGATCTTGGCCCCGTCGATCCCGGGGAGGTCGTCGCCACCGCCTTTCCCGAGCAGGTGGCCAAGCGCATGGGCGAGGATTACCTGCTGGCCAGCGGCACCCGCGCCCGCCTGCTCGATAACTCGGGCCTCACTGGTTCCCCGTGGCTCGCCATCGCGGAGGTCTCCCTGTCCAATGCGGGTAATGCCATCATCCGCTCGGCCGCCCGCATCGAGGAAACCGCAGCGCTGGACACCATCGGCATCACCGAAGAAACCCGCGCCTTCCTGCGCGATGGCCGCGTGCGCGGCGTCAAGGTCAAGGCCGCGGGCGCCATCACGCTTTCTGAAACCCCAGTCAAGGTCACCGGCCCCGCGGCCGAGGAGGCCCTTGCCGCCGGCATCCGCGAGGAAGGTTTGGGGCTTTTCACCTTCAGCGAGAAAGCCCAAAGCTTAAAAGACCGTTTGCGCCACCTGCACGCCCACTATGGCTCCCCTTGGCCCGATGTCGATTCCGCGGATCCCGCCGAATGGCTCGGCCCCGAACTGCATAGCATCGCGGAGGGAACTCCCGCCGCCAAGCTCGACATGTACCCCGCGCTGCAACGCCTCCTGCCCTGGCCGGAAGCCACCCATCTGGACGACCTCGCTCCCGAGCGCCTTCCGGTGCCCTCCGGCCGGGACGCACGAATCGACTGGTCCGGTGATCGCCCCGTGGTTCATATCAAGCTGCAGGAATGCTTCGGATTGGCCGAATCCCCCGAATACTGCGGCCACCGCGTGCAATTCCACCTACTCTCCCCCGCCGGCCGCCCGCTCGCGGTGACCGATGATCTCGCCAGCTTCTGGTCCGGCCCCTATGCCGGCGTGCGCGCCGATATGCGCGGCCGCTACCCCAAGCACCCGTGGCCCGAAGACCCGTGGAATGCCGTGGCTACCGCGCGCACCAAGAACCGGATGTAGTTATCCCCACTGCTGCCAGCCCAGGTAGCAGCTCATAACCACGACCAAGATGAGCAGCGCGTAGCGAATCAACTTGGCGCCGCCACCCAACACGGTGCGCGCGCCCAGCTGCGCGCCGGCAATATTTGCCACCGCGAGCACGATGCCGAGCGTCCACCACACGTGGCCACCGAGGGCGAACACGACGAGCGCACCTAAGTTGGTGGCGGTATTGACCACCTTGGCCATCGCCGCAGAGGTCAGGAAGCTCTGCGCAAAGATGGAGGTAAAGGCCATGATCAAAAACATGCCGGTGCCGGGCCCAAAGATGCCATCGTAGAAGGAAAAGATGCCGGAGAGCACGAGGACCACCACGGTGCGCCAACCGCCGCGGACGCCGGCCGCGTCGCTGCTGCCAAAGTCTGGTTTGAAGGCCACGAAAATGCCCACGGCCACCATGAGGACGATGATGATGGGGCGCATGACGTCTTTGTCTAGGCTCGAGGCCACGCTGGCTCCCAGTCCAGAACAAACCAGCGCGATGAGGATAAAGCGCGCCATTTCCGCCTTATCCAACTTCACCTTGCGCGCAAGGGTCACGGCTGCCGAGCCGGTGCCGGTTACCGAGGCCAGCTTGCTGGTTCCCAACGCCGCCGCAGGAGCGAGGCTGGGAAGGACCGCGAGCAGCAGCGGAATGAGGATCAATCCTCCGCCGCCGATGACCGCATCGATCCACCCCGCAGTCGCGGTACCGAGGAAGAGAATCACCCACTGCGCCACATCGATTTCCATGCCCCGATCATAAATCTTTAATCATGTATTGTGATAACTCGCCCCTATCCACTGCCCGCGGTAATGAAAGGAAGGGGCGCTAGACTCAAGTCGCAGAGGTAATTTGAGGAGGGCGCGCATGGCCGCACAGCAGGAAAGCAGTGGACTTAATGCCCACACCGTAGCGCGGTGGGCTATCGTCGTCCCAATCTCTGTCCTTTTGGGCTGGCTATTTAACTTGTGGCATGTGCCCGCCGCGTGGATTCTGGCGGCCATTATCGCCTCGGGCGCCATGGCTCTCATTACTGGCGAAGACCTCCAGGTCAACCGGACTTTTTATAATATGTCCCGCGGTTTTATCGGCATGATGGCAGCGCTTCCCCTCACAGTCGTGCCCCTGGGCCAGCTGGTGGGTTTCCTGCCCGCGGCCGTGACCATGTCTTTTGTCACCATCATGGTTGGCATCGTCGGTGGCCTGCTGTTGCACCGCGCGCAGCCGCGCGATGTGTCCTCAGAAACCGGCATCTTGTCCATGCTGCCGGGTGGTGCCTCGCTGATGCCCGCGCTTGCCGACGAACTCGGTGCCGACTACCGCTACGTCGCCCTCACCCAGTACCTGCGTTTATTGGTGGTCTCGGTATCGCTACCGGCCGTCGTCGCGCTGCTTGATACCCCGGCCGGTAAAGGCGCGGACCTCACGGTGGAGGGAGAAACCACCTGGTGGATTATCGCGCTGGTTCTTGCCATTGCCTTCCTGGGCGAGAAATTGGGAAAGCTGCTGCACCTGCCGGCCACGGCCGTGCTCGGCCCCCTTCTGCTGACGGTGCTGGTCTCCTTCGTGCTGCCGGAGGGCCACACGCTCGAGCCGCTCTATGTCTTCAAAGTGATGGCATTCTTATCCATCGGCTGGGTTTGCGGCGGCGGGCTTTCGCTGCCCGCGCTCAAGGCCTTTGCCAAGCAATTGCCCGCCACGGTTCTTTTCATCGTGGTCATTATCGGCATCTGTGCGGCCACCGCCTGGCCGCTGACTAAGTGGCTGCACATCACCTACTTTGAGGCCTACCTGGCCACGAGCCCCGGCGCGCTCGAGACGGTGCTTGCGCTCTCCGCCGAGGGCGGAGCCGGACCAGCGGTCATCGCGGTACAGCTCACCCGGCTCATTGCGGTGCTCGTCATCGCAGGCTACCTGCCGCAGCTGCTGCGGCTGGCGAAGCGCCTGCTGCGCCGCTAATTACCCAGCACGGCCTCGCGCAGGACGGACATCGGCACGGAGCCCAAGGCGAGGGCCTCCGAGTGGAACTCGCGCGCGCTCATGCCCTGCTTCTCAGCCTCGGCGCGGGTTTCCTGCCACAGGCGCTGACCCAGCGCATAGGACGGCGCCTGGCCCGGCCAGCCCAGGTAGCGGTTGACCTCAAAGTTGAGGTTTGCATCATCCATAGCGGTGTTTTCGCGCATGAAGGTCTTCACGTGCGCCTTGTCCCATGTGCCGGAGGTAGAGCAATCCGGCAGCTGCTTGCCCAGGTGCAATCCGATGTCTACGACCACGCGGGCAGCGCGCAGGCGCTGGGCATCCAACATGCCCATGCGGAAGCCCGGATCGTCCATGTAGCCCAGCTCGGCCATGAGCTGTTCGGCGTAGAGAGCCCAGCCCTCGCCATGACCAGAGTTCCACGTCACCGCGCGGCGCCACAGGTTGAGATCCTCCTGCACCAGCGCGGAGCCTAGCTGCAGATGGTGGCCCGGCACGCCCTCGTGGTGGACGGTGGTCAGCTCCTGCCAGGTGTGGAAGGTGTCCTGGCCCTCCGGCACGGACCACCACATGCGGCCCGGGCGGGAGAAATCATCGCTCGGCGGGGTGTAGAAAATGCCGCCGGTGCCGGCCGGATCGATGCAGCACTCGATCTCTTCTACTTCCTCCG
>CALLKG010000118.1:0-11527 GCA_938008395.1 Corynebacterium tuberculostearicum
AGCGCGTCTCGTTCGCAATGAGAAGGTCAGGGGTTCGAATCCCCTATGCTCCACTTGAGGGGGAACTGTCGAACTCTTGCTTTCGGACGTAGGTTCTCAGTTTCCCCGCCCGGTTTCCGCTGGTCAGAACCTCTTCGAGGTCCTCGAGCTCGATGGGCGTTGCGCTGTCGTGGGAGTATGAGGCGATGACGCCCTGCTCGCGACCGATATAAATCTTGTCGGTGAAGTACTCGAAGAGCTGGTTGTGGGTCTCGGGCGTGTCGATGGTGGCCTGCGCGAAGCGCCGATAGAACGCGTCGATGCTGGCCTCGTCCTCGTAGAGCGTCGCCTTGAGGTGCTCGGCCTGGATGGCAGCAACGAGTTCCTGCTTCTGTGCTTCGAGGCTGTTCATCGCCTCAGCCGTGCTCGCGTTGAAGATTCCCCGCGAGATCGCCTTGACGAAGTTCGCGAGCTTGGCCTCCACGTCTGTGCGGCGAGTCTCAAGGGCCTTCAAGATCTCGTCTTTACGGACGGTCTTCGCGGTCAGCTGCTCGGCTACGGCGCTCAGCGTCTTCTCGATCTCGCTGAGCCTGTTCCTCGTCTCGTCGGCGAGGGCTGCCCGGGCAGCCGCGCGATCGATGTGTTCAGACACTTCAGGTCGGCGCTCTGCGCCTCGTCCATCGCCCTCAGGAAGCCGCTCACCTTGTTCACCGCCTCGGTCAGCTGCTTCGTCGTTGAGCAAGGAGGTCTGTGACATCTTTGATCGTTTACAAGGCGTAAGTCATCCCAACTACTCCGAGGAGATAGTCATACAGTGTCCACGGCAAATTTTTAATATATCATGAAACATACCGTTTTAGCTATTCACTTGGAGTGCAGCGCTCAACCCGATCGAGACTTCACGATCGGCATTGATGGCCCACCCACATGCGCCACAGGCCCTATCACCAAAAACTAGTAATCCGCAACTGATGAGCACAACGTCGATTAGATCGCGACTCAAGTTCATCGTGGCGGTGCGCTGGTCCGCGACGTAGTCCGAAGAATGTGGCGACTAGGCCGCCCGAGTCGGAACCAATTGGCACCATCCGCCGGATCCCGGGTTACGTAGGTACTTCGAGCCGATGGTGATACTCACGTAGAACGGTGCCAAAACCGGGCGTAGGTGTGTGTCCCGCGTGGTTAGCTGCTGCCAGGTTCCGTTGCGTGTCGGTCCTGAGAGGTGAGCTACCGCACGCGTGGTAGCTTCCCAGCGACGAATAGCTTCGATTCTTAGTCGAGACTACACAGATTGTTGCCTTCTGCCGCGGGGCGGCGAACTGATCTAGCAGAACCCGTTGCCTTAGCGCGTATACGAGCCTGAAGACGTCCCCCAAGTACCGCTCGTAGTCCTCGGCAGCAGTTACGTAACTCCAAGTCGGTTTGCCTCGAACTACGAGCGACCCAAGATCCGATGTATCGCTTACGCACGGATAACCGTGAATGTCCGCCCCCCTCTTCCGTCTCAACAACCGAGGTGTTAAGTTACTACTGAGACGGTGAAGAGGCCGTCTCTGCGACCGATACAACGATGTCGTCGCAACACTTCAATCAAAGGAATAGCCATGCACAAGGCTGCACCTAAGGAAGACCCCAGCGGTTATACGACGCAACAATCGGACGAAGACCCCAGCGGTTATACGACGCAACACAAATCGTCCCCGCCAAAAATGATCACACTCGGCGGCTTCATCATGATCACTTCAGCCGCCCTATTAAGTATTCGAACATTCCCAGCTCAAGCTTTACTCGGGTGGCAATCGGTAGCCTTCAACATCGCGGCTGTCATTCTATACCTCCTACCGGCAGCATTCGTCGCAGCGGAACTTGCATCGGCTTGGCCTGATGAAGGCGGCGTGTACGTCTGGGTCAAAGAGGCTTTCGGTGAACGATGGGGATTCACTGCCATTTGGATTCAATGGTTCCAAATGACGATCGGCTTCATCGCAATCCTGGCATTCATCGGCGGCAGCGTAGCTTATGTATTTGCTCCTGATATTGCCGAGAATAAGTTGTACATATTTTTGGTGATTTTAGCCGTGTGGTGGGGCGCAACTGCCGTTAATTTAAAAGGAATCAAGGCCTATGAGCGCATGACCACGTGGTTCACTGCGTTAGGCGTTTACCTACCTTTCGTACTTCTGATCCTCGGAGCGATCGTCTATTTTGCTCGTGGTGGGGTCCTCCAAATCCCCCTGGTACCTCATGGATCTGCTGACCTGATACCGCACATCTCAGGGTTGAGCGCTATGTCTCTCCTTGTGACCTACGTCTTCTTCTTCATCGGCATCGAGATGACCGCAGCCCATGTCAACCACCTCGAGAAACCAGGACGTAATTACCCTATCGCGATTTTATCGATCAGTGTAATCATGACAGCGATCAGTATTCTCGGGTCTCTGATTGTGGCCTGGTTGGTGCCCGCCAAAAAAATGAGTCTTAACGCTGGAGTCATGCAAGCCGTTGCCATCGCTTACGGGGTTAGTTCGCCACTTTTAGTTAAGACGATTGGCCTTTTGGTCGCTATTGGCGCGACCGGCCAAGTGGTCGCGTGGGTTCTTGGGCCTGTCCGGGGACTTGCGGTCACTGCCGAACACGGCAGTCTCCCCCCTATACTACAGAAGCGAAATTCCGAGGGTATGCCCGTAGGCCTTCTAATAGCTCAGGGACTTTTCGTCACTTTCTGGGGTTTGGTGTTTCTTCTGTACCCGGGAGGATTAAACAGTAGTTTCTGGGCACTTTTCGCGCTCACTACCACTGTGTACATCGTGATGTACTTCCTGATGTACGCTGCGGCGATCAAACTTCGCTACACGCAGCCCAACCGTCCACGAGCATTTCGAGTGCCAGGTGGGAAAACCGGAATGTGGGTCGTCGCCGGATGGGGATTCATTTCCATGGTTTTTGTGTTCTTGGTTGCCCTTCTACCTCCAGATCAAGTCAAGGGTGATGCGCCTATCTTCATCACCTTTATGCTTGCCGGTACCGCAGCAGTAGTGGCCATACCTCTCGGTATCTACGCTAAGCGTCGAGCGAATTGGAAACCCTCCGCGAAAGACGAGCGGATTTCATCAACGCAGATTGCACAAACTACTATAGGAGACTGAATACTATGTCTGACTTTAATAACACGAACCGAAATAACTTGGCCGTCGAGGCTCTCTTCCTTGGCCCCCGTTCCGAAAACAGGGCATTCTTCCGGGAATCTCTCCGTTCAGTTGTTGATGAGCACTGTCATTGGCGGCGTAATTTCCATCCCGACGATGCCCCTCTTGTCAACCGGGTTTCGATGGAGAATGAATCTTTTCGCAAGACTGAAGCCCGCAGTGTTGACATTCTTGACGAGCTTACAGCGAGGTTAAAGAAGACCTCAACTCCTTGGTTCTCGACTCGATATTTGGGTCACATGAACTCCGACACTCTGATGATTTCTAATCTCGCCGAGATGGCGACGATCCTTTACAATCCCAACAATGTTGCATATGAGTCATCGGTGGCTACTTCAGAAATGGAGGCGGAGGTTGGTGCTGATCTCTGTAAACTCTTTGGGTACGACACTAATAAAGCTTGGGGCCACATTACTGCTGATGGAACAATCGCCAACTATGAAGGTCTCTGGCTTGCGCGCAATCTTAAGTCTTTGCCAAGGGCAATAAAGGCTACCTGTCCCGATTTGGTTTCCGGAAAATCTAATTGGGAGCTTTGTAACCTCCGTAGAGAAGAGGCCCTAGATCTCCTCGGCCAGCTACGCAACGATCGCGACACCTATAAGCAGGTCCTTACGGCGACTGCCCGTGGAAAGGGCATGGCTGATGGGGTCGGTCGCGTTTTCGTTCCTGGCACGCGGCACTATTCGTGGGACAAGGCTTGCGACCTCCTCGGGATTGGCATCGATAACCTTGTTCACGTGCCCCTCGCCGATAACTTCCGAATGGACTTGGGCGAGCTTCGTAAGCAGCTCGAGACGTGTCTTGAGCAGGAAATTCCCGTTATCGCAGTCGTTGGTGTAGTCGGGACTACTGAGGAGGGTCAGGTAGACGATGTCCAGGGACTCCTTGACCTGCGTGAGGAGTTCCGCACTCGAGGATTGGATTTCTACCTGCACGTTGACGCAGCATATGGGGGGTATGGTCGCTCGCTGTTCCTCGACGAAGATGGACGCTACATGGAGTTTGAAGAACTTCGTGCTCGACTTCAGAAAGATGGACTTGCGGTCGACGGTGAGTGGCCTTCCGAGCATACGTGGCGTAGTTACCGTGCATGTTCAGAAGCTGACTCTGTCACGATCGATCCCCATAAGATGGGCTATGTGCCTTACGCTGCAGGTGGTGTTATTTTCCGCGATCGCCGTATCCTCGGCTTAATCTCGTATACTGCGGCATACGTGTTTGAAGATGCCGATGCCGGTGACTTGGTAAGTAGCCTCGGCAGCGTCACCCTTGAAGGGTCAAAGCCGGGCGCAAGCGTCGCTGGGGTTTGGGCAGCTCATAAGCTGCTACCGTTAAATTACAGCGGTTATGGGCAAGTGATCGCTCGCAGCTGGGGCGGGGCACGCAAGTTTTCTCATATCCTCGAAACTCTTGACGGAATCGAAGTGGCGGGAGCGACCATCCAGTGCCAGCCGCTGTTGCTTGACCCAGATTTCAACATGATCTGCATGGCATTCAATGTCCTCGGCAACCACGATCTGGACGCGATGAACGAGCTTAACCAAGAGATCTACTATAACTGCTCTTACCAGTACAAACCGCTCTATGAGAACGACTGGATCACCTCTCATACGATGCTGGACCGCGAGGTCTACGGAGATTCACCGCAGGGCTTTATTGAGAAATTCGGGATTTCGGGCGCCGAGTGGGAGAAAGCAGAGGGAGTTACTGTCCTACGCGCATCAGTAATGCACCCTTGGCTACTCGAGTCAAAAGAATACCCGCAGGTCGTGGATAACTTCCGTTGCATCATGCAGCGTAAGCTTGAAACGGTAGTTCCTAAGTGGCTCGAGAGGCACAGCCAAAAATGAGCCTCGTCGTGTAGATCGGTGGTCTAGGTAAACCGAGGGGGTAGCGAGATGGGAAATCTCGCTACCCCCCTAATTATGTACTCGCAATACATCTACTATTTCTCAAGGCCCGCAAAGCAGCTTAAAGCAAAATCCAAGACCGCATTATTTGGCAAGAACCTAACTTCTTTTCTTACCGGGACGATGGACTAAGTGCCGGTCACTGCCCGATAAAGTAGAAGTGTAAATTCTACTTAGGAACGTATAAAGCCTAAGGTCTTTCGTCCCCGGCGAACTAGCCAACCAATGCCTCCGAGCTGGTCTCTCATTTCTAGCTTAGCATACGGATCTTTGACTCCGATGCCATTCACCGTAATCGCGTTGTCGCCTATGAGCCTGCGCGCTTCATTGTTTGACTTTGCTAACCCGACCTTGACTAAATTGGGTGCAAGATCATAGCCCGTTGTATCAAGCTTCGCGCTTGGGAGAGTGTCTGCCATCTGACTTACGGCTGCAGGAGATAGGCCACGCGGATCAGCTGTGCCAAAGACGGCGGCCGAAACAGCAAGAGCTGTTTGCAACTCAGAATCTCCGTGAACAAACTGCGTCATGTACTTGGCTAGCGCAACTTGTGCTCTGCGCTTATGAGGCTCTCGGATTGTGGAATCCTCAAGGTCCTCTATCTCCTCCCGACTGATTTCGGTGAAGACGCGAAGGTAATTACCGATTACAGAATCATCTGAGTTTAACCAGAACTGGTAAAACTTATACGGCGAACATAGCGTTGAATCCAACCAGATCGCATTGCCTTCTGACTTGCCAAATTTTTCACCATTGGCGGTTGTAATTAAGGGGGTAGTAAGGCCGTGAACGATATCGCCGTCCAGTCGACGAATTAAATCGGCACCTACGGCAATATTTCCCCACTGGTCTAAGGCGCCAGTCTGAAGCGAGCACCCGTACTTCCGATGTAGGTAGAGGTAGTCATAACCCTGCAGGATTTGGTAGGAAAATTCCGTGAACGAAATGCCCTGCTCGGATGTCATCCGTACTGATACCGAGTCTTTCTTGAGCATCTGATTAACCCGAAAATGCTTGCCCAGGTCCCGCAGGAAATCGATTGCGGTCATGTCACCAAACCAGTCAAGATTATTAACCATAGTGACTGGGTTACTCCCGCTGAAGTCCAAGAAAGGACTGATCTGTGTTTTGATCGATTCAACGTATTCAGCGGTAAGCTCTTTAGTCTTCAAGGTTCGTTCCGCTGTAGGGCGCGGATCGCCAATCATTCCCGTTGCTCCACCAACCAAACACAGCACGTGGTGCCCAGCTTTTTGTAGCTTTCGAAGCATAATGATCTGTAAAAGATGGCCCACGTGTAAGGAAGCCGCAGTGGGATCAAAGCCGCAATAGCTGGTCAATGGGCTGTTGAATGCCTCGCGGAGTGAATGCTCATCGGTTGTCTGAGCAACTAACCCACGCCATTTAAGTTCATCAAACACATTTTCCACGATGCCTCCTTATAAGCAACGTGCGTGGCTTCGGACCCGTGGCAGGTGAAGGATTCGAACCTTCGTAGCTTTCGCACCGGATTTACAGTCCGTTCCCTTTGGCCACTTGGGTAACCTGCCTTGGTGGGCTTATTGTATCAGGGCTTTCCTTGCTGCGCAAGGCGCTGCATAGTTTCAACTGCATTGCGGCGTGACTGGTCCTGTGTCTAAGTTGACGTTTGGAAATCCTCACGATGGAGTTGGGGTCGGTTGGTCCATGCTAGATCGGTTTGGGCTCAGTTCTTGCGGTTAGATGAAGCCCGTACGTGCGATGGCGATCCCAGTGATGGTGTGGTCGACGTGGCGAGGACTTGGGGGCCGCCATGGATGTATTGAGGCCCTTCATAAGCTGCTGAGATAACCGACTTTGTCGGCGCTCGTCCGGCACCTCGCTGGCCGCTTGGGAAACTGCTTTGCAAAATACTCACGGGTGTCAGGCGGTGAGTTTTTTAAAGACAGCCGACACGAGGTCAGCGGGATGCGTGATCCACCGCGATAGGGCTCGGGCAAAGATCCCATAGGCCTCGACCAGCTAACTTGAGCTGGTGATCTCAGAGCTAGGGGGAGGGGCTCTCTGTTGGTCGCAGGGTATTCCGCATGGCCATCGATGAGGTCGTTGATACGTTCCCCGGCGGCCTGTTAGGCGCGCGTGTTTTACTTCTCGTAGACGTTCAGCAGACGGAGTGGGATTGCATATCCCAAGCCAACACCTTCGCGATCGACGTCTTCATACATGGTTGCCGTATAGCACTGGGCATGGATGTGAAGATAATGAATCGACCGTCTTCTGAGCCGAGGCCTTGTGTCGGCGTGGACTTAACGTCATTTAGTTTATGCAAATTTTTCAATTTTATATCCTGTAGGGTTCAGGAATGTAACTAAAAATATCCTGTCCGTGATCAGCTGGCAACGCCGCCATGTCTACTTCGCCCGTAATGTTATCCGGGCACTGGGCACAGCTAGTGCCGAGCCTGTGGCCGCGGTCATCTCCGCGACCTTTGCCGAGGCTAGTCTCGAAGAGCTCCACGAGGTTTACTGTCACGCGCGCTCTGTCATTACACGCGGTTGGCGCCATCCAATGTGAGTACTGAAAGGAGCAGCAATAAAGCAATTAAGGCACGCCGTTGCTTCTTTGAGATCTCGATGCATCGCTTCAGTATTCCGATGGTTCAAGTATCTCCGCTGCCTGGAACAGCACCAGACTGGGCTTGATCTCGGAGGTCGCGCCCTTGGATTGAATGCGCAGCACGTCGCAACCGAAAAATCCGAAAGGCCGGTGGTTCAGTCGGGGTGCGTTGCACTCATAAGGGTGCTCGCGTATGGGAGCAACGCCGAGTACGCGAATGGGAAACCCAACAGTTCGATGTGTCAAAGCAATAAGTCGCCAAGGTAATACTTGCTGCGATCCTGCATATCAGGATCAGTTTTGTCGCCGCGGCGCGTGTATTTGACACCCCTCGAGCAGAAGCCACGTCGCATGCACTGATAATATTAAAGAATGATGGACGTACCGCACTCAGACCTCCAGCGTCGACTAGGGCCGACTCAAGTTGCTATGATGGGATTAGGAGGCTCACTGGGAACAGGTCTTTTCCTTGGCTCTGGCGATGTCCTTCGGCTAACCGGCTCTGGCGCCGTGTTGTCCTATGCACTCACTGCCGCTTTGGCTGTTGTTGTCATGTATGCTATGGGAGAGGTTACGGCGGCGCACCCGGAGCTTGGCGGTTTTGGAGCTGTCGCGCACGACTATCTTGGTCCGTTAGGCGGTTTCGTCGCGCGGTGGAATATTGTCGCTGCCAGTTGCATCGGTGTCGGCGCTGAGGTCGTTGCCGCTGCAACATACCTACAATATTGGTGGCCTGACATCCCGTTAGCATGGGGCGCCCTAGGCGTCTCGGTTCTTATCGCGGCCGCTAATTTTTTGGCTGTAGGCATTTATGGCCGTCTAGGTGCCGCGATGACTTCGATCAAAATCGCCGTCATCGCGGTCTTCATATTAGTGAGCGCTGCCGTCGTGTTTAACCGTGGAGGGGGCACGTCAGTTTCTCATGCCACTGGTGATCTGCTACCGCGCGGCAGTCTCGGGTTTTTCCAAGGTGCCACGGTGGCTGTATTCAGTTTTGGTGGCATAGAGGCGAGTTCGGTAGCTGCAACTGAGTCGCGAGATGCAGCGCGTACGATTGCCAAAGCATTCCGGATCCTTGCCGTGACGCTGGTGGTAGCCGATGTTTGCTGCTTGGCTGGAATTGTCGCACTCTTTCCGCAACATCAAACTGTGACCGGTGGTCGACAAAGCGCCAGTCCTTTCGTTCGCGTTTTCTCTATGCTCAACATTCCCGCGGCTGGATCGCTAATGAACGCGGTTCTTATTATTGCATCAATTTCAGCTGCTCTTGGACTGATGTATGCCGCTTCACGTATGCTGTACTCCTTATCTGGCGATCAACTTGCGCCAACATGGTTGCACCACACTAACCAGAGGGCAGTCCCATGGCGTGCAGTAGCGGCTTCCAGCCTTGGCATGGCGCTCGCCGTCGCTTTAGCGGTATTTCGCCCAAACGACGCTTTTCGTGCATTAGCCGGAATGCTTGTTTTTGGTGTTGTTATCACTTGGACTATGACGTTGCTTACACACCTAGCCCAGCGCCATCTCTCCGATGCTAGACCGCTAATTCGGCTACCGTTCTCGCCAGCTATCGATATAGTCGTGCTGCTCACCTTGTGGGGCTTTGCTGTGCAGTTATGGTGGATACCCGGATTCCGAAATGCCCTCCTCGCTGGAGTGCCATATCTATTTGTGTTACTCGTTGGCGGTTGGCTCGCCACGCGTCCAGCGCGTTTGGAGCGACTGGATAGACAACTACACGTGCGTGCCTCACTGGGTGTGGATGGATACGGAGTAGTCAGCCATGGTTCTACTGAGCTTGAGCTCGGCGACGAATGATCACGCCAATTTGGGTCCCAGTCGTTCCTCGATCGTTGCCACAACTGAGGGCTAGAAAGACGAAGAGTCTGTGAAAAAAGCGGGTCTCCGAGGCTATTCGGGGGTGGCACCTCATCGAATGCATTCTCGAGGACGTCTGGGGTGTGCGAGATGGCCTCGATAAACCGGGTATTGCGATAAGTATCGGGCCACAGCGTATGCGGATAGATCTCCGGCACCCGCGGTTGCATCGCACCGACCTGGACCTACAGACAGTAGCACGATGGCACCGATGCCATCCGACGTAGTCGTTCCCCAGCTTGCGAGCCAGCAAGAAGTCGGTGTGAGCGGTCGTCACCTGGCCGGCTGGGATGCCATTACGTTCGTGCAGCCAGGATCGGGGCAGGAGCGTTCTCGACGATGCAAGTTCTGGAGGACTTCGTGCCGATCAAACTGACTCCTCAGAATTGCTGGCGCGGATGGCAAAGGCAGCCATAGCTCGCGAGTAGCCGGAGAGACAATCGGTCGACATCCTCGCCGATGTAGAAGCGGCTTTGGCGGTGAGGTCTTCATCGAAACCGACCAGAGCCTTCATTTGCGAGGATTTCCTTGCTAGTGTCGATGCTGCGTGGGGCGGGGGCGGTGTTAACGATGACGAACGCATCCCTCGTATCGGTCTTCGCGTTCCCAGATAGAGGCCGGCGACTCTGCACATCGCCAAGCAGAGTAAATAGGCGACGGCGATGCTCGTCGAGCGGGCAGCAGCGATCAGGAACCCGCCGATCGTGTTGGGCTGGTCGACGATTATGAGGACCCGGCCATGGTTTTGGAGCTTGTCGAACAGTTCTTTCAAGCGTTTCTAGCCCGAGATAAGAGTCGACTACTCCTTGGAAATGACTGGAACGGTTCTGGGTTTATATCAGTGTTTGACTACGCTGGCAACAGCGCACTTCGAGCAGGACGACGAAGAGCCAGCGCAGGAGCAAGTTGAGCCGCCCGGCGCCAGGAGATCGATGGTCACGGACCCGCCGCCGAATGCAGAGGTGGTGGGGCTCTGGATGCTGCGGGTGCAATGCTCAAGGGTCGTGGTGGTAAATTTCAGGCATTTCCTGAGGCGTTGAGATTTTGGCGATCTAGCTCGACGCTAGTATGCGGCACACCTCAAGGTGAAGGGATGTCTCGATTAAGTTAAACCTCCACAGCGGCCAGTTTTGCGCGTGAAGGAGCTGGCACGCCGAGGAATTCTCCACGCACGCAAAATTCCTTCATCTGTGGCGGGATCGAGGTTGCTTGCTAGCTTTACGTAGGCATGTCAGAACGCGAGTGCGGTGACGGCGTTGTCCTCCCACACGTCAACAAAGCGGGTGTAGGCAGACTGTTGTGAGGGAGATGTGGTGGCTGTGGTGTGCGTTTTAGGGGGCGGACACCGCGCTTGTGGGCGTAGGCGATGAACCCTGTGCGCAGACTGTATGCGGAATAGGGTACCTGTATCCGTGAGGACTGGTGATCGTCTTGGTCGGTGTAGAGCGTGATGGGGTGTTCTTTTTTGTTGGGGGGGGGAGAGAGAGTTTGGCGCGTAAATGGTTTGCACGACGAGTCGGTTTACTCCCCTCCTCGCTCAGTGATGGTCCGGGTATGTCACCTTTGGTGACGTGGCATAGGAGTGATCCGTCAGTGGTGTTGGCGAGTTCGCGCCGGGTGTCGATCACGAGGGTGGGGTAGCAGCCACGGGGGCCGTAGGCGAAGAAGAAACGGAGCTCGCGCTTTTCGGACCAGTGCTCACGTGCCGACCTTATTGGGTCTCCGTCCAGACGAAGGTCTCACCGGCATGGACCGCGCCGGATTGAAAATCGAGCAGTATATAAGGCGCGGAGCTCCGAGCCGAAACCGACGGTCGGCAGGCTTCCGCAATGAGGAGGTCAGAGGTTCGAATCCCCTATGCTCCACTGATCGGTGGTGAAACGCCGCTGACAAGCGTAAACAGCCGGAAGTGGTAGAAATAGCCGCTACAAGGTCGGTAGGGGTATAGCTTTCCAG
>CALLKG010000119.1:0-11064 GCA_938008395.1 Corynebacterium tuberculostearicum
CTCGCGACCCTCACCTTGGCAAGGTGATGCGCTACCAACTGCGCTACATCCGCATTGCGCCGCAAAATTTGTATCGTTGCGGTGCGAGAAGAAACATTATCGTGCTCCGCTCCAGTTTCCAAATCCCCAGCCCAGCGGCATTCTTTTAGCCGCTGAAATTTCGCCTCCGGTCCATTCAAAAACACACCGGCGTAATTCATCGAGGGAAATCGCCAATCAAATGACCCCTCAAAGGCGCCACCTACCCAGCCAATTAGGTATTTCAAATTACAGAGGTGTAGATTTAGCCCCCGCAAGGTCCTATAGCTCAGTGGGAGAGCGTTCCGTTCACACCGGAAAGGTCACTGGTTCAATCCCAGTTAGGACCACCATTTCCCGCCCGTAGCTTCAATCTAAAGGAGACTGGGCGGGTTTCTTTGTATATCTGTAAAGTGTCCCGACGTGTTGTGGATTCTTTTAGGCATTATCGCCGGACTCGTTCTCCCCATACAGACCCTGGTTAATACGCGCCTGCGCGCATCAACTGGCACCCCATTTTCTTCTTCGCTTATTTCCTTTGCCGTGGGCACGGTGACCTTGCTCATTATCGCAACGGCAGTCACCGGCGGTGACTTCGGAATTTCCCGGGCATTCGGCGAACCGCTGTGGATTTGGCTTGGCGGCTTACTTGGGGTCGTGGCTCTTACTGGAAACATCCTCCTGTTTCCTCACTTGGGCGCAGTCCAGACCGTCGTCCTTCCCATCGCAGGCCAGATCATGATGGGGCTCGTCATTGACCACTTAGGGCTTTTTGACTCCCCCGCTTCCCCACTAACCATCGTGCGCGCATCTGGGGCGGTGGTTGTGTTAGGTGGGGTAATCGCCATCGTCGCTGGGCCCGGCGCGCCTCCGAAGAGCGAAGACTCCGCTGTTTCTTTGTGGCTGTGGCGCCTAGCCGGATTCGTCTTTGGCTGCTTTACCGCAAGCCAGTCCGCCATCAATGGTCATCTGGGCCAAATCACCGGGTCACCCGTCAGCGCGGCCTTAGTGTCTTTTACGATTGGCGTTTCTGCACTCGTTATTCTCAATACTATCCTGCGCTGGCGCCCCCGTATCGAGCGTCCCGAGGGAAAGGCTAACCCATGGTGGATGTGGGTTGGCGGCGTCCTAGGCGCCTTGTTTGTCTTTGGCAACGCGGCCTTGGTTCCACAGATTGGCACGGGACTTACTGTGGTGGCGACTCTTCTTGGCTCTATGTTGGGTTCTGTTCTTATTGATCGTATGCGTGGTGCCCGCGTAGAACTGCGCCAAATTATCGGCGTTGCAGTTATTTTGATGGGAGTCATCCTTATCCGCTTGGTGTAGCCCCTCTGCTGCGGCTGCGGCCAGCTCTTTACCCTGCCGGGTATCTAGTAGCTTGGCTACACTGTGGGGGCATGGATATCTCTTCGCTTTTGGGGTCTGATTCCGGCGACGCATTCACCGTCCGCACGAATATGGTCAGCACGTTGACCGGATCGGCGACGATGAACCATGTCTCAGAAGACATGGGAAATGACACCGATGGACAGCTTTTTGCAGCTCTACGTAATTGGGCAGACGTCGTGCTGGTGGGCGCGCAAACGGTGCGCGCGGAGGACTACTCCGGAGTAAAACCTAACGGGGATGGTTCGCGGCCGGCTCCTATTGCCGTGCCTTCCCGCAGCCTTGATTTCGATATCACCGCGGACTTCTTCACGGATTTTACTACACCGCCCATCATCCTGATCCCCCATAGCAGCCGGGACAATCAAGAGCTCGCAAAGCGCATCGCGACCATCGAATCCACAGGCGCGGAAGTCTGCGATGCTGGCGAAGGAACCGTGCAGGACTACATTTCCGTCTTAAAGGACCGCGGGTTTAAGCGCGTGCTCTGCGAGGGCGGGCCAGGAATGATTGGGCAGTTGGTAGATGTCGATGCCATCGACCAGATGTATCTGACCCTGGACCCACATCTATCCACCGGTGTGGAAACTCCCATGGCGACGTTTAAGGGCGAGCATTCCCATCGCCGCATGCAGTTAGAAAATGTCGCGGCCGATCACGATGGCACGGTGTTTCTGCGGTATTCCCGCGCCCGCTAGGCCGTAGACTAAGGGGCCGTGAATTCCCGAATCAATGCCGCCGCCTGGCCCGTGGCCATCCTGCTTGTTGTGCATCGCGTGTTCATCATCGCGCGCAATGGCACGCCGACGGATGATTTCACCACCGTGTTTAACGCTGTGGCACGCATGTCCTCTGGCCAGCCGGTCTATGAGCAGGCTTATAACCACGTGGACCCACTGTACCTGTATACCCCGGGAGCCACGTTGCTGCTCGCACCGCTAGCGCACATCGATTTTTCGCTAGCACGGGGACTATTCATCGTCGCCAACGCGGCTGCAATCGTGGCAGCGCTAGCGGTGCTCACCCTTGTAGTGGGCCGCACACTTACTTCGGCAGTGTGGCCAGTATCTATCGCTTTGGCCTTTGTCACCGAATCGGTGACCAATACGCTCGCATTTACCAATATCAATGGCATTCTCTTGCTATGCATGGCCGTGTTCTTGTGGGCTTTCGTGCGCGCCGAGCGCACCCCATGGCTGGGCTGGGTGGCAGGCGTGGTCATTGGCTTGGCCATCGACATTAAGCCGCAATTTGCGCCATTGCTCTTCCTGCCCTTGGTCAAGCTGCAATGGCGCAGTCTTGCTACCGGCATTGGCGTACCGGTAGTTCTCAACCTCCTAGCGTGGCCGCTCGTGCCGGGCGCTAGCGGCTTTGTGGATAACCTCCTGCCCTACCTCTCAGAAACCCGTGACTATGCCAATTCCTCCTGGGCAGGCTTCCACGCCTACGTTGACTTTGGCGCGGGACTGTATTGGACCGTGTGGTTGATTTTTGCCGCGCTTTCGGCCGCAGCGATTCTCGGGCTTTTGCGCTGGCGCAACTCCGACCCGACCTTGTGGGCACTGACGACGAGCGGGGCGATCATGGTGGGCATCTTCTTCCTGTCTTCCCTTGGCCAGCAGTATTACTCCATGTGGCTATTCCCATTGATGTTTACCGTGGTGCTCAAGCGTTCGGTTTTCCATTCTGCGGGTGCGTGGTTTGCGGCCTTTCTCTATTTGGCTCCCGTTTCCTGGGCGTCTACAGCGCACCCGGATGCTGGTCGGTGGATGAATTTTTTCACGGCCACGGCGGGATGGGCGCTGCTTATCGTCGCAATCTTCGCTACGGTCGCCGGCTGGTGGCGTGCCGCGCGCAGCACGGTTTAGACTCGGCCCATGACCGATTTCAAGCTCATTGCCGATACCGAATGGCGCCAGCGCTTAAGCCCCGAGGAATACTACGTCCTGCGCGAAGCCGGCACCGAGCCGCCCCACGTAGGCGAGTACACCAATACCACCACCGAGGGGGTCTATTCTTGCCGCGCGTGTGGAACGGAGCTTTTCCGCTCTACAGAGAAGTTTGAGTCCCACTGCGGCTGGCCTTCCTTTTTCTCCCCACTCGCAGGGGACAAAATCATTGAGCGCGAAGACAATTCGCTCGGCATGCGCCGCGTAGAGGTTCTGTGTGCCAACTGCGAATCTCACCTGGGGCACGTCTTTGAGGGTGAGGGCTACGATACCCCCACCGACTTGCGCTATTGCATCAACTCCATCTGCCTGGACTTGGAGGAAAAGCCGGTAGAAGATGGCACCGCCTAAGGAGGCATGCACAAGAAAGCGCGCCCCGTCAGCAGCCTAACGTGCAGGCTAGTGACGGGGCGCGGCTAAGTGGGGACGTCGCCAAGCAGGGCTACTGCTGGGCGGCGTTACTTTTAGGGCAGAACTGCGATGAGCTCTGCTACGTCCTTGACGCGGCGGCCGGTGTGGAAGGGAATCTCCTCGCGCACGTGGTGGCGGGCCTCGGTGTAGCGCATCAGGTACATCAGGTCGACGATGCGGTGGAGCTCATCCGCCTCGAAGGCCAAAATCCACTCATAGTCACCCAGGGCAAAGGCTGGGACGGTATTTGCACGCACATCGGGATAATCACGCGCTTGCATGCCGTGTTCCATAAGGATGCGGCGGCGCTTTTCCTCGTCCATGGTGTACCAGTCATAGGAGCGCACGAAGGGGTACACCGATATCCACTCCTTGGGCTCCTCACCCATGATGAAAGACGGCAAGTGCGACTTATTAAACTCCGCCGGACGGTGCAAAGCGTTGCCTACCCAGGTCACTTCGCTAACCTGGCCCAAGGTGGTCGAGCGGCGGAAATCCCCAAAGACCTTCTGCAGGTCAGAGAATTCCTCAGCGTGCCACCAGATCATGAAGTCAGCGGAATCGCGCATAGCCGTGAGGTCGTAAATGCCGCGCACGGTTACCTTTCCGGCTTTTTCCACGCCGGCAAAGAACTCCTGCGCTTGGGCGATGATCTCCGCTCGCTCGGTGCCGAGCGCGCCCGGAATCACCTTAAAAACTGCGTGCTGGGAATATTGCTGAACCGCGTTGAGTTCCTTGTAATCAAGCTTCGCCATTGCGTTCTCCTTTGCAGAAGCCTTTGGGTTAACGAACACATCCATCATAAGTTGGATATGAAACCTTGTCACTTCTCGACCATAAGGAGGACGACACGCCTCCGCATCGGCGCGCCTCCCCCAGCTAGAGGACGCGAAACTATAGCTTGAACGTCGTGAGCAATTCCGAATCGACCACCCCACGCAGCGCCGAGGCCTCCGCCCCCACCCCTTTGCACGGGCAGGCGGAAAGCCACGAGCCAGCCACCCCCGCCGCCTTCACCCAAGCAGTGGAGTCCATGCACGCGGCCGACCTGCGCCCTGAGATAACCCTAGGCTCCATTCGCCCACCGCAACGCCTTGCGCCGTTTAGCCACGCAATCGGCCTCGAAGTGGAAAACGAAGACAACCCAGATATCGTGCCCACCGATGCAGAGGGCGACGCCTTTGGTCGCCTCATCCTGCTCCACGATCCGGGCGCTGAGGAAGCTTGGGAGGGCGCCATGCGCCTTGTGGCCTATATCCAGGCGGATATGGACGACGCCGTAGCCGGCGATCCACTCTTGCCCGATGTGGCGTGGCAATGGCTCAACGAAGGCTTAGAAAAGGAGGGTGCCGGCCACACCAATTTAGGCGGCACCGTCACTTCCACCGCGTCCGTGCGGTTTGGCGAGATTGGCGGCCCACCGCGCGCCTACCAGATCGAAATGCGCGCTTCGTGGACTGCCGAAGGCCTCGACCTCGCACCCCACGTGCAGGCTTTTGCCCAGGTATTGGCCAACGTTGCCGGACTACCCCCTGAGGGCGTCACCGAGCTCGGCCGCTAATATGCCAGAATTGCGCAGCCGGCCGCTCGAGGGCATCCCGCCAGTTCTTGCCACCCCGGAGGAATTCACCGCTGCCGCAGCCCGCCTAGCCGCGGGTACGGGCCCCTTTGCCATCGATACCGAGCGCGCCTCCGGCTATCGCTACGATGATCGCGCCTTCGTAGTGCAAATTCGCCGCCGCGGCGCGGGCACGGTGCTTTTTGCCCCTGAAGGCCACCGCGAGGAGCTCACGGCCGCCCTTGCCCCAGTGCTCAACGGCACGGAGTGGATTATTCACGCCGCCCATTCGGATTTGCCTTGTCTCGGGTGGCTCGGTCTATTTCCTGGCTCCATCTTTGACACGGAACTGGCGGCGCGGCTCGCGGGATTTGAACGGCCCAATCTGGGCACTATGGTCGCAGAGCTTTTTGACGTCGAATTGGAAAAGGGCTATGGCGACGCCGACTGGTCCGCCCCGCAGCTCAGCGAGGAACTCAAGGCATACGCCGCGCTCGATGTGGAACTGCTCCTCGAGCTAGCCGACGCCCTGCGCGACATTTTGGCCGAACAAGACAAGATGGACTGGGCGCTGGAGGAATTTTCCGCCATAGTCCAGGAACATTCCGGAGACTTCGCTCCCCAGCAGCACACGTGGCGCGATCTGAAAGGCATCTCCAGTTTGCGCAGCGGCCGTCAGCTCGCTGCTGCTCGAGAGCTGTGGTTTAAGCGCGACGCTATCGCTCGGCGCACGGACACTGCACCCGGGCGGGTATTAGCGAATAAGACGCTGGTAGAAATTGCGCGCACCCTTCCCACCACCGCCGGCGAGCTTGCCCGTGTCAAGGGATTTCCCCGCCGGCGCAAGGGCGCGACCGCCCAATGGATGGCTGTGCTTCACCAGGCGCGCGCCGTTCCCCCGCAGCAGCGGCCTCGCGTCCATCGCGCCCCACAACCGGTTCCTTCCAAGACCGTCTGGACCAAGGACTATCCAGACCTATGGGAGGTATACCAAACTATCCGCGCGGACATCGCCGATCTCGCTACTGAACTCGGCATGCCATCCGAGCTTCTTATCCGCCCTGCCGCTCTGCGTGCAGCGGTATGGGCGAAGGTAGGTGTGCGCGCCAATAAGCGCCACCGCGGACCTGATTCTGTCGCCGGCGCCATCCGGCAGCCTGGCGACGTCGCTGCCTTCCTCCGCACGGAGGGCGCGCGCGAATGGCAAATAGAAATGACCGCCCCGATTATCGTGGACGGTCTATTCTAGGCTCTATTTAGCAGGCTAGGTTTAGCTCTCTTCTCCTCGCGCGTTGGCATCAGCGGTGAGGTTTTCTAGCCACTCGCTTATCGACGCCGCCATAAGCTCCGGCGTCAACCCGAACTCTTCCAAAACCTCGCCGCGAGAGCCGTGCTTAGGGAAGTAACCCGGAACGCCGAGTCGGCGCACAGGAGTATCGACCTCGGCTGCGCTGAGGGCTTCCGAAATCATGGAGCCAATACCGCCGCGAACAAGGCCGTCTTCTGCCGTAACCACCAAGTCGTGGTCAGCGGCGAGAGCCACCACAGAGCTTGCCACCGGCGCTACCCAACGCGGGTCAACAACGGTAACGTTCACGCCCTGCTCGCCCAGCAGCTTCGCAGCCTCGATGCTGCGCGCGGACATGGCACCGATGGACACGATGAGTACCTCAGGGGTGTCCTCGCCGGCATCGGCTTCGCCATAGTGCAGGATGTCTACGCCATCGCCCAACGTATCCACCGCTTCCATATCCGGCAGCAGGTTGCCCTTAGGGAAGCGGACCACGGACGGGCCAGATTCAATCTCTAGCGACTCACGGAAGAGCTCCCGCAGACGCGCGCCATCGCGCGGGGCAGCAATATGCATTCCCGGCACAATGCTCATGAGCGCCATATCCCACACGCCATTATGCGAAGCGCCATCGGAACCGGTAACTCCGGAGCGGTCAAGCACGATGGTTACCGGCAGCTTTAGCAGCGCAATATCCATAATGACCTGATCCACGGCGCGGTTTAAGAAAGTGGAATACACCGCCACGACGGGGTGCATCCCGCCGAGCGCCAAACCAGAGGCAGAGGTCATTGCGTGCTGCTCGGCAATTCCCACATCAAAGAACCGCTCTGGGAAGCGCTCTTGGAAGGGAGCGAGCCCAGTTGGTCCGGCCATAGCAGCCGTAATGGCAACGATGTCATCGCGCTTTTCGGCAGCGGCCACTAGCTCTTCGGAAAAGGCAGCCGTCCAACCAGGCTGCTTGGTGCCCTTAGCCACACCGGTGACCGGATCGATAGCACCGGTGGAGTGCATCTGGTCCTTCGGCTCATTGACAGCCGGGGCAAAACCGTGGCCCTTTTCTGTTACCACGTGCACGATGATGGGCCCGTCATAATCGCGGGCATAAGTCAGGGCATGCACCAAGCTATCGATATCGTGGCCATTGATGGGGCCGATGTACTTCATGCCCAGTTCCGGGAACATCTCGGTAGGCAAGACGGTGGACTTGACGCCTTCCTTCATGGCGTGCAAAGCATCAAAGGCACGCTCGCCTACCCATCCCATTTGCTTCAGGCGGCGCTTACCCTGTTCCATGAGCTCGTCATAACCGTGCTGAGAGCGGATGCGGCCGAGGTTTTCGGAAATGCCACCGATAGTGGGCGAATAGCTACGGCCGTTGTCATTGACCACGATAACCGCATTGCGGTCCTTGTCCTCAGAGATATTGTTTAACGCCTCCCAGCACATGCCGCCGGTAAGGGCACCATCGCCGACAACACCGATGACATTGCGGTGACCGTCGCCGCGAATCTTGAAGGCCTTAGACAAGCCATCGACCGTAGACAGCGACGCCGAAGCGTGGGAGGACTCGGTCCAGTCATGCTCGGATTCGCCGCGGTCCGTATACCCCGAAAGGCCGTCCTTTTGCCGCAAGGTATCGAATTGATCCGTGCGCCCCGTCAACATCTTATGCACATAGGACTGGTGCGAAGTGTCAAAAATAATGGGCTCACGCGGAGAATCAAATACACGGTGCAACGCAATGGTCAATTCCACCACGCCCAAGTTAGGCCCCAGATGTCCGCCCGTGACGGAGACCTTGTCAATGAGGCGCTGCCTAATCTCTGCCGCCAGCTCCTCAAGCTTGTCTGCAGACAGCACCTTGAGGTCCTGCGGCGAGTTAATGGTATCCAAGATAGTCATGGAGCGGCCTTCAACTCCTTCTGTGCTTAGTTCTTCTTTTCTACCGTACCCGCGGCGGGCGGTGAATATTATATCGGTCAATGTTCCGAGAACGGCGCGGCAACGTGCCGCACCCCGCCTCGGAGCCATAAAAGCTCATTAGGCAGGGGTAATGAGCGCAATCGTTTCAAAGTGGTGCGTTCCGGGGAACGCGTTAATCAGCGCCATCTTTTCTATTCCGTATCCGTGCTGGTTCCAGTATCCCAAGTCGCGCGCGAAGGTGGCGGGGTCACATCCCACGTGAACGACCGTCTGGGGTGCAGCGGCCGCCACGGAACGAATCACATCCTCCCCTGCTCCGGTGCGCGGCGGATCAAGGACTACAGCGCCAGGCTTGGAAAGCTGGGCGGCGACTTGCTCGACCTTCGCGGACTTTACTTCCACATCGCAGTCCGCAAGGGCGGCCTGTTCCCCGGCCGTAGCCGCCAGCGAGTAATCCACGGAGATAACCTTGCCCTGCACGGCATGGGCCAGTGCGGGAACAAATAGGCCAACGCCACCGTAGAGATCCCAGGCGGTGTGCTCTTGGTACTCGCGCTCCCCGAGCCACTCCGCTATTAATTCGGTATACGCCGCCGGTGCCTGGCTGTGGGCCTGCCAAAAGGCCGTAGCAGGAAAGCTAAACGTCCGCCCGTCGACATGCTCGTGCACCTTGCCGCTGCCTTCTACCACCTCACGGATGGTCTCCACGCGGCGCCCGCGTGGGGCCTTGCGGGTTTCTACCACGTGGCGGTTGCCCTCGCCATCGAGAACGGCGATGACCTCAGCACCTGGGGTAAACCGGCGCGCACCTTCTCCAACGAGCCCGTCTGCCAATCCCGGAGCCAGCTGTGTACAGGCAGCGCCCGTAATAAGCTCATTGGACCGACGCTGACGGGTTCCAGCGCGCCCTTGCTTGTCGACGCCCCACCTCACCCGTGTGCGCCATCCCCGTACCGGCTCTAGGGTGTGCTGCTCAATGTTCAGTTCCTCGCCGGTGACAACGCCGGTGCGGCGCAGCTGCTCCGACAAGATCTCTGCCTTGATTCCGGTTTCGGCCGCTGGATCCAGCTCGGCGAAATCACAGCAGCCAGCTCCTTGCGCGGCCGCAGGACAAGACGATGGTACGCGCAGCGGCCCTGGGCTTAGTACGCTTTCCAGTTCCGCTTTAATGAACGACTTCTTTACACGGCCGGCCGTAGCCTTTACGACGTCGCCGGGAAAAGCGCGAGGAACGAATACCACTCGCCCATCCGGCGCCTGGCCAATTCCTTCCCCGCCGTGTGCCATGCGGTCAATGGTGACCTCAAGACTATCGCCGCGGCTCATCGTTGATTCAGTCATTTTCTGCCTCAGACTTTTGTTCTTGTTCTGCGTTAGTGTGCTCACCTGTGCCTGCTGCTGCGTCCACGGCTGCATCCGCGCGGCGCACCATCCACACGGTTAGCGCCGTAACCAGAAGCGTCAATGGCCACCCCATCAGGATTCGGGTCACCCCTAAGGCAGTGGTTGCATCCGCATCATAAATGGCGCGCTGAATAACAAAGCGGGCCAGGAAGATGACCGCCCACCCGCCGGTAGCGATGGCATAAGCCCGGCGCGCCTCGGTAACCTTTTGCCACTGCATTTCCTCGCCGTTAATCCCTTTCCAGATGACGCCCACAGCGGGCCACCGGAAGAGGATTGATAGTACCGCGGCAATGCACAGTGCCAACGACATCCAGATGCCGTACAAGAAATACCCTTTAGCATCACCGGTAAACCAGGCGATGGCTGCGCAAAGAGCCACTCCCAGCAGACCCGATATGGCTGGCTGCAGGGTCTCTTTCCGGATTACCCTCCAGAGTGCGATAACAACGGCCACGCCGAGCGCCGCAGCCAAGGCGGGCCCCAGCCCAAAGAAGTTATTGATGGGAATCAGCACAATGACTGGCAAGGTGGCCGACACGAGCCCTGATAAGCCACCCATCTGCTCCAGCAGGGTGGGTTCGGCAGCAGACTCCTCAGAGTCCAGGTTCTTAGCGTCCGGGGAAGGTTGCGGCGAGGAAGAATGTGTCACGTGGTTTACTGCTTTGCCTAGTTCTTGGAATTAGGTGCAGAGCCCTCATCGGGATTCTGCGGGGACGATCCATTCTCACCCTGGTGTGGGGTACCGCCCAAATCGCGCAGGTGTTGCTCCGCCTCTGTTTCTGCCGCAGGGTCAGGGCCGCCCACGCCGTTTTCAGGGTGGTGTTGAGCATTAGCGGCTGCCTGCTGTTCTTGCTGGCGCTGGTCCATGGCCTGCTTGACCTGCTCTACGAGCTGCTCGGGCATGATGACCGGCAAAGCATTTCCTGCCAAGATGGGGTCTTCCCCGCGGTAGACGAAGGTACGGGCGGCCACCTCGCGAGCCATGTCTGCGAGGTCTGCTTCCATGCCGGCCGGCGCGGCCAGGGTCATGCGCAGCATCCAGCGCGGACCGTCTGCACCGATGACGCGGACCTGACCGTTGTCGTTCTTGCCCACGACCTCAGCACCCCAAGGGCCTG
>CALLKG010000120.1:0-3463 GCA_938008395.1 Corynebacterium tuberculostearicum
TTTCAAAGAAGCTTCCAGATAATGTTGTTAAGGTAAAGAAAGGGATGGCATTTTTTGTTGAGAGATCGGCTCTATATAGTTTGAGTATTTTAAAATTGTTATTTTTTGTTAGCGTTAATTGTGGTGCGAAAAAAATATTTTTCTGCTTTTTGGTAGCCCAAAAAAATAAATTTGAGATCTCCTCGGTTTATGAGGTTGATCTGCTTGAAGTTAATTTTACTGAGATAGAGAATAGGCTGTTTTCTTTATATGAAGAGCATGTTTTAGTTGGAGAGGTAGGTAGAATAGTAGCTTTTTCAGATATGGTCTCATGGGTTCTGTATGAAGAGGTTTTAGAAGAGATAGGGGTTTTGGTTATGTTGGATGAAACGAGATCTGTATATTCGAATTTTGATTTTGGCGAGTTCGTTAGTAGAGAGTTTATGATGGAGCAGGCTGATTTGGTTTATACCGTAAAGAGTACGTAGATAAACTTATTTCTAATTATTAACATAAAGGAAGAGTTTTTATTTTCCCTATCCTAACTTCTGAACACGGAGGCTCCAGCGCAGGCTCCGTCAAGGGGGCGACATGCCTAGGTAAGGGCGCATGGTTTAGCGAGTTATTCGCTTTGGGTTCGGCGTGGGCGCAGTCGCCGAAACTAGAGTAGTAAAAATAAATCTGTCCCTTTTTCTACTATTAACCTAGTTGTGGAAGGGGGACTTGGATTGTGATTGTTATGCGCAATTTCACTAAGGAAGAGGTAAGGAATATGACACGTAGCCAAGGATGGGACAGTCTGCCATTTTGATATGAGAGTAATCATGATCGCTAGATTAGAGACTGAGGCAGGAAGTATAGTTTTCTCTCTAAAAAGCAAAGATATGGGGAGTGATTTTTTTGGTTTTTCTGTTCATGTTTATTTGCGCGAAGATTTTCCTAAATTTTTGAGTGGGGATTTTTTTTGTGAGTTAAATTCAGCAGATATTAAAAGGTTGAAAGAATATTTTTCCTCCCATTTGGCTGGATTGAAACTGCAGCATAAAGGGGACAGATTTATTTTCCTACTCTAATTTTCTAAGCAAGGAGGCTCCAGCGCAGACGCCGTAAGGAGGCTCCGCGATGCCTAGGCAAGGGCGAGTGGTTTTACCGAATTATCCGCTTCACGTGGTCCAGCGGGGACACAATCGGCAAGTGGTATTCGCCGAGGACGAGGACTACCAGCGTTACCTCTCCGATCTACGGGACCTCAAGGATGCCTTTGGTATCAAGGTCTACGCATTTTGCCTGATGACCAACCATGTCCATCTGCTCTTGGCGCCTGGTGATTCGCTGTCTGGCTTGGCGCAACTGATGAAAACGCTGGCGGCGCGCACGACACGATATCGGAATCGCTTGGAGGGCCGTTCCGGAACGTTGTGGGAAAGTCGCTATAAATCGAGTGTCGTACAGAGCGATGCCTACCTGCTGGCGTGTTGCCGGTACATCGAACTGAACCCTGTTCGGGCGCGGATGGTGGACGATGTGGCGGCCTATCCCTGGTCAAGTTATGGGCTGCGGGCGGATTGGTTGAAGGAGCCAAACTGGTTGGATATGGATCCCTGCTTCATTGAGCTAGGTCAGACGGCCGAAGAGCGATATCGGCGATACGTAACGTTCGTGAAAGAGGCGATACCGGCCGAGGAATTGAGGCTAATTCGCGAGGCGGTTCAGCGTGGACAACTGACGGGAAATCAACGGTTCGTGGACGAGATCGAACGGGTAGCCGGGGTGAGAATAGAGCGGCATGGGCAAGGGCGGCCGAGATTAGAGTAGGGAAAATAAATCTGTCCCCTTTTTTTCACGATTGACTTTGATGGCCACATTATTCGAGCGGAAGTAAAACCAAACGGAAATGTGGTGGGCGGGCACTCAACTGTTACGGGAGATGTACGCGTTATTCCTGGAACCGAGTCGGTGCCGAACGCTCAAGGTGTGTATAGCGCTAAAATTGAAGTGGCAGACCCAGCAAATCCGGGAAGTTACTTGCCAAAGACAAACAATGGCGGAGTATCTACGATGTTTCCAAAATCTTGGACTGCAGATAGGATAAAGGTAGAGGTTGATGCTGCTTTCCAAAATAGGACAGTCACAGGAAATAAGTGGAATGGAACTACGCCAAGTGGCGTAAGGGTCGAAGGTTATCTTAGTCCTAAGACTACGGTTTATCCGAAATTATAGGTGAAAGGGTTAAATGAAGATTAGATATTTTTGGACTGGGGAAGGTGAGAATAAAGAGCCTAGCTGCCAATCTGATGTTTTAAGTGATGATGGCATAGACCTATTAGCATGTTTATTTGTCGATCATGGGGGGCAGAAATATGAAAGCTCCATAGCTTGGTTAGATGAAGGCTTGTCTAGGGTCAATCAGATAAGGCGTGGTGCTATTGAATGTTCTGACTGGAGTCGTGATAGCTGGGGTGTTGAGTTGAGAAATGGAATGGCAAGAATATACTCCTTGTATGATGAGGATTGCTCCGCCGCTATTGCGCTTGATGATTTTGAGAGAGCCTTATTAGGTTGGAAGAGATTTATTCAAGCCGATTGAGTCTCTGTAATGAGATGAAGGAGACAGATTTATTTTTGCTACTCTAAAGCTAAAAGGCAGGTAGGTTTTCCCCGTTCAGTAATTCCTTGCTCTTTAACAATTTACATTTTCGATTTAGAAGAAGAGCACCGTGCAAGACCTCACTGTCGCCACATCCGCAGAGTCCTGAACCCCCGGCCCCGTTATCCCTGGCGGGTCGCTCGCCGGGGCAACGCATGCGTTGCCTGTTTCCGACTCGCCCCACAAGGACCAACTGCACCTGCAACTGGGTGTGGGCCTGAGCGCGGAGCAGATGGCGGCGCTGACCCACGACATCGTCTGGCTGGAAGAGGTCGAGGTGAACGGCGAGAAGGTCCTCGCGCCGGTGGTCTACCTGGCCCAGGCGGAGGGTCGGCTGGCACCCAACGGTGCGCTGATCCAGGGCCGCGACGTGAAGCTGGTGAGCGGCGGCGACCTGCATAACGTCGGCACCCTGCGCGCGCGGAACGACCTCAGCGCGACAGCCGGCAACATCGACAACAGCGGCCTGATCGAGGCCGGCAACCGCCTCGACCTGCTGGCCAGCGGCTCCATCCGCAATGACCAGGGCGGCATCATTGCCGGGCGCGAGGTAAGCCTCTCCGCCCTTACCGGAGACGTCATCAATGAACGGACGGTGACCCAGCACCAGTCCTCCTACAGGGGAACCGGTACCACTGAGGCATTTGCCGATAGCGCCGCGCGTATCGAGGCTGCGCAGAAGCTGACCGTTTCGGCAGGACGCGATGTAGCCAATATTGGCGGTGTCATCGACAGCAAGGGCGACCTCGCCTTGCAAGGCGGCAGGGATGTCCTGGTTTCGGCTGCGGTAGCGGAGCGGGGCTGGACGGCAGGAAGCCAGGCATACCAGACCCAGAC
>CALLKG010000121.1:0-13434 GCA_938008395.1 Corynebacterium tuberculostearicum
GCTCCCCACTAGTAGGTAACTGATTTCTCAGTCCAACTAATGGGGAGCAGTTCATCGCCCTGGGGTTTCGTCGTTTTCGGCGCGGCCAGAAAAACTGCGGCACAATGGAGGGCATGACTGTGCCAACCGTAACTTTCAATGATGACCGCGAAATGCCCCAGCTGGGCTTGGGTACGTACAAGCTATATGACGAGGAATGCATCCGCGTCATCCGCGAGGCCATCGATTTGGGCTACCGCCACTTCGATACCGCCACGCTCTACAAGAATGAAGAGGCGGTAGGCACCGCCCTGAAGCAGGCAATGGATGCCGGCGACGTCACCCGTGATGAGCTCTTTATTACCTCCAAGGTATGGCACTCCCACCACGGTGCGCACAAGGTGGAAGGGGCATTCCAGCAGTCTCTCAAGGATCTGCAGCTCGACTACCTTGACTTGTATCTCATCCACTGGCCGTGGCCGCAGGGTGGCCTATACAACGAGACCTTTGAGAGTATCGCCCGCCTGCAGGGCATGGGTCAGATTGCGTCCATCGGCGTGGCTAATTTCTACGAGGACGTGCTCAAGGACCTAATTTCCA
Organism: Corynebacterium tuberculostearicum; assembly: GCA_938008395.1. Lineage (GTDB taxonomy): Bacteria > Actinomycetota > Actinomycetes > Mycobacteriales > Mycobacteriaceae > Corynebacterium > Corynebacterium tuberculostearicum_L. Next base: position 580 of record CALLKG010000121.1, read on the forward strand.
CCACCGGCATTTCTCCGGTGCTCAACCAGGTGGAGATCCACCCGGGCTTTACCCAGTCCAGTCTGCGCGCCTTCCACCACGATAATGACATCGTCACCGAGGCATGGGCCCCGCTGGCGCGCGGCGTTGTGCTCAATAACCCTGTGATTGAGCAGGCTGCTGCTGACCACGAGGCGACCGAGGGGCAGGTTGTACTGTCCTACCTCATGTCCAAGGGCATATCCGTCATTCCGAAGTCCGCGCGCACCGAGCGCCTGAAGGAAAACTTGGCCGCCACCGAGCTGGAACTCACCGCGGAGGAAGTATCCGCCATTGACGCGCTTGAGGGCCAGAAGGGCTTTGGCCGCATGTTCAATGACCCGCGCGAATTCCCAGGCAACGAAGAGTAACGCCAACCGCAGATTAGGCCCCCTCACGGGGGCTTTTTCTTTTGCCAAGTGGCTGTTAACAATCTTTACAAGGGGTAAAAAATTCTTCCCTCGGGGGTAGTTTGTTAAAGATGTTATTCCAGTTCAGTAAAGCCTATGGGGCTGAAAGGGTGGGGGAGCGGAAGGTTTTCTTGGCAGAGTTTACAACCTTGCAGAAATTGTTCTGTAACTTACAGATCAACGTGGATAGTGAGCAATGACACACTATCTCGTGTGACCTAAGTTCCTCTCACCCAAGGAGACGATGCTCTATGAGTGACGTAGCTGCAACTCCTGTCTCGCGCCGCGAACCCACCGGTAGCGAGTTCATCGCGATGCGCGACTCCGCCAAATTCGGCGAGCTGCGCCGCACCTACCGGAGTTTTACTTTCCCTATGACCGTGGCCTTCTTCGTGTGGTACGTGGTCTACGTTCTTGCCGCCGTGTTCGCCCCTGACTTCATGGCAACCGAGCTCGGCGGCGGCTGGAACATCGGCCTAGTCTTCGGCCTTGCCCAGTTCCTGACCACCTTCATCATCACGTGGATTTACGTGAAGTACGCCAATAAGAATATCGAGCCGAAGTCGGCCGCCATCCGTGAAGAATTGGAGGGCAACTAATGACTACCACCACCCTTGTCGCCGAGACTTCCGCCGGCAACCCCATCCTGAATATTTCCATCTTCGGTCTCTTCCTCATCATCACCATGGCGGTGGTGCTGCGCGCCGGAAAGACCACGAAGAAGGCCTCGGACTTTTATACCGGCGGCGGCAGCTTCTCCGGACGCCAGAACGGTCTGGCCATCTCCGGTGACTATCTCTCCGCTGCATCTTTCCTGGGCATCGTCGGCGCGGTGGCACTCAACGGCTATGACGGCTTCTTGTACTCGGTGGGCTTCTTCGTTGCCTGGCTGGTAGCACTCATGCTCGTTGCCGAGCCCATGCGTAACGTCGGCCGCTTTACCATGGCGGACGTCCTGTCCTTCCGCCTGAAGCAGAAGCCCGTGCGCGTGGCGGCATCTATCGCCACCCTCTTCGTCACGCTTTTCTACCTCATCGCGCAGATGGCCGGCGCCGGCTCGCTGGTGGCCGTGCTGCTAGATATCCACGATTTCAAGTGGCAGGCCCTCGTCGTGGGCATTGTGGGCGTGCTCATGATTGTCTACGTCCTGGTCGGCGGCATGAAGGGCACCACCTACGTGCAGATGATTAAGGCCGTGCTTCTGGTCGCCGGCGTGGTCATCATGTGTTTCTTGGTCTTCATTGCCCTGCGCGGCGGATTTAGCACCCTGTTTAATAACGCCATCGACATGCACGCCGCCTCCGAGCAGATTAAGGAGAAGGGCTACGAGGCCAAGGACATCATGGCTCCGGGCCTGAAGTACGGCGCCACCACCGCCACCAAGCTGGACTTTATCTCCCTGGGTATTTCCCTGGTACTCGGCGTGGGCGGCCTGCCGCACGTGCTGATGCGCTTCTACACCGTGCCCACCGCTACCGAGGCGCGCCGTTCCGTTACCTGGGCGATCGTCATCATCGGTGCCTTCTACCTCATGACCCTGGTCCTGGGCTACGGCGCAGCTGCGCTGGTCGGGCCGGACCGCATCCTCGCCGCGCCGGGCGGGGCCAATGCCGCGGCACCGCTACTCGCAATGGAGATTGGCGGCTCCATCTTCATGGCGATTATTTCCGCCGTGGCCTTCGCTACCGTGCTCGCTGTGGTGGCCGGCCTGGCCATTACCGCCTCTGCGTCCATTGCGCACGATATCTACCACGCGGTTATCCGCAACGGCGAGTCCACCGAGGCCGAGCAGGTCCGCGTCTCCCAGGCCACCGTGGTGGTCCTCGGCATCGTCTCCATCATCCTGGGCATCCTGGCCATGACCCAGAACGTGGCCTTCCTGGTCTCCCTGGCGTTTGCGGTGGCGGCCTCCGCCAACCTGCCGACCATCCTGTACTCCCTGTACTGGCGCCGCTTCAACACCGCGGGCGCGGTGGCTTCCATGTATACCGGCGTGGTGTCCTGCCTGGTGCTTATCTTCTTCTCCCCGGCAGTCTCCGGTTCTGAGAGCTCCATGTTCCCAGGTGCGGACTGGGCCATCTTCCCGCTTTCCTCGCCGGGCTTGGTCTCCATTCCGCTGTCCTTCTTTGTCGGCTGGTTGGTCTCCATCATGACCAAGCCGGACAACTTTGAGGAGCTTTCCGCAGAGATGGAGGTTCGCTCGCTTACTGGCGTGGGCGTGGAGGCACCCGTGCAGCATTAATTGCTTGGATAGTGCACTCAACCGGTAACATATGTCGACGTGTTTAAAACGTCGTTGACCCGCAAGGCGGCATCAGTAAAGGCTGGTGCCGCTTTAGCCGTATGCATGCTCGCCCTGACCACTACTGCGTGCAGCAATAGCGAGCGTGAAAGCGACGCGCTTGCCGACGCCCCCTCGGAAGCAACAGACACCAACCGCGACGTCCCACCGGAAACCAACGAGTTCCTGGAGGGCGATGAGGGGCATTCAATTACCTATATCCGCCTGCACGATGGCATGCACATGGGCTCTGCCTCGGAGCACGAGGCCCGCCCGGCGCTAAGCCTCATCAAGCTCTATATCGCCACCTACGTTATGGAAAAGGGCGAGTACGAAGACAAATATGAGGCGCTGGATATGATCGCTAGCTCCTCCGATAAGTCTGCCGAAGACCTCTTTGACAAGTACCCGGATTCCATCGACGTGATTGCCGATGAATTCAACCTCGAATCCACCAAGGCCGGCGAGCAGTGGGGCTACTCGCAAACCTCCACGTATGACGTCGCCAGCTTCATCTCGCAGCTCATCGACCGCGATGAAACCCACCCAGTGCTTGTAGCCATGGCGCATGCCGATCCCATCTCTGAGGATGGCTACCGCCAGGATTACGGCACCGCCAAGCTCTCCAACGTAGTGGGCAGCAAGTGGGGCTGGTCCAATGACAAGTCCATTAACTCCTCGGTCTCCTTTGGTGAGAACTTCGTCGCCGCCGCCTCTATCACCGGCTCATCCGATGACCTCACCGACTACGTCAAGGACGAGGTGACGGGTAAGAATCTGGGCAAGGCCACCGAGCGCTTCCTCAAGTACAAAGACGGCGAGGACGTCCCACCGATCGAGACCTCCACCTCGGAGACTTCTACTACCTCCTCCAGTAAGAAGGACAAGGACGAAAAATCCGACAAGGGCAAGAAGGAAAAGTCCTCGTCCAAGGAGCCCACTAGCGAATCCACCACGTCCAAAAAGAAGGACAAAGGCAGCTCCGATAAGAAGTCCACAGATAAAAAGAAAGGCTCAGAGAAAACCTCTGAGCCCTCTAAAAAGTAGTACTACCGCGTCTTAGCAACCGTTTCTGCGACGATCTTCGCTAGCTGACGAATCTGATCGTTGCTCAACGTTTTGCCATTAAAGGTCACGCCATTGGCAGTGACCTGGGGCAGTTCCGGTAGCTCCGGGTGCTTGCTCTGCAGCTGCGAACTCAGCTGATTGACCAGGTCGGACGAGCCATTGCTTGGGGCCTTGGCCTGCGGCTGCGGCTGCGGCTGTGGTTTCTTGGTGGTCGGCCTCTTTGCCGGTGCAGGTGCTGCGGACTTGCCTGGTGTCCACTGTCCCCAGTCTTCGGCGTAGACCTCATTGACGTCAACGATGACGCCGCCGATGGTCTGTTGCTTGTTGTGCGGCAGCTGGTGGATAGTGGTGCGCGGGTGAATCTTGCCGTTGGATCCCCAGTCATGCATCCAGAAGTACGTGCCAATGCCGTCCTGGATTGCCCACTCGATGGTGTTGTAATTGCCGTAGACGCCCGTCTGGTAGCCGGCTAGCTCCAGCGTCTTGGAGAATGCCTGCAGGTATGGGCGGATTTGGCGGGTGTACTGCTCGCGGGTGGGGTTATCGTCGATCGCGATGTAGATCGGGCGTTTGGTGGGACCGCCTGCCTTCTTGTGCAGCGCAATCGCCTTCGGTGCGTGGATTGCTGCACCTGCTGCGCCCTGCTTCCAATCGGCAGTTTCCGCGCGGCCGAATTGGTAGACCGACGCAGTGGGCAGACCCGCTGCCGCATTGGCCTTAGTTTCTTTGAGGGTTACCGGCTTGCCGGTCATCCACGCAGCGCCGGGGCGCTTGTCGGAGACGTAGCGAATGGCGCCCATGTGGCCGGCATTCTTAATTGCCTGCGGGGAAGGTACGCCGGCGGAGAAATCAATGATGGTGCCGCGCACCGGTCCGAGCGCTGCCGCGCTCGGGGCGGCAGCGCCGATGGCGCCTGCGGTTAGGGCGAGAGCGCCGACCTTAAAAAGGCCGCGACGGGAGAAAGATGGTGACATGTTGAGCTCCTGCAGTAATCACATTTGCCACAATAGTTAACAACTGCACCATAGCAGCGGGTTTGGGGGCATCCCCGGAGCGAAACCGCATGTCGCGCTTCTATTTCGGGAAACTATTTCGAGTCGTTGCTGAACTTCACCCGCGTGGGGTTCTCAACCGTGCGCGATACCGTGCAGTCCTTCTCGTGGGAGATGCGAATCAGGTTGTCCACCAGTTTGCGCGCTTGGTTGCCCTCCGGTGTATCCGGGAACGATAGATCGAACCCCACGCGAACCTCCGACAGGCGCGATGCACCGTCTTCGTTCACGCGGTCACCCTCTACGTGCACATCAAAAGATTCCGGCTCCGCGCGCCGAGATGTCACCACGTCCACGTCCACCGCGGAGCATCCCGCGATCGCAGCTAGCAAGAGTTCAACAGGGGAGAGGAGTCCCTCACCACTGCCAAATTCAATGCTGGCTCCCGCGGAATTGGTAGCGCGGTATACGGCGGTGTCGAGGCGGGTGAGGTCTACGACATAGCGTTCAGTGCTTTCACTCATGGCTTAGAGCTTAAGCAAGGAACGGGAAAAGTAGAAGGAAATGGCGGTGAGGATGGTGCGATAGTCAACGGTCCTCGATATTTGTGGTCACTATGGACATAAAATTGTGCTCCTGAAAATGGGGGCAGCTGTCAAAGAAGATTAGAGCTCTGTGAAACTGTCGAGTTTTTAAAGTTCGCGGAACGTGACGAATTAAAAAATCAAGGGTGGCGAGAAGTGAACCCACACGGATTGTCCCATTGCGGGTTTATGGTCTGCAGTGGTGCGGAATTTGGTTCCAGATTCATGAGTGGCGGTAACAGAGTAGTGGTCGCCTTCGAAAATTGCGGAGTCCACTATTGCTGGAACCGTGGTGCCTAGATAGTCTTCGTCCACAATCTTTGCGTGGTGCGGCAAGATAGCGGCTTTAGTACCGTCCCCTCGCACAGTTACATCGCTCAGCGGCCATGAAACACCAAGCGTGGGACACTCGACGAGGCTTTCTGTAATGGTGGTTTGAACAATTGTGGCGTCCGAAATGAACGCCGCGACCTCCGGACTAGCGGGATTTTCTAGGAGCTGTTGCGGGGTAGCGATTTGTTGGATTTCGCCGCCGTCTAGGACCACGACTCTATCTGCAATAGCCAGCGCCTCGGCGCGATCGTGGGTCACGTGCACCGTGGTTAGGCGTTGTTTTTGCGTCAATTCTACTAGTTCGCGACGCAATTTATCGCGCAATGGTTCGTCAAGAGCTGAAAGGGCCTCATCCAGTAACAGAAGTTTAGGACTTGCGACGATCGCTCTGGCAAGAGCCACGCGCTGGCGTTGTCCGCCAGAAAGACTGTTCGGAGACCGGTCTTCGAATCCCGGCAGGCCTACGAGGGTCAAAGTTTTAGAAATGTGCTCTTCGCGTTTAGCCTTAGCTACTTTCGCTCGGCGTAGTGGATAGCCAACATTCTCTTTAACAGACATGTGTGGCCAAATCGCGTGCTGTTGGAAAACCATACCAATGCCGCGCTCTTCGGGAGGAGTTGAAGTCATCTGTTTGCCATCGATGTCGAGCTCACCCGATGATGGGGAAATAAAACCAGCGATGGTGCGAAGGAGGGTGGTTTTGCCGGAGCCTGACGGTCCCACAAGTGCGATGAGTTCTCCTGGCTCGATGGAGAGGTTGATATCGCGTAGGCCGGTGGTTCCGTCCGGAAAAGTGACCGTGAGGTGGGAAGCTGCAATTTTCGCCATTATTAAGTCCTTACCTTGGGAGCACGGATAGTCAGTGCGACGGCAATGATGCCAAGCAGCGCAAAGAGTAGGGCGAGTGCCGATGCCTGGTTATAATTTCCTGCCTGTTGCAGATTGAAGACTTGGACACCCAGTGTTGTGGTTCCGGGTGCGACGAGGAGCACGGAAATAGTAAGTTCTCGAATCGCGGTCACCGCTACGAGCACCGCACCGGATATCGCCGCTGGAATGGTCATCGCGCCGGTGGTAGTAAATAGCGCCTTAAGCGGCGTGGCGCCAGAAATGCGCGCTGCTTCTTCCACGGTGACCGGGGTGCTTATTAGCGGGGCGCGCACGGCCTGGACAACGAGTGCAGTAAAAGCACAGACGTAGGCGATAAGGATTATCCAAATGGTGTTATACAGCCCGGTATAGCGCCCGGCAATCAGCCAGGCGACACCGATGATGAGCCCAGGCAGCGCGCTCGGTAGCAGCGCAGAAAGGGTTAAAAGCGTATTTCCTCGTGCCTGAGTCCGGGTCACTAGAATTCCGATGACCCAACCAAGAATCCCGCAGATTATCGCGGCGGCTATTGACAGAAATGCGGAATTACTGAGTCCGTCGATGACGCGCGGGTTGGATAAAGCGCTGCTAAAGTTCGCCAGCGAGATGGTTTCTAAGGTAAATGGAACCCCAGGAGCTGGCAGCAATGCGCGGTAGGCCAAACCAAGAATTGGGCCAATGGAAATGGCGAGCCCGCACACCCACATGATGATCGTGACCGGCCAGCGCGCCGAATGCAGTGCGAAACGCGCCGGACTTCCGGAGTCATGTGTAGAAGACGAGTTTTTCAGGGAAGTGAGATAGTCCATGATTACTGCGCCGATTCCCAAAAATAAGAGAACAACGCCGATGGTCGAGACCACTTGTAAGGGGTTGGATACGGTGCCGGAATCAATGAACCGGTAAATCATCGTCGCGAGCGTTTCGAACCGAGCCGGCGAGCCGATAATAGCGGGAATGCCGAAATCAGCCAGATTAGCAATCGCTGTGAGAGTGAACGCGGACAATAGCGCGGGGCGCAGGAGTGGAAGGGTGACCGTGCGCAGAACTGTCATCACGGACGCGCCAGATACTCGGGCGGCTAGCTCAAAATCGGGGGAGATGGAGCGCAAGCTTGAAGAAATGATGACATATGCCGTGGGAAAAGAATGGATAGTCATCAGCGCAATGACCCCGTCTGCGCCGTAGATATTCCATATTTCGAACTCAAAGAGCTTATTCAAGCCCTGATTCGGGCCGAAGAGTTGAATCCAGGCGATCGCTCCGATAAATGGCGGAACCAAGAGGGGCGAAAGCAAGAATAAGCGCAGTACCGAAGAGCCGTAGATATCTGTGCGGTCTAGCGTGATGGCAATAACGGTGCCGATGATGACGGCAGCGAGAGCCGAAAGCGCCGTGGAAAATAGAGAATTCCAGGTAGCGATGCCGAGCCCTTGCTCTAGCAGGATGGGAATTTGGTTTCCGCCCAGTGCAAGGGAGACAACAAGGGCCAAAGGCGCGATGAACAGGCCAATGGCAATCAGCCACACGCCAACGCGTAGCGCGGTTACGGAGGGATTTTTCAACAAGTTGGTCACCAAGAACTAGGAAGACACTGCCTTTTGGAATACCTCGACGGCCGCGTCTTTATCCTTGGTGATTTTCCCCAAGTCCTGGTCCATGAGCTCAATGTCTGTGAGTTCAGGGGTGCCTGCTGGGGTTCCCACGTCCTCACGCACCGGGAGGTACGACTGCTCGACGGCGATTTCTTGTGCCTTCTTTGAAAGCAGGAAGTTGATGTATTTCTGTGCTGCTTCTTGTTCCTGGGAGTCTTTGAATACGCCCGCAGGCTCAGAAATATACGGTGATCCTTCGGTGGGGTAGGCGAGGGCAACTGGGGACCCCTTATCCGCCAGGTCGCGGACTAAGTAATCGACGACCACGCCCACGGGCTTGGAACCGGAGGCGATTTCCTGGGAGGTAGGGCCATTGGACTCTGCGATCATCGGGGAATTCTTGCCCAGATTTTCGATCCACGCTTTTCCGAGATCCGAATTATTCTTCCACGCAGAGGCGTTGAAAGCCGCTGCACCTGAGACCGCTGGGTTCGGCAGGACGAGTTTGTCCTTGTACTTCGGATCGGTGAGATCCGCCCACGAGGTCGGGGCATCCCCTTCTGCGATTTCGTCGGTGTTATAAGCAATTACAGTAGGGATTATGCGCGTGCCAACATAAAAATTCTCGTCGTCCTTGGCTTCGTCGATGATGTCATCGGAATCGACATCGGCAAGCTCGATGAGGTCGCCATCCTCGGCGTAATTTTCAAAGGTAGGTGCATCGGCCGCCCAGAAAACATCTGCTTCAATGTCGCCAGATTGCTTCTCTGAAGAGATGCGGGCGTTCAAATCACCGGTGCCAGCGCGGTATACATTGACCTCGATATCGGGGTATTCCTCATTGAAGGCCGCATTGATTTCATCGACCTTTTCTTCTGGTTCGGAGGTATAGACGGTTATGGAGGTTGAATCGCTGGTCGCCTGTGAATCTTCTTGGTCGGACGCAGGCTCGCCGCACGAAGTAAGAAGGACGGTTGAAGCAAGGACTATGGCAGAGAGAGAAGTGTGCTTCGACTTCATCGTGGGAGTTCCTCCAGAGAGAGTAGTGATCAGGAACATCAATCTAACTGTACTGAAGTTAAGAAAACTTGGGATCGATGTAAACGTGCAGTAAATTTTTAGGACCCTTGAGCGGGTGTTTGGAGGAGGCGGTGGTTATTGATGAAATCCCTAATGAGGGTCGGCCCCTTCTTTATCTAATGGACCAAACAGTCAACCGACTGGTTGATTGCAGCTTCAACCAGCCCTGTGATTCAAAACGGGGATGAATGCAGAAAGATGAGTCCTTGGAGTACTTGATTCATCGCTAATCCGGCCGTGACATCGGTTGGGAAGGAGACTGACCATGAAAGCTTTATATTGGGCTTCCATTTTCTACCTCGTGTTGGGCTTGGGCGCTGGTGTGTTCTACCGCGAATTCACGCGCGCCAATGATTTCCCCGAGGGTGAGTTCACTCAGCTAAGCGTGGCGCACACTCACTTGCTAGCGCTCGGATTCATGATGAGCCTTATCTTCTTGGTATTGGAGAAGGTCTTTGGGCTGTCGCGCAGTCGTGGTCAGTTCAATGCGTTCTTTTGGCTGTATAACGTCGGCGTGGTCGTCACCGTCGGCGTCATGATCTGGCACGGATGCCTGACCGTAATGGGGGAGGAGTCCACTGCAATGATCTCCGGGATCGCTGGTCTTGGTCATATCCTCATTACGATTGGCCTGATTGCATTCATTGCAGCGCTTGGTAATGCCATCAGCGAGGCTCAAGAGGCTAAGGCTCAAGCCGTAGCAGGTGACTAACGATGAGCGAGATGGCTACTGAATAGGTGCAGTGCCAACAGAGCGAGACTGAACCTAACTCATGCACACTGGGGTAATAGTTTGTATGCGGTCCTGTATGCAGCGCTGTTGTGGGCCACAGGAATGATTGCCGATAGCTGGGGTCGCAAGCGTTCATTTCTGGCGTGGCTGCGGTTGGATCATTGACTTGCCATTGGCGCTCTACGGTTTGGGCTTTGTTTCTGTGTAGTTGATAGGCACGCTGCTCAGCGAGATTCCGGTGAATAGTTTCGGTCAGGCTTCGGCTACCCAGAGTACGGTCCGCCAAGTCGGTTCCGCGCTGGGCACCGCGGTTTCTGGGTCGGTATTTTCCATGGCACTTGGGCTAACGCTGCCCAAGACGCTGGAGGCGGCCGGCATCATGGGTCCGGGTGCCGCTGGTATAGCAGAAGCAACGCGCCAATCAGCTGGTTCCGCTATTGCAGAACTGCGCGTTCAAGGTGGGCATAGTCCCTTTAGCGAGCAGACCAGCGTTGTGGTGCAGGCGCTTAGCGACGGCATGACCGGCGCCGCCAGCTACTCCCTTCTTGCTGCAACGGCATTCTTGGCGCTGGGCTTTGTTAGTGCGATGCGGGTTCGCCGTGCCGCGAACGAAAGCAGTTCCATGGAGCAATCGAACTGATTTATTGCCAGAAAGTTAGTGTAAGTCTGTTGTTTTCCTAGGCGGATTAGATGAGCATAGCTTTTCCACCTTCAACTAAGAGGGCTTGCCCATCCCTCAGCAGTAGGAGATTCCAATCCTGTCCGTACTGCGCAACAGTTTCACTGATGACGTTTATAGAATAAGGACCAGTTGTTCCTTGGGCGTGGGGAATAATGACATACGGAGTGAGATTTAGTCCTGTGTGGTCGGTGAGCTGCGGTGCCGTCCGCGGATCGTCCATGATTGATGCCGGTTCGATTGAAGGTCCTGCAACCATTGCGCCGGCAGAACTTCCAGCGTAAAACGTGCCGTTCTGGACCGCTTCAACTAGCAGGTGGTCGGTACCAGTGAGTCTCAGCGCATCAAGGAGACGGAATGCCTCGCCGCTCGCAACATAGATACAGTCGGCTAAGTTGATTTCATTGCGTATGTCGCTCGGTTGCGCCTGCGCCACGGTTAAGGGGATTAGTTCCTCTGCCGCATTGCGAATGGTTGTCAACTCTGTTTGGGCGAACGGGGCTTGGCTCATTCCCGCGGCAGCATCATCGATGTACAGCACTCGACCCGAAATGTATTTGCTGATTTCTGGGTGTAGGTATGAGGCGAGGAGTAAGTGCATAGGCTTAGTCTACGTGAGCGCCTTATACGCTTGGGGCAGCAAGATCGGAGTATTGAATAATCGGAAAAGTCTCGAGACGCCGATCGGAACGATGTCTCGAGACTTCACATGGGGGCAGTCGAGTAATCCCTAGCCTGGCTACTCCACTACTGGCCCAGCTGAGCTTCCTCTCGCCATTTCTGAGTATTCCTCACACTGCCGCTGCCCGAAATGGGATGGTTCCGTCAAGACAAAAGTTTCTTGATGCCCTCGGAGAGGATCTCTTGTGGGCTAATGTGGTGCGCCGCGTGGAGGCGCGCATAAGTCGGCGCTTGTTCGGGGTTGATGGCAACACGCTTTTCGTCGGGCGCCATGGGCGCGGTCAGGGCGGCGCCGATCACTAGGTTTGATAACCGGTAGGCAGTTCCCAACGGATCCGGGACTCCCTCTCGTTCAAGCAGCACGCACATACGCTCAGAAAGGGCCAGGTAAGCAGGGCCTCTGGGGGCACGCATGCCGATGACCTGACCGGCCCACCGGTGGGTCGTGAGGTGCGTGAAGAAAGCTTGCATTAGGGCGGGCAGGTCGGCGTTGTTGATCGACTCGGACATCAAGGGATCGTCTGCAAGCACTACATCGAGAGCAAGGTCGAACAAGTCGTCTACCGACTCCACACGGGAGTACAGGCTAGCTGGGGCGACGCCCACCTGTTGCGCTACAGCCCTCATGGTGAGTGCCTTCAAACCACCTTCGTCCAACAGTCTGCCCGATGCTCTTGCAACTTCCGCAATATCCACGGCGCGATGGCGTTGCACAGGTTTCCGATGTTCCCAGTAGCTCACCCCACCAGCCTAACCAAACATGCTTGAACCACCTATCCAAACTATGTTAGTTTTGGCACATGCTGGATGCTACCAACCTTCCGATCGCTCTTGAGAACACTCGCCTACGCCTTCTCTCCGAACTGGACGCAGACGCGTATGCAACAGGCACAAAAGACGAAGCTGTGCGGCGCTTCGCTCATCTGCCTGAACCTGATTACACCCCCGAGTCCGTGCGACGGATGATCTGTGACGAGGTTGCGACGGGCCTCTCGTCCGGCACGTTGGCAGTCCTTGCACTTGCCGACGCCGAGACCGACCAGTTCGTGGGTTCCATGGTTCTCTTTGATGTCAGCTCCGAGGCTGCAGAGGTCGGATTCTGGATTCATCCCGGTGCGCGAGGGGGTGGGCATGCCCGTCGGGGCTTGGAACTGGCATCACGCTTTGCGCGCACCAGTGGACTTCGAACCCTGACGGCACGCACGCTTCCGGAAAACAAGGCCTCCCAGCACTGCTTGACGACGGCGGGATTCCGCGAGACCGGACGAGGCGTAGGGACCACGCCCGCAGGACAGCGCGAAGAGTTGTTCCATTACCAGCGCGATCTCGTGCCCGCATCCAAGTGGCCGTTGGTGACAGAACGACTTCGACTCCGTCTGCATGAGATGGGCGATGTCGCATGGCTTCACGAGCTGTACTCGCGACCTGACGTTGCTCGTTACCTGTTGGACGAACCATGGACTGTGGAAGTTACCCGTGACAAGCTTACGGAGCGGCAATCAAAAACTGACCTCGATGGTGAGACTGCTGC
>CALLKG010000122.1:0-14429 GCA_938008395.1 Corynebacterium tuberculostearicum
CATGAAACTAACCCCAGATTCGAAAACAGATACACCACTACCCAGGACTTGACCTGTCATAACCCCAACGAGGTCCTGAGAGTGGACCACCAGAATTCATGAACCCCTTGATCCGAGGCGCAGGAACCCATTCTCCATTTGGCTTGTAGTAGCCGACATCTACAACGAAACCGAACTTTTCAATTGGCTTGTGGACGTAGCGTTGCTCCTTTGGCTTGCTCATCTCCTAGTACTTTCAACATTAGGTGGACTACTCTTAACGCTACCGGTATAGAACTTCGACGGCGCAGAAAAGTTTTGCGTCTCGTAAATACCCCGAAATCAAGCAACAAGAAGGACGTCAGGAAACGACATACCAAGCCACCTAATATCCCTCCTGGGATCCCTTTTTAGAAAAACTTCACAAAAGTCCAGTTCAAACCGGGTGCGGAAGAATCCTCTATATCTGCTCGGCGCGGGCGGGCGCTCGGCCGCGCTAGCCGACGCCGCGCTAGCCGCTAATCGATGACCGGCGGTTCGTAGCCGTCTTCTTTTAGCCACGCGACGTGCGGCGGGGTGTCCATGCCCCACTCAGTGCGCGCCCAGAGGAAAGCCTGGGAGACCTCGGCCTCGGAATATCCCCCATCGCGCAGGTATTGCCGGAAGCCATTCGGGCCTGGGTCTTTAATCCAGAGCCAGACGTAGTCGTCGAGGGAGTCGTCGGCAAGCAGGCCCTCCAGCCCGGCCGGGACATATTCGCGCTCGGCGCGCACGCGGTCCGCTAGGTCCTGGTCGAGGAAGTCGTAGAGGTAATCCAGCGCGTCCTCAAGCTGCGCATAATCGAAGGGATCCATGCCGCCCAGCCTAGTGGCGCTTGGTGCCTAGGACCATGCGGTCAATTTCCTCGAGCACCTCGTCCACAATGGCCGGGTTATAGGCGCGATCGCCGCGCAAGCGAAGCAACTCTTCTTGCGCTGCCCCTAGGGCCGTCCGGCGGGCTTCCAGGGCCACGTGGCGGGCCTGCCAGGCGCGCTGCTTGCGGGAGTCATCGGATACGTCCCCGCCATCGCCCAGCCGGTCCTCGAACCACTGAATCACGTTGGCAGAAACTTCGGGGTCGACCTTCTCGGCGTCGGCAGTAATGTGGCCGTCCGGCCGGAAGTGCGACAGGGCCTCGATGCTGGCCGCACGCGCGCGGCCCACCACGGCGGCGCGCATCTTATCGCTGGCAATCTGGGAGGCCTCCGTGAGGTCGAGGCGCTCCATCAGCCACGGCAGCAGCAGGCCGGGCACCACCATCGTGGCCAGCAAGACGGTCAGTGCGATAACGGCAAGCTCGTGGTGGAAGCTGAACACGCCGGCCGGGATGGACAAAACCAGCGCCAAGGTGACGAGGCCGCGCATGCCGGACCACGTCATCAGCAGCACCTCCTGCAGGCGCAGCGGCGCCACGCGCGGGCGGCCGCGGGAGACGTTGATGCGGTAATAGATGTACATCCACGCCAAGCGGACGACGAAGGCCACAAGGGACAAGATGACGCCCACCACCACGGAGTGCCACAGGTCCGAGCCCACTTCACCGATGGCGGTATTGACCGTCAAGCCAATGAGCCCGAAGGCCACGCCGGTAAAGAGCAGCTCGATGGTCTCCCAGAAGGACTGGCCGGACAGGCGGTCCTCGGCCTGGATATCGGCGCGGGAATTAAGCTCCACGGCCGCGATGACCACGGCGATAACGCCGGAGGCGCCGAGTTCCTCCGAGATGAGGTAGACCGCAAACGGCGTCACCCAGGTCAGCGCGTTGCGCGCGGTGACGTCATGGACGTGGGTGATAAACAGCGCCACCAGCCGGCCGACGACCCAGCCGAGGCCGCCCGCGACGAATGCGGAGTAGAAGAAGTTGAGCACGCCGCCGCCGAAGGAAAGCTCATCGCCTTGGGTCACGGCCGTCAGCGCGAGATTGAAGGCGACGATGGAGGCGGCGTCGTTAAACAAGCCCTCGGTCTGCAAGGTGGTGATGATGCGGCGCGGAATGCCGGCGGGTTCGGCCACGGCGTCAACGGCGACGGGGTCCGGCGGGGCGATGGCCGCACCGATGAGGATGGCCGCGGCCAGACTGATGCCGGGCAGGAAGGCATAGGCCGTGAAGCCAACGGCCAGCGTGGTGGCGACCACCAGCAGCACGGACAGGCTCAAGATGGTGACCCATTGTTCGCGGATAACGCCCCACGAGGTGCGCCGGGCCAGCGCCCACAGCAGCGGCGGCAGGAAGATGGGCAGGATGAGCTCGGTGGGCGGTTCGAACTGTGGCAGGCCGGGCACGAAGACGGCGCAGGCGGTGATGATCGTCAGCAGGGCCGGCCACGGCAGCCCAATCTTGTCACCGATGGCGACGACGAACACGGTCAGCAGCATGAGCCCAATGAGCACCAGTAGAACTTCCATGGGCCCAGATTTTACCCCCGCCAGATATAAGGCTCAGGGCTGAGTCGATCGGGCGCGAATTGCGCGAGCAACTCCGCGGCACTGTGAGCCTCGTACCCCAGCGAGGCCGCCAGCTGCTTGACGACGTCCCCCTCCTCTCCCATCTCCCGCATGGTCACCGCCCCATCGCGTTTGGCCAGGCGCTCGCCGGATGCATTGAGCACGAGCGGGACGTGGATATACTCCGGCGGTTCGATGCCGAGCAGCGAGGCGAGGTAGGCCTGGCGCGGCGCGGAGGAGAGCAGATCATCACCGCGGACCACTTGGTCGATGCCTTGGTAGGCATCATCGACGACGACGGCCAAGTTATAGGCCCAGCCGGTGTCTTGGCCGCCGCGGCGCAGGATGAAGTCATCGACGTCGCCCGTATAGGTGCCGTGGAGGGCGTCGTGGATGGTGAATGTGGGGACGTCGGCAAGCAGGCGAAGGGCGGGCTGGCGATTCTGGGCCGCAAGCTCGGCGCGCTTGGCCGCACGCTGGTCCTCGGTGAGGTTGCGGCAGGTGCCCGGGTACTGGCCGGGAATGGCGTGCGGGGCGCGGGAGGCCTCACGGATATCCTTGCGGGAGCAATAGCACTCGTAGGTGGGCAGCTGGGCCAGGGCCTGCTCATAGGCGGCGTCGCGATCGTGCTGGTAGATGACCTCGCCGTCCCAGTCCAGCCCGAGCGCGCGCAGATCCGCCAGCTGGCGCTCGGCCGATTCCTGGGAGGAGCGCTGCTTATCGATGTCCTCCACGCGCACCACAAAGCGCCTGCCCGTCGACCGGGCGAAAAGCCACGCCAGAAGCGCCGTGCGGAGGTTTCCAAAGTGCAGATCGCCCGAGGGGCTTGGAGCGTAACGGCCGGCGCCGGTGGTCGCGGAATTCATGCCCATAGTCTACGGGCTGGCACAATGGCGGGCATGGAAAAATCGAACGGCGCTGAGGTGCGCTTCATTCCCGTCCGCTCCACCCTCTACCCCTGGCTGGTCACCGTGTTTGTGGTGACCTTCCTGATTTCTAATATCAACGCCACCAAGGGCGTCCAGCTCGGCCCGCTGGTCACCGACGGCGCCTTCTTCCTCTTCCCACTGGCCTATATCGTCGGCGACGTGCTCTCGGAGTGCTATGGCTTCAAATCCACCCGACGCGCGGTCTACATCGGCTTTGCGATGGCCATCCTGGCGGCCGTGTGCTTCTATATCGCCATCTGGCTGCCGGCGGCCGACTTCTACGAGGGCCAAGAGGCCTTCGCCGCCACGCTCGGCCTGATGCCGCAGATTCTGCTCGCCTCGCTGGCCGGCTACCTAGTGGGCCAGCTCCTCAACGCCTGGACGCTGACCGCGATGAAGAAGCGCTCCGGCGAAAAGGGCCTCTTTGCGCGCCTCATCGCCTCCACCGTGGTGGGCGAATTCGGCGATACGCTGTTGTTTTGCGCCATCGCCGCGCCGGTCATCGGCGTGGACACCGTGGGCGGGTTTATTAACTACGTCATCGTGGGCTTCGTGTGGAAGACCCTGATGGAGGCCGTCATGCTGCCGGTGACGGCCGCGGTCATCAAATGGGTGAAAAAGCGCGAGGATTACTTGCCGGCATAGTAGCGGCCGAGGAATTCATCGCGGTAGGCCTCGTAGTAGCCGCCGTCGATGGCGGCGCGGATATTATCCACCAGCCGAATCATGAATTCCACGTTGTGGATGGTGCA
The DNA here is from genome assembly GCA_938008395.1 of Corynebacterium tuberculostearicum. Taxonomy (GTDB): domain Bacteria; phylum Actinomycetota; class Actinomycetes; order Mycobacteriales; family Mycobacteriaceae; genus Corynebacterium; species Corynebacterium tuberculostearicum_L. The sequence continues at coordinate 4,145 of CALLKG010000122.1, forward strand.
CAGCGTGCCGGCAAGGAATTCCTTCGCCTTGAGCAAGTGGTGCAGGTAGGCGCGGGAGTAATTCTCGGATACGTAGCCGCCGAACTCCTCGTCCACGCCGGCAAAATCCCGCTTGAAGCGCGCATTGGTGAGGTTCATGCGGCCATCCAAGGTGTAGACGCCGCCGCGGCGCGCCAAGCGGGTGGGCGCCACGCAGTCGAAGGTATCGGCGCCGGCCTCGACGGCGGTGAAGATATCGTCCGGCTCGGAGATGCCGAGCAGGTGGCGCGGCTTGTCCTCGGGTAGCTCATCGCAGACCCAGCCGACAATGGTGCCCAGGTTTTCCTTTTCCAGCGCGCCGCCGATGCCGAAGCCGCCGAAGCCGCGCTTGCCGTCCTCGCGGGCGGCGCGGTCGAGGTCGAGCAGGCCGCGGGTGGCCTGGCGGCGCAGGTCCTCGTACTGCGCGCCTTGAACAACGCCCCACAGCGACTGCTTTGGGCGGTGGGCGCGCTCGCGGGTGAGGCGATCGTGCTCATCCAGGCAGCGCTTGGCCCAGCGGTGCGTGCGCGCGACCGATTCTTCCTGGTAAGTGCGCGTATCAACGAGCGTGGTCAGCTCGTCGAAGGCAAACATGATGTCTGCGCCCAGCCCGTGCTGAATCTGCATGGACTTCTCGGGGGTAAAGCGGTGCTTGGAGCCGTCGATGACGGATTTAAAATCCACGCCATCCTCGTCCACCTGCGCCATGCGTTCCTTTTTGGCGGCGCGGATGTCCTTATCGCTAAGATCCGCAATGTCCATCGCAAGGACCTTTTTGAAGCCTACGCCGAGAGACATGACCTGGAATCCGCCGGAGTCGGTGTAGGTCGGGCCATGCCAGTTTTCAAACTCGGCCACGCCGCCGGCCTCATCCACGATGTCGTGGCCCGGCTGCAGGTAGAGGTGGTACGCATTCGACAAGATGGCCTGCGCACCGGTAGAGCGAATTTGTTCCGGGGTAAGCGTCTTGACCGTGGCTTTGGTGGCCACCGGGATGAAGGCGGGGGTCTTAATATCACCGTGCGGGGTGTGGATGACACCGCTGCGGCCGTGCTTACCGGGGCCTTCGGGCAGGCGCTTGCCGACGTCGAAACTCAAGTCCATGATTATTCTTCTTCCTTGTGTGCAGGGCTAGGGGTTGGGGCTGGGGTGGCGTGTTTAGCTTCCCATTCTTCTTCCAGGGCGGTGCCTTCGATATCCAGGGTGGGCAGAATCTTCGCCAGCCACTTCGGCATCCACCACGTCGCGCGGCCCATGAGGAACATGGTGGCGGGGACGAGGGTCATGCGGATAAAGAAGGCGTCGAAAAGCACGCCGGCGGCCAAGGCAAAGCCGAAGATCTGGATGAAGGGCAGCGGCTGATTAATAAAGGCCACGAAAACCGAAATCATAATAATGGCCGCGGCCGTCACCACGCGGGCGCCTTGGGTAAAGCCGGTGATGGTGGCCTCGTCGACGGCGTTATATCGCCCGCCGGTGCCCTCCGGGTGGCGAGAAATGTGCTCGCGCATGCGGGTGACGAGGAAGACCTGGTAATCCATCGCAAGGCCGAAGGTCACGCCGATAAGGAAGATGGGCATGAAGGAAATCAGCGGGCCCGGCGCGGGAACCAGGTTCCACAGGCCTTCCTGCCAGACCAGGACGGTCAGGCCGAAGGCGCCGCCGACGGACAGCAGGAAGCCCAGGCCCGCAACCAGCGGCACCAGGATGGAGCGGAAGACCAACAGCAATAGCACGATGGCCAAGCCCACGACGATGGCCAGGTACGGCGCCATGGCTTCCTCGAGGCGCTCCGTGATATCGAGCTGCACGGCGGTCAGGCCGGTCAAGCCGATGTCAGTACCGGTGGCGTCTTCGATCTCGCTGGTGGCCGAGCGCAGCGCGTGCGCGACGTTGACCGTCGCGGCGTCCGTCGGCGCGGTTTCTGGGGTGACCATGATCTGCGCGGCGCGCTGGTCCTGGCTCAGGCCGACGATCTGCGCGTGCTTCACGCCGCCCAGCCCCTTGAGCTGGTCCGCGGTGTACAGGAAGGACGCGAGCGCGGCCTTATCCTCCGGCGAGGAATTGTCCGCAGCGTCTGCGGAGGTGTCTACTACCTCGGCGGCCGGGGCGATTTCCGGCTCGGCCTCGGCCTCGGGCTGGTCCGGCTGCAGCTGCTCAGGGGCTGCGTCCTGCGGTGCAAAATCCTGCGGCGCACCGTCCTCTGGTGCAGCGCCCTCGGGCGCGGCCTCCGCGTCTGGTGCGGGGGCTGGTTCGGGCTGGGATTGGGCGTCGACAAGCGGGGCGAGGGCGCCGGCATCTGCGTTGACCGTATGGGCATCGACCACGGCGAGGAAGGGGCCGTTGACGCCGGGGCCGAAGCCCTCGGACATGATGTCGGCGGCCTTGCGCTGGGTGGTATCGGGATTGGAGGTGGTATCGGCTGGAAGGGCGAGTTCCATGTGGAGCACCGGCGCGGTCATCGCGCCTAGGGAGAGCACAACCAGCGCCATGGCCAGGCCGGGGACCTTCTGGACCAGGCGTACCCAGCGGTTGCCCATGGTGGGACCACGGCGGCGCTTGCCCTTGCGGGTCGGGTTGCCGGCCACGCCGGGGATGCGGCCGTTGAAGGCCTTATCACCCAGCAGACCAAGCATCGCGGGGATGAGCGTAAGCGAGACCAATACGGCGATGGCGACGGTGCCGGCGGCGGCCAAGCCCATGGCCGTCAGGAAGCCGATGCGCGCAATGAGGAGCGCGAAGAGCGCGGTAAAGACGGTCGCGCCGGCAAAGACCACGGAGGAGCCGGCGGTTCCCACCGCCATGCCTGCGGCATCGGGCCCGTCCATGCGGCGGCGCTCGGCACGGTAGCGCGAAAGAATGAACAGTGCGTAGTCGATGCCCACGGCTAAGCCAATCATGATGGCCAGGACCGGAGTCATATTGTTGAGCTCAATCCAGTGGGTGGCAATGAGCATGCCCAGCGCGCCTAGTCCCACGCCAATGACGGCGGACACCAAAGGCATACCCGAGGCCACCAGGGAGCCGAAGGTAAAGATGAGCACGATGAAGGCAACGCCGAGGCCGATGATCTCAGAGGTGGAATTGACCGCGATTTCATCGCCGAAGCCGGCACCATTGCCCTCTACGGTGAGGCCGCGGTCACGGGCAATGTTCATTGCCTCGGTGACGGTATCCTTATCAGCTTGCTCCACGCTATAGGGCGACTCGGCGTCAAAATTAAAGGTTGTATAGGCAATGGTCTCGTCATCATTGACCATGGCGAGGTTATCCGCGTCCGCGCGGGCGGATGCTTCCGGCAGCCCCATGTCCGTGAACTGATGAATCACCTGGTCCTGCAGGCGAGGCGAGACCTCAAGCGGGTTGCCAAAGCGGGTGGTATCGCCCATCTCTAGGTTGTCCTCGAGATAGGAGATGGTGGCGTCGATGGCCTCGCGGTTTGCGGGATCAGAAAGCTTCTGGCCGTCTGGGGCCTTGAAAACCACGTTGACCGAGGGCGAGTTTGCAGGGTTTCCGCCCTCTGGGAAGAGGTCCATGGTCTTGTAGGTGGCGTCGATGGACGGGGTGCCCTTGATGGAGAACTCGCTCGTCATCGGTTTCATCAGCAAGGCGGCGGCACCGCCGACGGCGGCGAGCAGCAGCAGCCATGCCACGATGACCTTCCACTTATGGAGGAAAGACCAGCGCCCAAGACGATAAAGCAGTTTAGCCACGGGTAGATGTACCTTCGCATTCGCGTGGGGGACGGGTTGAACTTTGCCCTAGTGTAGTGGCCATACCCCACAATCCCCTATCACGAAGCCACCTGCGTCCCAGTTTTCACAGCTGGCGGCCAGCCAGTCCCCCTCCCCCGGATCCCGGATCGATCGGGCGAAAGAAATCCCGGCCGCTGTTAACGAGCTCATCAACACGCTGCGTTCGCATCGTTCACTGCTGTTGGATCGCCGGATTGCGGTTCTCGAGCACGTGTACTGACGCGAGCTCAACACCAACGACTTGTGATCGCTCATTTCGCTTGACGAGTTACAAGAGGCGCTCGAGCACAAGATCGGGTTCCCGCACTGGAATCATGTGTCGACCTTAGGTGAGGCAACAATTTCGTACGCTCTCGCTGGCCGTCCTCCATGGAGCGGGACGTGGGCCTGGAGAAAAGCGGCCTAGAAGTACTCGTTCATGTAGTCGCGAGAACCCAGGCCGATCGCGTCAAAGCACTCTGCCATCTTGACTTCTTCTTCAAAGTACTCAAGTTCGTCACCCTCGGCGCCCCCAGCTCGCTCTTCCTCGAGTTCCTCGCGAGCATCAGCAAGCGCGTACGGTTGCCATACGGAAAGCCCCAGTTTCTCGAAAGCATAAGCCTCTGGAGCTCGCTCATCGTCAAGCCGAGCCCCGTCGTTGAGCCCCTTCAACAGCTCGGCGCACTCGATCGCGTTCATGTGGGAGAGGTTATGGCCTTCCCATTCCACCGTGACACCGTCTTTTTCAGGGTTGGTGGCAATCTCGATGAATTCGACACCGTTGTCACCGAAATGAACCTGAATATTTGATTGGGAGTAGTACAAGGTGCTTTCGCTCCGGTGGTTCTCCGGTTCCCCGAGAACCGCTACCACCTGCTCAGCACTGTCACCGAAACGAATCATGCCTTCGCCATACGGTGAAGCGAACTGAGCACCTTCATGCGAGATCAACGTTATTGAAGAAGTCATCAGTACCTCCAAGAATTGCCGACTAGGCTCCGCGAGCCTGAACTAATTGGTTTGCTAAGAATAAAGGCGAGTTGAGTGAAGCGCAACACATAGTTTTTGACCGCAAACAGCCGGCAAGCCAACACGTGCGGATGCACCTTCACCAGCTCCGAGTACAGAAACGCGTCGCCCGGGTCATACATGTCCACCAGCGTCGAGTACGACTTGGACATGCTTTACGCCGCCCCCGCCTCCACCGTGCCCGCTGTCTGAATTCATGACATATTTGACAGTCTGTGCCTGAGGGAATCGTCGTGATGCTTGACAGATCAGCCGCGACATATTTGACGCTTAGGGCTACCTTACCGTGTCGGGTGATGCTTGACTGGTGAGTCGGGACATGTTTGACACTACGAATAGTCCCAACCGCAATATGGCCATAGTCAAAGCTGTACGCCATCAATACTGCAGCCCGGTGGCGTCGATACAAAGCGAGGCCACGCAGCACCTAAGGCACCTTTTAGAGTCTGAGAGGGGTGGGCTCCGGCCGCCAATCGTAAGTGCTCATTGCGGCGACTTGGCGCTGCTGCTCGGAACGATGAGTGCTTGAAAGGTTCGTCTGATCGAAGAAACCGGCACCCCAGAACAAAAAGCAACTGAGATGCCGGTTTGTCAACGATGTCGCGACTCATCTGTCAAACATGTCGCGACTCATGACAAGTGCGGTGGCGGCGGGATTTGAACCCGCGGTTGGGGGTTACCCAACAATCGCTTTCGAGGCGATCACCTTCGGCCGCTCGGACACGCCACCGCGTTCCAGATTACGGGAGTAGGCCCGAGCGACAAAATCGCTGCGCCGGCGGGGTGCCAGCGCAGCGAGATGCGGAAACGAGGGACGAGGATTAGTCGTCCTTCAGGCCACCGATAACCTCGTTGGCCTTGTCCTTGATGCCTTCAGCGGCGTCAGACAGCTTGTCCTTAGCCTCGGAGGTGACCTGGTCGGCCTTGCCCTCGTTAGCTACGTCCTTGTTGTCGGTAGCTTCGCCGTAGGCTTCCTTTGCCTTGCCTACGAGGCCATCCTTCTTGTTTTCCAAATCGCCCATAATCACTCCTTTGAGTAGACAGTTGTTGTATGACCACCAGTGTACGCACGTTTAGCGCAGGCCGTCGAAGAAGTTTCGGAGCAACCCAGCGCACTCGCCTTCGAGGACGCCGCCGCGGACCTGCGGGGTAAAGGGGGCGGTGGGGGCACGGAGGACATCGATAAGCGAGCCGCACGCGCCCGTCTTGGGCTCAAAGGCGCCGAAGACCACGGAAGACACCCGCGCGGCCTGCAGCGCACCGGCGCACATGGCGCAAGGTTCCAGGGTGACAACGAGTTCGCAGCCGGAAAGCCGCCAGCCATCGCCGTGCACGCGGACGGCCTGGCGAATGGCCTCGACCTCGGCGTGGGCGGTGGGGTCCGCAAGCTCTTCGCGGCGGTTGACGCCGGTGGCAAGTTCGGTTCCAGCGGCGTCGTACAGTACCGCACCCACGGGGACGTCGCCGGCCGGCGTACGCTTGGCGACGTCGAGGGCGCGGCGCATCCGAGCCTCAGCGCGCAGCAAGGGCTCAGGCGTTATCAATGACGTCTTCCAACTCATCGCCAAAGCCGAGCTCGCCGGCGATGCGCAGCAACATATCGGAAGGCCAGTCCTCATCATTGTCAATGATGTAGCCCACCTGGTCCTCGGATAGACCAAGGTCAGCGAAGATATCGAAATCGCCCTCGCCATAAGGATCGGCCTCTTCGGGGTCCACATCCGGGATTTCATGATCGTTGATATCCATGAAATCGGCGGCGAAGTCATCGTCGACACCATAGGTGGCGTCCGAGATGAGCATCTTTACCCCGCCCGGCACTGGGCGCACGGCAATAAAATAGGCATCCTCCACGCACAGCAGCGCGAACGCAGCGCCCTCGGAACGCAGGCTGCGCACCGCATTGATGGAGGTCTGCGGATCCTCAAAGTCATCGTTGAAGCTGCGCACCAGCCACTGACCCGCGTTGCGGGCGACGGTTACTGCGAAGGAGTAATTTTCGTTGCTCATACCTCGTGAGATTAGTCGTGTTGTGCCACAATTGTCATCGTGAGTTCTCAAGATGTTCAACGCCCTATCTGCATTATTGGCCTCGGCCTCATCGGCGGCTCTTTGCTGCGCGATCTCGCCGGATACAATCACCCCGTTTTTGGATACAACCACTCCACTTCTGGCGCCCGCACTGCAGTAAAGCAGGGTTTTGACGTCACCGATGATCTTCCGACGATTTTGACCCGCGCGGAGACGGAGAACGCGCTCATTGTCATAGCCGTGCCTATGGGCGCGGTGGGCGAGGTGCTCGACGCCATTCAGGAGCACGCGCCGAGCTGCGGTATTACGGACGTCGTTTCCGTTAAGACGGCCGTACGCCAGCAGGTACTGGAGCGCGGAATGGAGTCGCGCTACGTGGGCGGCCACCCGATGGCGGGCACGTCCCAATCCGGTTGGGATAACTCGCAGAAGGACCTCTTCCGCCGCGCGGCGTGGGGCATTACCTATGACTACGCCGCCGAGTGTGAGGCGCGCGGGGAAAAGATTCCGAAGCAGTGGATTGAGACCTTCACCGAGGTCGTGCGCATGACCCAGATGGTGCACGCAGAGGCGGTTCCTATCCGCGTGGCTAATCACGATGCCGCGGTGGCGCGCATTTCCCACCTGCCACACGTCTTTGCGGAGATCCTCGCCGTGGTGGGCGATAACGGCGGAATCCTGGCACAGTCCCTGTCTGCCGGTTCTTTCAAGGACGCTACCCGCGTGGCCGGCACGCACCCGGAGCTGGTGCAGCAGATGTGCGAGACCAATGCGCCGGCGTTGGTGGAAGCATTGGACGAAGCCTTGGACTTGCTGCACGATGCCCGCGAGAAGCTCGACTCCCCCGAGCCTTCCATCGCTGAGCTTACCGACGCCGGCTACCGCGCCCGCACCCGCATCGATGCCCGCTCCGGCGCGCGCAAGGAATCGGTCTCCCCGATCAAGATTTCTTCCCGCCCGGTGCTGCGCCTACACCCAGGCGGTCCGAACTGGGTGGCGCAGCTACGCCAGTCCGAGTCCCTGGGTGGACGCATCGAGATTTTCTAGTCCTTGCGGCCCCGTAGGCCGGGAATGCGGGATATTACTGCGGCGGCAATAAGACCTAGCGCTGCTATTCCGGCATAAAGCCAAGCGCGGTCGGCGCTGGTCTGCGGGGTTTTCGGCGGTTCGGGAGTGGTTGCCGCAGTGAGAATCGCTTCCTTATCGCGTCCGCTCACTACTCCCTCGATCCACTCCTTGGTGCCGGCCAGCGTGGTGATTGCCGCGCTTGGCGAGGGCAAGTCCGGATCCCCATTCGCCGTGCCCGCGGTGGCCAAACCGGCAAGCTTTCCGTCTACGAAGAAAGGACCGCCGGAGTCGCCGCCCTGCATGCCGGCCCGGCCGGTGGAGTGTACGTCGAGGATGGCGCTTTCAATTAGTGGCATCGGGCCATCTGGCGCCCCACCCGGCATCGCTTCGCCGGCCGGTACGCTTTCTGTCCCCTCTGGTGCACTGAGCCCCGGCATGGCCTCAGCCGCGGGAATGCTTTCTCCGCCAGCGGCATCCTCACCAGCGTCCGTGGCGGCGTCTGCGTCGCCTGGTTCGGTGGAGCTAGCGGGGCCAGCAGGGCCGGCGCCGAGGAGCTCAGCCACTTCCATCTCCGCCTGCGGCAGCTGGCCGCGGCGCGCCATGGAGGAACTGCTGCTCCAGCCGTAAAGCGTGCCGCGCTGGCCAGGTTCTGGCACGTGAGCGGAAATCTCGGCCGGGGTGGTGTCGGCGACGGGGGTGGTGAGGTGGAGAAGGGCGGCGTCGGAAAGCGGGGATAGCGCCCACGAATCGGCGTCGTAGGTGGTGCCATTGATGCGGGCCTGCGTGCCCTCATTGTTGACGGACTCGAGGCAGTGGCGGGCGGTGAGCACCCACTGGGCGGCCACGAGGGTGCCGGTGCAATCGCCAAAGCTGCCCACGCGCCCGATTTTCAACTGCGCCACGGTGCGAGACTCCGCCGAGTCTGGGGCCGGCTTGCCGTACTCGAGGGCGCTGGCAGGGGTGGCGGTCAATGCCACGATGCCGGCGGTAAGCAGGGCGGGGAAGATTTTGTGCTGCATGATTAGTCCTTCTTTCCGGCAGGAACGACGATGGCGATGGTTTTAGCGACGGCCCATTCGGCCGGCCCCTTCCCTATCAGGCGGCGCCATAGGCTTGCGAGGACGAGGAAGAGGGCGATGAACGCGCAGGCCCACCCGGTGTTGTGGAGGGAGACGTGGCTCTGCCAGTAGTAAGCGGTGAGCACATGCAGGATGTAGATGCTTAGCGACATCGCCCCCAACGCAGCAAAGGGATACGCCAGCTTAGGCACCGCTCGACCGATAAGCAGGCATAAGTGCAGGACGATGGCGGCGGCGGCGATGGATAGGACAATCTCTCCCAGCACGCCGGTGTGGCCGGTAAAGCGCAGCCAGCCAGGCATGTCCGGGGCAAAGCGGAAGTAAAAGCCGGCGGCGGCGACCACGGCGGCGATGGCGGTGGACACCCACTGGGCAGCGGCACGGGTGCTGCGGATATAGACCTCATAGAGCAGCATGCCGGCAAGGAAGTAAGCAACATAGGCCAGCAGCGGATAGACCTGCGGAAGGGTCAGCGGCGCATATTTTATGGTCGCGGCGGCGGTGGCCGCGGCAAGGAGGAGGACCTTCCACCACCAGCGCAGTGGCGGGATCCAGGACACCAGCAGCATCGTGAGGCCGATGACTACGAGAACGACTTGAATCTCGCCTCCCACGGGCAACAGGGCCAAGCCGACTAGCGTAACTATGCAGCCGCGCGCGATGATGCGCAGGAACGTCGTCGCCGTGAAATCGCGGGACATAAGCATCAACGTGACGCCGGCCAGAACGGCGAATAGTGCGGCGGGCAGGCCATTTAAAATGACCTTGGTGTGCCACACCAAGGAGGCCATATGCAGAACTATCATGCCGATAATCGCAAGTGAGCGGGCTATATCGAGCCCTACAATGCGCGAGGGTGCTAACACCTAGCGTTCTCCTTCAAGACGGAGGGGAACGCGTCGCCGCGCTCCCCTTGTTAATAAAGACTTTCTTTTTCTACTAAGCCTGTCTGGAAGGTTGCTGCGAATATTTTATACTTGTCCTGCATTTTATAAGTGGATTGCGTGAGACTTGTGCCTGACTTATGCGGGTGCCGTGAGGAGCGGCGTGGTGCGGACCTAGTCGCGGAAGGAACTATCGCGGCGCTTGCGCGAACGAGAAGGATCGGCGGCCAGTTTTAGGAGCGGGGTTGCAGCGACCCCAATGCCTAGGCCAACCAGGAAGAGCCAGAAAATGCCGGACCCCAGCCATAGCATGAGGCCAAGGATGACACCGGCGATGAGGCCGGAGACGAGGGCGGAAGACTTCATAGATCGAGACCTGGGTGGGACGCTTGAGTTCAGAGGGTCGTTGCAACACTTTCCCTTAGGAGGGTGTTGTTGTGTC
>CALLKG010000123.1:0-14368 GCA_938008395.1 Corynebacterium tuberculostearicum
GCTGCAGGGTCATGGCCGCGCGGATGCGTTGGTGAAGGGGCAGCTGTGAAGGTTTCGACACGGTACGGTCCACGCTTCCTGGATGCTAAGGCTCAATGGGTTTTATCTCCCTAGTGTAGGTACAGCGAACGTGAAACAGCGATTGAAAACAGCGAAACCCCCGCACCTTCGTGCGCGGTTCCTTGTGGTGGGTTCCGAGCGGAGGAAGAAGGTGAGGGGGTTTAGCTGGTCTTCATGAAGGAGTACAGAAGGCTAATTACTTAGCTTCTGCGGCAGCCTCTGCGTCATCCTTGGAGGACAGGCCCTCGAATACGGAGGACAGGCCCTCGGAGTCGGTGTTGGACTCGGAGGAAGCCTCGATGAGGCCCTTGATGCCCTTGATGAGTGCCTCGAAGTCGATGGCGGAGCTGAGGTCTGCGAGGGTATCGAACATACACATTCCTTTCGGATCGGCGGAGTAAAACTACAATCTCTCTCTGGGGTAGCAGCTCTTAACTGCTGTGATTCCTAGTATGCGGTAGCAGGGGCGGGCTGCCAATCCTCTTTTGGATCCTTTCTGAGGTGACTTTTGGATCCTCTTAGGGTTATTTAAGGGGCTCCGTTTGGGTATGGGGCAGTGTTGGGTGAAGGGGGGGTGATCGTGTGGAGGGTAGGGGGGTGGGCGTCGACAAGAGCGCCGCTGAGCTGCACAAAAGGAAAGTTTAGAAGAAAAGTTGAGTCGCGGGGAATAACTTTTGTAGGCTACCTGTTGTAGAGATTGAGTGACACGGACTCAAGGTTGTGTGACCGGACGTAGAAGTTCTGTTACAGTAGCGCTCGGACGCAACGAGAAGTTGAGTCACTGACAGTCAACTTTATTAATTACCTCAAGATAAAAGGAGAAGAAATCATGGGACGCGCAGTAGGTATTGACCTTGGTACGACGAACTCCGTCGTTTCCGTACTGGAGGGTGGCGAGTCCACCGTTATCGCTAACTCTGAGGGCTCCCGCACTACGCCTTCCGTCGTTGCTTTTGCGAAGAACGGCGAAATCTTGGTCGGCCAGTCCGCTAAGAACCAGGCGGTAACCAATGTTGACCGCACCATTCGCTCCGTCAAGCGCCACATCGGCACCGACTGGAAGATCAACATTGACGATAAGGACTACACCTCCCAGGAGATTTCCGCTCGCACGCTGATGAAGCTGAAGCGCGACGCAGAGGCTTACCTCGGTGAGGATGTTACTGACGCCGTTATTACCGTTCCTGCATACTTCGAGGACGCACAGCGCCAGGCCACCAAGGAAGCTGGCCAGATTGCAGGCCTGAACGTGCTGCGTATCGTTAACGAGCCAACCGCAGCTGCTTTGGCTTACGGCCTGGAAAAGGGCGAGCAGGAGCAGACCATCCTGGTATTCGACTTGGGTGGCGGCACCTTCGACGTCTCCTTGCTGGAAATCGGCGATGGTGTCGTCGAGGTTATGGCCACCGCCGGCGATAACGAGCTGGGCGGCGATGACTGGGATCAGCGCATCGTCGACTGGCTGGTAGACCGCTTTAAGACCTCCCAGGGCGTTGACCTGACCAAGGATAAGCGCGCCGTGCAGCGTCTGCGCGAGGCTGCAGAGAAGGCCAAGATTGAGCTGTCCTCCTCCCAGCAGGCCAACATTAACCTGCCGTACATCACCGTTGACTCCGACAAGAACCCGCTGTTCTTGGATGAGACCCTGACCCGCACCGAGTTCCAGAAGATCACCCAGGATCTGCTGGACCGCACCAAGGCTCCGTTCAACCAGGTCATCAAGGACGCTGACCTTTCCGTCGGCGATATCGACCACGTTGTTCTCGTTGGTGGCTCCACCCGTATGCCAGCCGTATCTGACCTGGTTAAGGAACTGACCGGCAAGGATGCCAACAAGGGCGTTAACCCGGACGAGGTTGTTGCAGTCGGCGCTGCCCTGCAGGCAGGCGTGCTGCGCGGCGAGGTTAAGGACGTGCTGCTTCTCGACGTCACCCCGCTGTCCCTCGGCATTGAGACCAAGGGTGGCGTGATGACCAAGCTCATCGAGCGCAACACCACCATCCCGACGAAGAAGTCCGAGACCTTCACCACCGCGGAAGATAACCAGCCTTCCGTACAGATTCAGGTCTTCCAGGGCGAGCGCGAGATGGCTACCGCCAACAAGCTGCTCGGCTCCTTCGAGCTCGGCGGTATTGCTCCGGCACCGCGCGGTGTTCCGCAGATTGAGGTCACCTTCGATATCGATGCCAACGGCATCGTCCACGTGACCGCAAAGGACAAAGGCACCGGCAAGGAAAACACCATCAAGATTCAGGATGGTTCCGGTCTGTCCCAGGAAGAAATCGACCGCATGGTCAAGGATGCTGAGCAGCACGCCGAAGAGGACAAGAAGCGCCGCGAGGAGCAGGAGCTGCGCAATAACGCAGAGTCCACCTCCTACCAGACCCGCAAGTTCTTGGATGACAACGCTGACAAGGTATCCGAGGATGTTAAGACCAAGGTCACCGAGGCTGCTGACGCCGTTGATGAGGCTCTGAAGGGCGATGACCTCGAGGCCATCAAGTCCGCAGTGGAGAAGCTGTCCACCGAATCCCAGGAGATGGGCAAGCAGATCTACGAGGCACAGGCTGCTGAGGCAGGCGCTGAAGGCGCTGCCGATGCTGGTGCTGCGCAGGGTGACCCGAACGTTGTCGACGCTGAGGTCGTTGACGAGGACGAGAACAAGGATGGCAACAAGTAATGACTCAGGACAGCGGAATGCCGCATAACCCAGGCGACCCGGAAAACACGGATCCGGAGGCTACCTCGGCTGACCGCGCTGAGGCTGCTGCCGAGCAGGCCGAGGAGGCCCAGGCCGCGCAGGAAGCGCAAGCTGACGCCACCGAAGAAGCTGAGCTGGATCCCACCCTCGATGCTGACCTCGAAGAAGCGCTGGCAGATGTCAACGCTGATGAGGTAGAAGCCGAAGCAGCGGGCGAAGAGCCCGTTGGTTCCGGTGCTAGCGATGTAGAAGCACAGTTGGCAGAACGCACAGAAGACCTGCAGCGTCTCAATGCGGAATACACCAACTACCGCCGCCGCACCGAGCGCGACCGCCAAACCGTAATCGAGACCGCCAAGGCCAAGGTCATCGCAGATATGCTGCCTGTCCTTGATGACCTGGAACTGGCTCGTGAACACGGCGACTTGGAAGGCCCGCTCAAGGCGTTTGCGGATAAGTTCTACAGCACGCTGGAAAAGCACGACCTCGCTGCCTTTGGTGTGGAAGGCGATGCCTTCGACCCTGAGGTCCACGAGGCCGTGCAGGACTTGTCCTCCGGCGATGAGCAGGTGCTTGGCACTGTGCTGCGCAAGGGCTACCGCGTGGGCGACAGGCTCGTACGCAATGCCATGGTCATCATCGCGGACCCCAGCGATGAGACCGGCAGCTCGGAAGATTCCGAGTAAATAACGAAAAGGGCGCCCTGGGAATTGACTAGTGACCTTCCCGCGGCGCCCTTTTACTTAACTTATATCGATTCTCTTTGAAAGGAGGAGATGCCCAGTGAGCGCTAAACCCGAATGGGCAGACAAAGATTACTATGCGGATCTGGGGGTCTCCTCGTCCGCAGACCAGAACGAGATTAAGCGTGCTTACCGCAAGCTAGCGCGCGAGAATCACCCCGATACCCACCCAGACGACCCCGCGGCAGCGGAAAGGTTCAAAAAGGTTGCGGAAGCCTACGACGTGCTTTCCGACGCCGCTGAGCGCAAGGAATACGACCAGTTCAAGGCCATGCTCCGCAATGGAGGCGGCTTTGGACGGATGGGAGGCGCCGGATTTCCCGGCGGGTTTCGATCCACGCGCATGGGTGGACAAGGTGCGCAAGAATTCGACCTCTCGGACCTCTTCGGAGGATCCGCTGGAGGATCGGCTCAAGGCGGCGGTGTTGGGGATATCTTCGGTAGCGTTTTCAACCGCGGCGGTAGTGCTGGCCACTCAGCTAAACCGTCGCGGGGGGCCGACGTCGAAACGGAAATAACCCTCGACTTCCGCGAGGCCGCTAAGGGAACCACCATTCCCCTAGCGCTCAGCGGCAATGCGCCGTGTACCACGTGCCATGGCTCTGGTTCCGCCTCTGGCAAGACCTCTACCTGTGGTACCTGCAGTGGCACTGGCTTTACCTCGGAAAACCGCGGCGCCTTCGGCTTTTCTGCCCCCTGCAAGGATTGCGATGGCACCGGCCGCCGCATCACTGACCCCTGCAAGGACTGCCACGGTACCGGCACGGTTCATCGCACCCGCAATATCACCGTGCGCATCCCCGCCGGCGTCATTGACGGCCAAAAGGTTCGCCTTGCTGGGCAGGGCGAAGCCGGCCCGAACGGCACTCCAGCCGGTGACCTCTTCGTGGCGGTAACCGTCAAACCGGACAAGGTCTTCACTCGAGAAGGCGATGACCTGCACGTTACTGTCCCGGTCTCCTTCACGGAGCTGGCCTTGGGCGATACCATCGCCGTTCCAACCTTGGATAACCCGGTACGCGTAAAGATCCCCGCCGGCACGCCGGACGGGCGAACGCTGAGGGTGCGCGGAAGGGGCATCGCCAAGCGCGGGGGCAACTCCGGTGACCTTTTGGTTACCGTTCAGGTCACCGTTCCCACCAAGCTCGATGCCGCTGCCTCCAGCGCCCTGCGCACCTATGCTCAAGCGGAAAAGGACTCCGGTTTCAACCCGCGTGCGGGTTGGGCCGGCGCCGAGAATGCTTAAGGCAGGAGGTGTGTTAAAAAATGAGCACTGGAAAGGCAGAAGATTCCGGCACCGCGGTCTACGTCATCTCCGTAGCTGCGGAACTATCCGGAATGCATGCCCAAACCCTGCGCACCTATGACCGCATGGGTTTGGTCTCCCCGGCCCGCACCCGTGGTGGCGGTCGCCGCTACTCCGACCGGGACATCGAGCTGCTGCGCAAGATTCAGGCGCTGTCCCAAGATGATGGCGTCAACCTTGCCGGCATCAAGTCCATCATCGAGTTGACCGAGGAACGCGATCGACTCGAGGCCGAGCGCGACGCTTTAGCTGAAGAGGTCCGGGCCCTGCGCGAGCAGGCCGCTGGACGCCGCCCGCAGCGCAGCGGTGAGCTTGTCCATGTACCACGGTCCACCTCCGTGGTGATGTGGAGCCCGCGCACCGCGCGTGAGCGCAAGCGCTCCCGCGGCCGTGGATACGGCCAAGACTAACTCTCGCTCTGCAGACGAGTACACCCAACCCCGCAGCCAGCTTCCCCGCTGGCTGCGGGGTTTTCTTCTAGTCGCATTTTCGGGGCACGATGCGAATATTTGCAAAGTAGTCAGCGGTAATCAGTGCGCGTTGCGAAGTTTAGGGTTAGGATGACTAGCAAGTGGGTGATCTACCGCACACCAGTAAGCAATAGTGGTTTATAACACCCACACCTGTAGTTTTCTCCAGGAAAGGACACGCACCATGACCCTGTATGCAGCCCCGGGAACCGAAGGCTCCATCGTTGACTACCGCGAACGCTATGACAACTACATCGGCGGCCAATGGGTGGCGCCCGTCGATGGTGAATACATGGACAACATCAGTCCGGTAAACGGCGAGGTATTTTGCCAGGTAGCTCGCGGCAAAGAAGCCGATATCAACTTGGCTATCGATGCCGCGGAAAAGGCCTTCGAAACCTTCGGTAAAACCACCCCGGCCGAGCGTGCGTTGCTCCTGCATCGCATTGCGGACCGCATCGAGGAAAACTTGGAAAAGATTGCGGTTGCGGAAACTTGGGAGAACGGCAAGGCCGTACGTGAAACTCTGGCCGCTGATATTCCGCTGGCCGTGGATCACTTCCGCTACTTTGCTGGCGCCATCCGCGCCCAGGAGGGCCGTCTGTCCCAGCTCAACCAGGACACCGTGGCCTATCACTACCATGAGCCGCTCGGCGTCGTAGGCCAGATTATCCCGTGGAATTTCCCTTTGCTCATGGCCGCCTGGAAGATTGCGCCAGCACTGGCTGCTGGAAACTGCATTGTCATGAAGCCGGCTGAGCAAACCCCAGCATCCATCCTGTTGCTCATCGATATCATCGGTGATCTTCTTCCTGCCGGCGTGCTCAATATCGTCAATGGCCTAGGTGATGAAGCCGGTGCGGCACTATCCGGTTCTGACCGCATTGCCAAAATCGCCTTCACCGGCTCTACCCCGGTGGGCAAGATCATCAACAAGGCTGCCGCTGACAAGGTCATCCCCGTCACCTTGGAGCTGGGTGGTAAATCCCCGTCCATCTTCTTCAAAGACATCATGGATGAAGACGATTCCTACCTGGAAAAGTGCGTAGAGGGCTTTGTCATGTTTGCCCTTAACCAAGGCGAGGTCTGCACGTGTCCATCTCGCGCACTGGTGCACGAAGAGATTGCAGATAAGTTCTTGGAACTGGCCGTTGAGCGCGTCAAGAAGATTAAGATTGGTCACCCGCTCGATACGGAGACCATGATGGGCGCGCAGGCCTCCCAGGAGCAGATGGACAAGATTAAGCAGTACCTGGAGATTGGTCCACAAGAAGGTGCGGAGACTCTTGTTGGCGGCCACGTGAACAAGGTGGAAGGCCTAGAAAAGGGCTACTACATCGAGCCCACCGTGTTTAAGGGAAATAACGACATGCGCATCTTCCAGGAAGAGATTTTTGGCCCGGTGCTCTCCGTAGCTACGTTCAAGGACTATGACGAGGCGATCGAAATCGCTAACGCCACCAACTTCGGCCTTGGGGCCGGCGTGTGGTCGCGCAGCCAAAACATCTGCTACCGCGCAGGCCGCGATATCCAGGCCGGCCGCGTGTGGGTCAATCACTACCACGACTACCCAGCGCACAGCGCCTTTGGTGGCTACAAGGAATCTGGCCTTGGCCGCGAGAACCACTTGATGATGCTGGGCCACTACCAGGAGACTAAGAATATGTTGGTCTCCTACTCGGACCAGCCGGCTGGTCTGTTCTAAGGCCTTACCCCTCGGACTAGTTCGCGCGTGCCACTTGGCCTAGGCCGCGCAAGAACCGTGGGTCCTCCCAATAGGAGCCATGATCGCCAGGGAGGCCATCCGCACCGGGAAGGGGAGTGGCGCCAAAAGTATCAACGGTGGGATCGGGGCCATGGATGCCGCCGTTAGGCCCCGTCGCAATAGCGATGGGGTCGTTGGCGTTGGTCGCGGCCCAGATGCGGCCATGCAGTTCTGAGGCATGGTCAGCGCCGGTGCCAGGGCTGCCGACGAGCACTACGTCCTCAGCAATTCTTTCCTGCTGTGCGGCATGCCCGGTGACGACAGAACCATAGGAATATCCCACGACGGTGCGCTTGGCCTGCGGATACCGTGCACCGAGCGAGCGCTGAAACCGGGCGAGTTCTTGGCTGGCAGTTTTCGCAGGAGTGGCATGAACCGCACGGGGCAGGGAGGATGGCGCCTGGTAGCCCAACCACACCACTGCCGGTCCGCCGCTGGCCTTAGCTAGATTGCGGCCGCGGTCCAGCGCGCGCTGCCACGTTTCTGGATCGGAGGAGTGAACTCCTTCCACAAAGGTGGTAAGCGATGCCGGCGTAGTCCGGAAGCCGCCGGGGTCCACCATGGCTACGAGCCGTCCGTCGCTAGTTTCTAGCACCCGCATATCCGGGTTCTGCGCGGCTAGTTCAGATACGTGCTCGCTGGCGTGAGCAAGGTTAATCTCGTGGACGGTATCTACTGGAAGATCGGAGAAGTCTTTCAAGCGAACAGGTGGGGCCACCCCGGCAGGCGTACACAGGGCATCGATTTCTTGGGAGCAGAGCCAATCCAGCGAATCGCCCAGTGCCCGCACCTGATTCAATA
Organism: Corynebacterium tuberculostearicum; assembly: GCA_938008395.1. Lineage (GTDB taxonomy): Bacteria > Actinomycetota > Actinomycetes > Mycobacteriales > Mycobacteriaceae > Corynebacterium > Corynebacterium tuberculostearicum_L. The sequence goes on from CALLKG010000123.1 coordinate 7,847, forward strand.
AGAGCCCGGCGGCGCTGGCCGCGGCGTCATTGCGCTCATCCACCTGGCCGAGGAATGCGATGATGCGGTCTTCGAGTTCCTCGCGGCGGGCCTGCAGGTCCGCGTGGCGCTCAAGGGTGGTGGCAACCTGCTCCATCTGGTGCAGCGGCTGGGTCAGCCAGTCGGTGTAGCCTGCCAAACTGGTGCGGGCGGCGTCACCAGCGGGTCCACCCAGTGATAGGTCTTGCCAATCCTGGTGTGCATCGATAAATCGAAACCGCAGTTCAGCGCGTTCGCTGTGCAACGTACTGGCGCCATTTCTTAAAGCCACGGATAGGGTCATCGCGCATCTCCCAATGCCTGGCCCAGGCGGGAATCCACCCCAGCGGCAGTGTCGAGGAAGGCCTCAATGGAGCGCAACTGCTCGGCCGTGGCGTCTTCCGTTGCGGCCACGGCGCTGGACCAAGTGGCACGGGCTCGCTCTAGTGCGGCCGCGGTGCGACAGGCAGTATCGAGCGCGGCCGTCGGCGGTGGCAGCGGAGGACGCGATATGAGGGAGCGGACGTAATCGGGCAGGTGCGTGGGAATTTCTACATAACTCATGCCCTTAAGCCTGAAGGACCACACAACGCCGCGCTAGGGGTAAAGGCACAGCCTGTGGATAACTCCGCCCTGCTTCATTATTTTGGGAGGCATGAAGGTAGCAGCAGTGCAGTTAACGTCCACCGGAAATATCACCGAAAACCAGGAACTGGCGCTTGCCAAGATCCGGGAGGCGGCCGGAAACGGCGCGCGGTTAATCGTGCTACCGGAGGCCACGGCGCAGAATTTCCGCTCTGGGCGCCTTGATGAGCAGGCGCAGACGCTCGAAGGCCCGTTCGCCACGGCGATCCAAACGCTCGCAGAGGAGCTCGAGGTTACCGTCGTGGCCGGCATGTTTTGCCCAGCCGATACCGTGGAGCGCGAGGGCAAGACCATTAATCGCGTGACCAATACGGCGCTCATCGCAGGTCCTGGCGTGCTGGGCGGCTACGACAAGATCCACACCTATGATGCCTTTGACTACCGCGAATCGGATACGGTCTTCGCCGGCGAATCGCTCGTGGCCTTCGACGTGGATGACCTTATTGTGGGCGTAGCCACCTGCTATGACATCCGTTTCCCGGAGCAGTTTAAGGAGCTGGCCAGCCAGGGCGCGCAGCTCATTGTAGTGCCCACGAGCTGGGCGGACGGCCCCGGAAAGCTGGAGCAGTGGCGCCTGCTCACGGCCGCGCGTGCCTTGGATTCCACCAGCTATATCCTCGCGGCCGGCCAATCGCGCCCGGGTGGTGACGCTGAGGCGGGCAATCCTTCCGGACCAACGGGCATTGGCCATTCCACCATCGTTGATCCGAATGGCGTGCGCATGGCCGAGGCCGACTACGAAGATGACATCCTCTATGCCGACATCGATCCGAATGAGGTAGCGAAAACCCGCCGCGCCCTGCCGGTTGTGGCCACTGTGGACTAGGCCAGAGCCGCGTAGTCTTCCGGCTGCCAGCGCCCGTCGCGGCCCCAGCTAAGGACGTCGATCTGCTGCTTGCCGACGCCCCTTTGAACCAACCTTTCCGCACCTTCCACAACCTCGTCGGCCGGTCCGACGAGTAAGAAGCGCGGGGGAGTGCCTGTGGATAACTCCACCTCGTTGACTACTACATCGGTCGGTTCCCCGGAGACTACATAGTCGGCGTCGGGTGCCAATTCGCGGGCATTGAGCAGCCACGGGTCTTGTTCTTCCCGCACGATGCGGCGCACCGGCACGCCGAGCGCTGCCAGGTTCTGCTGAAAGTAGGTGTCATAGTGGGCGCCGGGGCTGCCCGCCACGGCAAAGAGGCGCGGTACTCGGCTGCGGTCTTCATCGCCCAGCGCGGTGAGCGCCGCGCAGCGGGCCGTGGCCCAGCCGGTGCCATAGGCAATGATGACCAGTTCTCCTGCGCCCGCGCTCTGCAGGCTAATGCCGCCGGCGGGCTGGCCCAAGGTCCACCAGTCTCCGGGCTGCGCGTGCGCGAGAGACCGGGAAGCCTCGCCCGCGGTGGTGATGTGAAAGACCACCTGGCCGGTTCCGTCGCTAGGCTGCGCAGGAGTGAGCATCCGCCATTGCCCGGGCAAGTACTGCGTGGTCACCGGAAAGTGCTGCCCCGGTTGATAGGGCACAGCCAGGCCAGCCTCCACGCGGATGATGGACGTCTCGCGGGTGGGGTGATCCACCGCCACCACCTGCGCCGAGTGCGCCGGTGCTTCGCCGGCGGCGTCGGACTCCCGTGCGGCGTCGGCCATCGTGGCGCATACTTGGTGGATGACGTCGCAGGCAAAGTTGTATTGATACTGCGTCAGCGCCAAAACCCGCAGGCCCGCTACGAGGGCATCGTCGAAGCGGGAATAGATTTCGGCCGGAAACCCATGCCGGCGGTGATCGCGGGCGAGCTGGGTGAGTTTTGCGGAGACGTCGGCAAGCAAGGGCTCCCCAGGCTCCGTATGTTCAATCACCCACGCCAGCGCAGGCACCATCGAGGTATGGGTATCGCGCATCGACAGGGCAAAAATCTGCCGGGATTCAGGCACCGCGTTAAAGAAATGCTCGTGCACCGCATCGCGGTACTCGTCTGCGTAATTTCGAAAATGCTCGCCCAATTCCCACATGTCACATCATCCTAATAGTCAGCGCCCAACCGGGGGTCGAGCTACCTACTGAAAGCTGTAGTGGGGGTGAAAACGGGAGCCTATGTTGTGGCTCACTTGGTGGAAGGTATTGTATTTCCTATCCGCTTGCCCTCTAACGGGGGCAAGCCGCCATAATTGCACAGCTAGAAAGGGTCCCCATGGAAGATTTTTCCGCTTATACGCTCATGCTGGATGTGGGCTGGATTTCTTTGCTCATGGTCATCGGCAACGTCCTGCGCCACCAGGTGAAGTTCATCTTCCAGGACCTGCTGCTACCTGCCCCGATCACCGCCGGCCTTATCGGCCTACTGGTAGGTCCAAACGTGCTGGGCTGGATCAACTTCTCCGATAATTTGGGTGACTACACCTCCATCCTCATCGCGGTGGTCTTTGCGTCTATGGCCTACTCCATGGAAGTGGGCGGCAACATGGGCAAGGGCGCGCGCAATATGTGGGGCTATTCCACCATGATGTTTACCGGCCAGTGGGGCCTGTTCATCGTGTTGGGCCTTTTCCTCTTTGCGCCGCTTTTCGATACCCCGAATTGGTTCGGCATGATGCTGCCCGTCGGCTTCACCGGCGGCTTCGGTACCGCCGCGGCCGTGGGTGGTGCGCTCGAGGGCGTGGGCGCCGATGCCGCCTCCTCGCTGGGCTTTACCTCCGCGACCGTCGGCACGCTGGCCGCAATCATCGGCGGCGTGATCGCCGGCAACTGGGGCATCCGCAAGGGCAAGGTCTCCCACGTGCCCAAGGAACTACCAGAAGAGCTGCGCCGCGGCTACATCAAAAACATCGATGAGCGCCCGTCGCTCGGCCGCGCTACCACCAACCCCTCCTCCATTGAGCCGCTCGCGTTGCACTTCGGCTTCATCATCCTGACCGTGATGACCGCCTACGGCATCAACCAGGGTTTGAGCAGCATCTGGGAGAATGTCTCCGTGCCGCTTTTTGCCATGTCCATGGTGGTGGGCCTAATCTTCCGCGCACTTATGAACTTCGTCGGCGCTGAGGACTACCTGGATAAGGACTCCATTTCCTCCATCTCCGGCGCGGCCACGGACTACCTCATTGCCTTCGGTGTGGCCGCCATCGTCCCGGCCGCCATTGCCTCCTACTGGCAGGCACTCCTCCTGCTCTTCGTCCTGGGCACCATCTTCTGCGTATTCTTCTTGCTGTGGTTCCCGGCCGAGTTCTTTGGTGAGCGCTGGATTGAGCGCGGCATCTTTGGCTGGGGCTGGGCCACCGCCACCGTGGCGACCGGCATCGCCATCCTCAAGATTGTGGATCCCAAGCTCAAGTCCGGCACGCTGTCCGAATACGGCATGGCCTATATCGGTTTCGGCCCGTTCGAAATCTCGTGGACCATCATCGCGCCCATGGCCGTCATGTACGGATTTACCGGCGCCTTCGGCGCCATTTCCTTGGCGATTTCCATCGGCGTCTACATTGCCTTCAAGTCCATGCGCCTTATGCCACCGCGCGGCACTATCTTCCAAGAGGGCATCGGCCATGTAGGACAGAAGCAGGCATAGCCGCGCTTGCCGACGCCCCCTCGGTCAACCTTAAAAAACTATGAGATTGGCCGCACTAAAGTTAAGAAAATAATTCGCCGGTGGGGCGTGATGAGAATACTCGCGGCCGTGACCTTGGCCTATCGGTCGCACTACCACCGTTAACATCGGTGAGAAATGGCTTTCTCGAAAAGAGCATTCGATTGGGACTATCCCTGTACCTTAAATTTTGTTAGAATCAGCGGGTATCAATCTCTGTCTTGATGAGGAACTAAATGTACCAGTTGGATGGGGCTTCCAGGCGGGTGATCATCCTGGAAGCCGCTGTTTATGTAGCGGCCTGCGAAGGCGAGCGGGCCGTTGCCGTGGAATCTGTGGCGGACCAGGCTGGTCTCTCGCCACAGGCGGTGGCTGAGGAATTCGCCACCGGTGCCGACATGCTCGCGGAAATCCCCGCCTTCTTGGATCGTCGCATGTCTGAATACATGGTGGAAGCGGCGCGCCACCTGCCGGAGGATAATTCCGGCGGCGATGTTCTCATGCAGCTGGCAGAGGCCTATTTTGCCTACGCGCAAGACGAACCCGCCATCTACCACTATCTTTTTGAGCAATACGATGCCCTCGATGAGGAGCACGTTTGCCAATTCGCCAAGGGGGAAAAGTCGGGGACTCCGGGTGCGGACATGGCGCTGGACGTCGTCAAGCGCTTTGCCGAAGAGCAAGGTGCCGTCGTGGCCCACGACGGAGACATCTCTCCCCTGCAAATCGGCCGCATTACCTTGGCGTGTTGGTCGGTCATCCATGGCATGGGCCACTTGAGCGTGGTAGGTATCCTGCGCCTGCAACATGCCGTTATTCGCGCGGCCAACCTCAAGCAGGTCGATCGGCTCGTAGTCGATGCCCTGCAATATTGGTTTAAGAATAAGCAGATCCCACAGCGTCGCCCCATCATGAACGATGCCCGTGCCATCGTAGAAGGGGTCATGGGCAGCGAGCGCGAAAAGCCTTTCGTAGCTCCGGAAAACCTCGAGCAGATGGATCCGGAGGAGGCCAAGCGGGTCGTCATCGAGGCTTCCTTGCGCGTCGCCGGCCGCCGCGGTGTTGACCGCCGCTTCTTTGATCACGTGGCCGACAGGCTCGGAACTTCCAAGGATTTCCTGGCCACCATCGTGGACAATGACTTCGCGTTGCGCGAGGCGGCCGAAACCCTTACGACCATGGAGATGGCTCAGGTCTTCGAGGATTGTCTCGCCGCGCTTCCGGAGGACACCCCCACTGTAGACCAACTGCAGATTGTTGCGGCTGCCTATTTTAATTACGCGATGATGTACCCAGAGCGTTTCAGCTCCATTATCGCGCTGGCCAGCGGTTCCATCGTTCCGCACAATGGTGATGGCAGCTCGCACGAGGGCATGACCAAGAACTTCGCCATCATGATGGACCTGTTGCGCAAGTTTGTCATCGAGATGGGTATTACCCCTACCGACCAGCTGGTCTATATCAGCACGCTGGCCGTGTGGGCCGGCGCTAACGGCATTGCACACCTGTGCAGCATTGGCGATTTCAAGAGCTTCAATGAAGATCTCAAGTGGGCGCTTTTTGTCCAGGTAGTGACCGTATCCTTCTTCGCCATCGCCCATAGTCTGCAGATTCTGGGTCACGAAGATGAGGAGTTCAAGCAGGTTTAAGACCCCTGCGCAAAGTTGAGCGGACTACGCTCAAAAATATTTAGGTTGAGTGGAATAGGCTCAACTCTGGGTGCGTTGTGCTAAGTGAAGCCCTACAGTGGGTGAATAAAACTTAGAAGGAGCAACGCACACATGAACTCATTTAACCCCACCACTAAAACACAAGAGGCTTTGCAAGACGCCCTGCAAACCGCCTCCTCTAATGGCAACCCGGATATCCGCCCGGCCCATCTGCTGGCCGCTATCTTGAGCCAAGAAGGTGGCATTGCCGCCCCAGTTCTTAAGGCCACCGGCGTAGACCCGGATACCGTGCTCAAGGAAGCCCGCGAGCTCGTTGATTCCTATCCCAAGGCCGAGGGTGCCAATATGGCCAACCCGCAATTTAACCGCGATGGCCTTAACGTCCTGACCAAGTCGCAGGAGCTGGCCGGAGAGCTGGGGGATGAATTCGTCTCCACCGAGGTCCTCCTCGCCGCCATTGCCGGCTCAAAGACCGACGCCGCCGAGCTACTTACCGGCCGTGGTGCTACTTATGACGCCATCAAGGGTGCCTTCCCCTCCGTGCGCGGCGCTGCCAAGGTAACCTCCGAGAACCCAGAGGACCAGTTCCAGGCCCTAGAAAAGTACGCCACGGACCTCACCGC
>CALLKG010000124.1:0-14908 GCA_938008395.1 Corynebacterium tuberculostearicum
CCATGAAACTAACCCCAGATTCGAAAACAGATACACCACTACCCAGGACTTGACCATCGAAGGAGCAAGATGCTTAATAAGCAGGAAAGGGGCCGTCGCATTAATAGTGATGGCCTTATTCCATTCGTCTAACTCAGTATCAACTATGGGCCCGATCTCAGTTCCGGCACTGGCGTTGTTGACAACGACATTAAAAGGACCTTCTTGCGCTAGCTCTTTAACCGTTTCTTCGACAGAATCACTGGCACTTAGATCTGCACGTACAGCACGAACCTGATAGCCCCGGGACGACAAATCAGTGACCGCCTCATCCGCAGCGGTGCGGTTACTATTCCACGTCAGTACAACGTCGTACCCACCCCGTGCAAGGGTTTCTACTACCGCACGTCCAATACCACGCGACCCACCAGTAACTAATGCGGCTTTCTTCGTTGATTGTTCCATGCCGTCAATAATCCCCATCCCCACATAAAAAAGCCACGGATTCCGCTCCTAGCGAAATCCCTCCGAACTCGCGAACCCATAACCCATCGTCACATCAAACATTGCCCTCAAACGGGATGTGCGCCCTCAATCCCCGCACGTTCAATCCTCGGCCCTTAAAAACCGGAAAACGAAAGAAACCGGAGGTCACGAACCCTTTCGAGTTTGTTACCTCCGGTGTCGCAGTTTGTTCAACTGCTCATGGTGTGATGTTCACGATGGCAGCTCAACACAGCTTTTCAAAAAGCGCCTCCCGAGCTGTGGATATGAAATCTCCCGGGAATTAATTGCGCCCACACCCTCGCCCTTAGTGGCACAAATACGCCCCTAGAATCGCCACCTCACCAGTCGGCGAGAGTGCCTAGCACAAAGAGGGGACATGAAAAATGCCCACCTAGAAAAGGCCAGGTGAGCATTAAAACATGCGTTTTACAACAAATCCCAGGCAATTAAGTCCGGGGCGGGACTTTGGCAAGGGCACGGCCGGTGTCTTCACGCACCATGCGGAGTCGTCGTGTCATGGAGTCTTGACCTGCGGTTTTCCGCTCGAATGACTCTTGGATCGCAAGGTTCGTCGAGGCCACCCATAAGGCGAGCGTGATGTAGAGCATCGGCTCACGCCGAACACCGCGCTTAAAAGAGTCCATCCCGGTGACATGCGGTGATTTCATGATCGAAAAACGCTGCTCAGTAATAGCGCGGGCCGCCTCATAATAAGTGGCGTGCTCCCAGGAGCCGGGGACAAGTCCCCACTGAGCGCGTTTCCACTGCTCAGGGGTGAACGTATGTGTGATACTTGACCGCGCGCAGCACTTATAGTGATCGGCAGACCAGCTCGGTGAAATCTCCGGGGCGTCTTCGGATGCCAGTGTCATCGAAGCCGGTTTGAGTGGGCATCGCACTCGCCCCTGTACTGCAGGGCAGACCAAATCAATTTTCACGGGCCGCTCGGTATCGGCTTCATCCTTACGAGGACGACCACGACCTTGACGCGCACGATAAGGCCTCGAATTCGTCCCCATGATCAACGGGAAAAGGGCTTCGAGCCGAGCATCCTGGCGCTCGAAACCGTCATCTTCCTCGAGCAGTTCCATGGTGCGGCGAACGATCTTCCCGTTGCCTGCAATGTCGCGTGCAGCAGGGCAATAAAACTCGCCCGCGATTTGCAAAGGACCACTAGCAGGTTCATCCCCAGCTGCGGTGTCAGATGCGAAAATTGTTCGCCAATTTTTGGGATAGCGCACCACGGGCGCATAGCCTGTAGCGAGCAATTCGTCGTTGAAAAACCTTTTCGCGTTATAGCCCATGTCAACGGTCAACAACGGCAAACGACCACGTTGAACGCGCTGGTCAAAACCGTTTTCTTGATGAAATCGGATAGCTCGCGCCAATCCCTGCACCGAGCCCGAGCTCGGCTTATCGATGGAAATTCCTGTAATCACCGGGGCGACCGAGTACACGGCTCGTGGCGGTCCGACGCGACATACAGCAGTAATACCCACGGCCACGCCCCCTTTGGTACTGCGACGATTGCCAAGCTCGGAATGCAACGAATGATCCTCCCGATCCCTGATGTAGTAGCCACCCGAGTAGGCCGCGCCACGGCGTTTCGTGTCACGACTGCCTAGTCCCGTCGACTGGCCTGCCAGGTCGATGATGGTCTCGTCGGCGACGATATCGCCGCGATATCCCTTGGGCGCTTGCTCATGGATTGAGCCTGCTACCAGCGCGTTGACGACTTGATGGAGCCTCTCGGACGCAACCTCGGAGGCCTGTTCTTGCTCGATTGAGCGTGCGGCCAGCATTCGACGGTGATCCCTATTTTTCACACGACGCGCAGGAGCATCAGGCAGTGAATCAAGCGGCTCAAGCCTCCGGGTCAGCCACATGGCAAACGCCCTGTAGGTGCCCTCGCCGCAGGAAAGGTCTAGGTCGAGCCGGGCCTGCTGAGCAGGCTCTAGGGTCCATAGGGTGCGCCAGATCTCCGCCATCGAGGGCACACGACGAATCCCAATCAAAGCCAAACCCACAGTGAGCACGCCCAACATTGAATATCGCGGGCCGGAGGATTTCCGTCCGCCCACGCCACGGTCCTGGCGAAAATAAAAGTCGATCATTTGGTGCGCACCCGATTTTTCAATAACCGCAGCGCAACTTTCCACATAATCGGGGGAAATCATCACTCTCTGCTCTTGCATTACTACTGTCATCAGAGGTACTCCCCCTCAGATCGCAGCAAAGCTTTTGCTTCGTCTTCCGGTGTATACCGCGGCAGGTCCGCCTCCAGATCATGGAGAACACGCAGATCAGCAATGCCCGCCATTTTCATCAGCATCGCAGCCGGCACCCCCGGGTCAGAGGCCAGTTTTACCACCCAACGATTCCGCAGCGCAGCAGCATTAAATCCAGGAAACCCCAGCTCAACGAGCTCTTCCGACACGTGGCAGACGGCGTTTCGAGGCATGGAATCGCCAACAATAGGAAAAACATATCCGTTACCGACATCGCGTGCCCGCGTCAAAAGCCGGTGACCGCGAACGGGACACACGACAGGCACCACGCGAGAGACTACACCCCGTTTTCGCACCGCGATCTGGACTGCCGTGTGCTCGGGCAGCTCTAGTGGAGAAACGTCGCTGCCGCGTAGCTGCCGGATCTCCTGGGACGACAGGCCTGCCCCAGTGGTGAGATCCAAAATCGTCAGCAACTGCGCCCGCAACATTGGTCGAAGGTTCGCAGCGACGGCGTACAGCTCAGCCTCCAGCGAAAGCTCCGCCGCCGGAACGGCTTTGCGCCGCGGTCCTCGTTGACGATGCGGTTCAGGAAATTCGTGAGGATACAACGTCCGGCCTGCAGCATAGAGAATCGTGCGATAAGTGCGCTGCGACCTGCGACTAAAAATATCATCACGGAAAAGCCACCGATCGACAGCGGGACGCGTCAACGCCCGCTCCTCGTCAACAACGCCACACACGAGTGCCTCATCGTACAGGTACCGCGCTACAACCCGCGCCGCCTTAGCATCAGCAATTTCATCAAGAACACGCGTATGAGCTTGGACAAGCGCTGCTCGGGCGATAGCCTCACTCCGCAGAGGCCCCGCCGGGCGGTGGATTCCCACCTCCCGTAGCCGCAAATAACGATCCTCATCCGGCAGCGTACGCCGAGTCAACCTGCGCACCCGCGACGGCGACGCCTGACCAATCACCGAGACTGTCGACACCTCCCCGGGCACATAGTCCCTGGAAGTGGGCCTCTCGAGAACGGGCGTTGCTGCTGCAAGAGCCGTAAATCTACCCACGCGCGCTCACCGCCCACATACTTAAAACGTTGGATCGGCAGGCACAATTGCTAAATATTTTTAGGCATGACAAAATAGACGCATCTCCATTCATGTAACTCCAAGTGAAGTGATTGGATTCTTTCGCTCAACGTTTTGGTAGAACGTCGGCGACCACAGGGCGCGATCGTGCAGGATCGGGCCCTGAATTTGTTTTCGGATTTGTCCGATAAGCAGTCTTAGGTCACAGATGCACCCCCTGCACCCTGACTATCATCACCACGGAAGCGACCTGCTTCGGAAAGCCACTGCGTCATCACATGCGACATGGAGCACCCGCGCTTCGCTGACTCAGTAGAAAGCTTCGCCACGAATGGCGCAGGCAAGCGTAATTCGACGCGCACAATCGCGTCGTCGGGCACTACCCGATGGGCCTTACGGCCAAAATGCGCTGACGGAATTTCCATCAACCCTCCTTCACACAGCTACCGACTCGCGACACGGGTGTGCCACGAGAACACAGACAAACGCCTGCGCCAGCCAGAAAAAATCTGGTCAGTAGTGACATTAAAGTCACTTCAAATCAGTAACCCTGTGTGGGTTGTGTACCTTCACGTCAAAGCGTGGCCCGTCATGGGCTTTTATAGATTACCGGCTCCAACCGGTACAAAACAAATCATTCAATTACCTGCGCATTTGTCTGAGTTTCCACCACCGATCAACTTCACCCGCGTCATCTTGAGGCAGGTTTGCCATACCGCATGTAGAGTTCTGTGGGCAGAAGCTTCCTCACGTGGCCGACTACCTAGAGGAATCACTCGATGAGCTGTTAGCTTTTACTACCGCACCGAAACCGGTATGGACCAAGACCTGGTCCAATAACCCCACCGAACGGCTCAACCGAGAAATCCGACGTCGCACCGACGTCGTCGGGATCTTCCCACACCGTGAAGCCGTCATCCGGCCGGTCGGGGCCGTCCTTGCGAAACAACACGATGAGTGGATCCAGCAAAAACGCTACATATCGCTAACAAGCCTGACCCAGACCAAGAAGATCATCGCTGCCAACCTCGTCGACGACACTCCCACCGACGACAAGGAGATCGCCGCCTAATGCTTACCCAACCCCGCCCCCGAAACTAACCACATACTCGAAAGCCAGATACACCACTTCCCAGGACTTGACCTAAGGTCTATGCAGGACATCGTTTCTGCGACGCGTCTTCAACTAATGATGTTTGATAGAAACATGACTAAACCACACATCGAAGCCGCCAAAAGAGCCTCTCAAGTGTTGTACAACAGCGTCCTCAACGACCTCGACGAGGACAAGGCAGGTATCGGATGGATGACCGATCAAATCAATTGGAAGCACTCCGCGCTAATCGGCGAGTATCTCCTATCATCAATCAGCGGTGTCGAAACAGCACTGTCCACCAGCGCATTGTGCAATGAAAAATTCAGAGAACTCGAACTCTCTCAGAATATGAAAATTGCCCATGTCCAGAACTCTGACCGTAGCGCGAGGGATCCAATTCCGCCAGAGTTGAGCACGGTCTTTCATTCACCAAACAACGAGCTGCTCCACGTATTTAAAGACCATTCACTCATCTCACTCGCACAAGCACTAGACCGGCTCGCAGCAGTCACAGTCGCAGTCGGCGGGTTCAAAGAAAAACTCCTCCATACCGACTGCGGCAGAATCTTAGATATCGCAGCCAAAGCTCACAAAAACGGGAAATCCGGCAACACACTTCGCCCAGGAATTTTTGCCGACGTCGGAACTGCCGGGAGACAAGAACAAAACAACCTCTTAGGACTATTCCTAGACTGGCAAAGGCATGGTCCAGAAGATTGGCTCCCCTGGCTTAGGCAATATCGCAGCACAATTGTTCACCGCGCCCCATTCGTCAACTGGACCGCTCATACGAAAGGTCCCCATCAAAATCCGGGTGAATCAGTCATTCGACCCTTTTATCTACAACCAGGGTGGGCAGAAAGCGAATCGATGTACCGAACTGCCCGAAAAGGAATCCAAGACCTCCTCCTTATGCAACCAGCTCACACGATCCTGAGCGGATTGACTGAATCTACCGCACAGTATTGTCATTCAGTTCTCCGCTATGCCAATGAGCTTTGGAGTAAACGACGCGCGAACCCCGAACTTATCGTTCAATCCGCCGGAATGTGGCCAGAGCTGGAGTCCTCGAGCAAACTTTCATTCAAGGGATACAGCCCAAATCTCAAGATGGCCGGAAATTTTCTCGCTATCAACCCAGACCGAGTGAAACGACTAAAAGCCACGCAACTCCTAGATCGTCCAGCTGATAAGTGGCGTTCTTAAAGCACTTTGGCAGTCAGGGCATACCAAAACTTCACACGTCCATGTCTTCGGGCGCCGCGCGCAGGTCCTTTTGAATCCGCCACCGGAACTTGCTTAGACGCTTTTTCGTATCCCCCACTGCTTGCAGCGTCGAGCATTAACCGCCGCGTGGTCCGCAAACGCGTTGAGAACATGGTCGCTGTGGCTGCGAACCCAATGGACCCGCACCTCCATGCCCGCTGACTGCGCCTTTTTAATCTCCCGCCAGCAGTAGGCGATGTGCTCGTTACCCAACGAGGATGTGGACTTCCGCCAGTGGTGGAATAAAGCCTCGGTGGAGGATAAGTGACGGCTTGCGCAGCTGATGATGGAGATCCACATCCTTCCCGGAACGGCCGGAAACAAACGATTCGACCCCACGCGAGTCAAAATCGTCTGGAAAAACTAACCCCCGCTGTCCGCAATCGTCAATTCGCTAATTGTGAAACAGTCACAATAATGGCACACTATTTCGGACATCCCGTGGCTGTAATTTCAGAGCCAAAAGACCTGCCGAAGCACTCAGTGTACACAATCGAGCCATGTAGTTAATGCCTTAGTGAAGAAAGTTACCCCGTGAACAAACAAGAACTTGCCTCCCTCATCTGGGAGTCGGCCAACAATATGCGCTCCAAGATTGAGGCCAATGAGTACAAGGACTACATCCTCGGCTTCATCTTCTATAAGTTCTTGTCCGACCAAGTAGAGCAGTTCATGCTCAATAACGACGCTGAACCGGAAGACCTGCCAGATACGCTTGTTGAGACCGACACTGACACCGTGGCCCTGGTGCGTAACAACTTGGGCTACTTCCTCACCTACGAGAACCTGTACTCGACGTGGCGAGACTTGGATAACGACTTCTCCATCGCTCACGTGCGTGAGGGTCTGGCTACCTTCAAGCGCAACATCGCCCCGGAGCGCAAGCACGTCTTCGACGGCATCCTTAACACCCTGGACACCAGCCTGTCGAAGTTGGGTACAACCGACGCTGCCCGTACCTCTGCCATCAAGAAGCTACTGGACCTTATCGATGACATCCCCACTGATGGCAAGCAGGGCTATGACGTGCTGGGCTACATCTACGAGTACCTCATCGAGAAGTTCGCGGCCAACGCGGGCAAAAAGGCAGGCGAGTTCTACACCCCGCATGAGGTCTCTCTCATCATGAGCAACATCGTCGCTGACCACCTCAAGGGCCGCGACGAGATTCAGATTTACGACCCGACCTCCGGCTCTGGCTCCCTGCTGCTTAACATCGGCCATGCCGTCGCCAAGCGCATGGGTGACCCAGACCGTATTAAGTACTTCGCCCAGGAGCTGCGCGAGAACACCTACAACCTCACTCGTATGAACCTGGTCATGCGCGGCGTGAAGGCGGACAACATCGTCGCCCGCAACGGTGACAGCTTGGCCCATGACTGGCCGATGTTCGACGAGGCCGACCCGGTGCAGACCTACAAGCCGCTCTATGTGGACGCAGTAGTCTCCAACCCGCCCTACTCCCAAAAGTGGGAACCCGAAGGCAACGAGGCTGACCCGCGCTTCGCACGGTTTGGTCTAGCGCCCAAGACCAAGGCCGACTACGCCTTCATGTTGCATGAGCTGTTCCACGTTAAGCCTGATGGCATCCTCACCGTCGTCCTGCCGCACGGCGTACTGTTCCGTGGTGGCTCGGAGGCCGACATCCGTCGCAATCTCATCGAAGCCAACCACATCGATGCCATTATCGGCCTGCCTTCCAACATCTTCTACGGCACCGGTATCGCGACCGTCATCATGGTGCTCAAGCAAGAACGTGACCGCGATGACGTGCTGTTCATCGATGCCTCCCAGGGCTTCATCAAGCAGGGCAAGTACAACCACCTGCGCGCCCGTGACATCCAACGCATCGTCGATGCCGTTCACAACCGCGTGGACGTGCCGCACTTCGCTAGGGTAGTGACCCGCGACGAGATTCGCGCCAACGACCACAACCTGAACATCCCACGCTACGTCTCTGCCACCCTGCCGCCTGAGTCTGTAGACCTGTACGCCACTATGCACGGCGGCATTCCCACCAGCGAAATTGACACCCTGGAGCACTACTGGACCGCCCTGCCGGGGCTGCGGGAGGCACTGTTCACCGAGAAGACAGAAGGCTACGCGGAGCTGAAAACGACCAACCTACGCGAGACGATCGACCAGCACCCTGCAGCCCAGGCACTTCGTGACCAGGTTGGCGCTGTACTATCCGACCTGCCGGAGAAACTGCACGCGCTGCTGGTGGATGGCGCAGCTACCGTGCCTATTACTACCACCGAGGACCAGCTCAAGGCCAACCTGTTCGACCGCCTCGATCGCGTGCCATTGGTCGATGCCTACGAGGGCTACCAGGTACTACATGACAGCTGGGTCAAAACCGCCGGTGACCTGGAGATCATCCAGACCGAAGGCCTCGATGCCGTGCGGGTCAATGACCCCGTGATGGAGTGGAAGACCAAAGAAAAGAAGAAGGTCTATGTCCAGGTCGGATGGGACGGGCGCGTTGCTCCCAACGAGTTGGTGCAGACCTTCTACCTGCCGCAGCAGAAGGACCAGGTAACGCAGCTAAGTCGCGACGTGGACACAGCTGTATCTGAGCTGACGCAGCTCGTCGAGGACTTAAGCGAAGACGACAAGACCGATCTGGCCGAGGTACTTAACGACAAACAGGATGCCTTCAAGAAGACCGAGCTAAACAAGGCCATCAAGGACCTGCCGAAGCTGGCCAAGGGCGAGACCTGGCCGGAGGGCAGCACCGAGGCTGCCATGCTCAGCGCCAAGGCGCTCATCGCCCAGCGGGACCAACTCAAGAAGAACCTCAAGACTGCGCAAGAGCAGCTGGAGAAAGACACCCACGCGACCATCGAAGCGCTTACCGACGTGCAGGTGGATGAGGTGCTCACCGCCAAGTGGATTACTGCACTTATGGGTGACCTGCGCGAAATCCCTGGTCATGTGCTCGCTGGTCTTTCAGCCCGCGTACAGGCGCTGCACGACAAGTACGCCGTCGCGCTGACCGACCTCGACGTGCAGGTTCGCGAGACGGAGCAAGAGCTGGCAGGCCTACTGAGCGGGCTTACCGGCAACGCCGCCGACATGCAGGCCCTGGCTGCACTCCAGGAGCTGCTGGGCGGTGGTCGCGATGCGTAGCCGCAACGTGCCCGCACTGCGCCTGGAGGGGTTCGACGGTGCGTGGAAGACGACCAGTATTGGTGCAGTCTCAGCTCTCCACAACGGTCGTGACTACAAGCATCTGGGGGAAGGTTGTATTCCCGTCTACGGGACCGGTGGCTACATGGTGTCAGTGGACCAAGCTCTTTCTCACGATGAGGACGCCGTAGGCATCGGTCGAAAGGGCACCATCAGCAAGCCATACATCCTGAAAGCTCCCTTCTGGACTGTTGACACGTTGTTCTACGTTGTTCCGAACCAAGAGACTGACCTAGCGTTCTTCTACGCATCAGTATTGCAAGTCGATTGGATGGCGAAGAATACTGCAACCGGGTTACCTAGTCTGACTAGCCAGACCATCAACAGCGCAGATATCTCCATTCCGCACACTCTCGAAGAACAGCAGGCCATCGGCGCTATCTTCACCAACCTCGACGATGCCATCAACCAGCACACCAAGAAGCACCAAGCTCTGCAGCAGGCCAAGACTGCGCTCATGCAGCGGATGTTCCCGCAGGAGGGCCAGACGGTGCCGGAGCTGCGGCTGGATGGCTTCGACGGTGAGTGGAAAGAAAGCTCGTTGAATGATCACGTTGAATATTTCAGTGGGCTGACCTATTCACCAGGCGATGTTGTGAAGAATGGGGGCACTCTGGTACTTCGGTCAAGCAATGTGAAAGACGCTACGCTTGCCTTTGATGATTGTGTGTATGTCCGCTCCGGCGTCGTGAACGTACAAAATGTCAAGCCAAACGACATTATTATGGTCGTCCGAAACGGCTCCCGCGCTCTTATCGGAAAGCATGCGTTGGTGAGGGGGGAACTTCCGCCGACGGTCATCGGTGCATTCATGACTGGTATTCGAAGCAAACAGCCTCATTTCATGAGCGCCCTATTCGATACTGAACTCTTCGAGTCTCAAGTTGCGAAATCAATGGGTGCCACCATCAACCAAATTACGGGCGGGATGTTTGCGAAGATGCATTTTTTGTTCCCACCAACCCTCGAAGAACAGCAGGCCATCGGTGCGGTGTTTACACGGCTGGACACGCTCATTGCTACCGAGGCCAAGTACATCGAGTCCCTTAAGCAGGCCAAGGCGGCGCTGCTGCAACGGATGTTCATCTAAGGAGCAGTTATGACCACACCATTTCGTTCTGAGGCTGAATTCGAGGCTGCGCTCATCGACCTGCTCACCCGCCACGGCTGGAGCAAGGAACTGCTGCGTTTCCCGACAGAGCAGCAGCTCATCGACAACTGGGCGGACATTCTTTACGCCAACAACCGGGGCCGTGACCTGCTAGGCGACGTGCCGCTCACCGAAGGCGAGATGGCGCAAATCATCGAGCAGGTCAACAACCTGCGCACCCCGCTGGCGCTCAACGAGTTCATCAACGGTCGCACCGTGACCATTACCCGAGATGCACCGCAGGCGGCAAACTTCGGCTCTGAGATCAGCCTGAAAATCTACGACCGCCTAGAGATTGCCGGTGGCCAGTCGCGCTACCAGATTGCCGTCCAGCCGCGCTTCCAGACCGCCAATGAGCTGCTGCCCACCCGACGTGGCGACTTGATGCTGCTCATCAACGGTATGCCGGTCTTCCACATCGAGCTGAAGCGCTCCGGTGCGCCGGTCTCCCAAGGTGCGAACCAGATAACCAAATACGCCCATGAGGGCGTCTACCAGGGAATCTTCTCCCTGGTGCAAATCTTCGTCGCCATGACCCCAGAAGAGACGATTTACTTCGCCAACCCGGGGGCAGGCAAATTCAACCCGGACTACTTCTTCCACTGGGCAGACTTCAACAACGAGCCGATCAACCAATGGGACGACGTGGCACGTGCGCTGCTGTCCATTCCGATGGCGCACCAGCTCATCGGCTTCTACACCGTCGCAGACCGTGCCTCTGGCAACTTGCTGGCGATGCGTTCCTACCAGTACTATGCGGCCTCGCGTATCGCTGACCGTGTGGACCGTCACGACTGGGACAGTGGCGACCAGTTGGGCGGCTACATCTGGCACACCACCGGCTCCGGCAAGACGATTACCAGCTTCAAGACCGCTCAGCTCATCGCTGACTCCCACAACGCCGACAAGGTGGTGTTCCTGCTTGACCGTGTTGAGCTGGGCACGCAGTCGCTGGAGAACTACGTCAGCTACGGTGGCGACAGCATCGCGGTGGAGGACACCTCCAGTGCTGCCAACCTGGCAACGCTGCTCAAGGACAAGCGCTCCACTCTCATCGTGACCTCACTGCACAAGATGAGCCGCGTCAATCCTGAGACGATGAAGACAGCTGACCTGGACCTCATCCGTTCCAAGCGCGTGGTCTTCATCGTCGATGAGGCGCACCGCACCACCTTCGGTGACATGCTCGCCTCCGTCAAGCACACCCTGCCGAACGCGCTGTTCTTCGGCTTTACCGGCACGCCCATCCATGACGAAAACCAGAAGAAGCATTCCACCACGGCCACACTGTTCGGCAATGAGCTACACCGCTACTCAATTGCCGACGGCATCCGCGATAAAAACGTGTTGAGCTTCGACCCTGAAATGGTGGAGACTTTCAGGACGCATGACGTGCGCACCGTGGTCGCCCTCCAGGCGGCCAAGGCCAAGACCGTAGAGGAAGCGCTGACAGACCCGCAGAAGGCGGCAGTCTACAGCAAGTTCATGGACAAGAAGCAGATCCCTATGGCCTCTATCTATGAGCTGGAAAAAGACGATAAGGGCAACAGCACCTATAAGCGTGTGACCAAGGGCATCGAGGACTACCTGCCAACGACCCAGTATGAGAAGGCAAACCACCGCGAGGCTGTCGCCAGCGACATCAACGAGCATTGGATGCAGCTCAGCCGCAACAGCATGTTCCATGCCATCCTAGCGACTTCCAGCATTCCCGAGGCCGTGGAGTACTACCGCATCTTCAAGAAGCAGTACCCTCACATCAAGGTCACAGCACTGTTTGACCCCAACATCGACAACACCGGGGACAATCAACTGCTCAAGGAAGACGGCCTGCTGGAGATTCTCCGCGACTACAACAACACCTACGGCCAGCACTTCACCATGCCGACCCATGATGAGTTCAAAAAGGACGTCTCCAAGCGCCTAGCCCACAAGAAGCCTTACAACACCAAGGCCTTCCTCGACGACCGCAGCCAACACATCGACCTGCTCATCGTGGTGGACCAGATGCTCACCGGCTTCGACTCCAAGTGGCTCAACACCCTCTATCTGGATAAGGTGATCGAGTACGAGTCCATCATCCAGGCTTTTTCGCGCACCAACCGCATCTTCGGCCCGGAAAAGCCCTTCGGGTCCATCCGTTACTACCGCAGGCCGCACACTATGCGGGACAACATCGACCGGGCGGTAAAGCTCTACTCCGGCGACCGACCCCTCGGCCTGTTCGTGGACCACCTCGATGACCACCTCACATCCATCAACGAGTGCTTCGCTACCATCGAGGCGCTGTTTACCGACCCGAAGACCGGCCAGCCGGACTTCTCGCAGCTACCCGACCTTGAGGCAGACCAAGGCGAGTTCGCCAAGACCTTCAACCGCATGTACCGGGAACTTCAGGCCGCGCAGGTGCAGGGCTTCACCTCGGACAAGGACACCTACTACTTCGATGCCCTGACGGAGCCTATCGTGGTGGAACTTACCGAGGACACCTACACCACGCTGGTGACCCGTTACAAGGAGCTCGGCAAGGCAGGCGACGACTCAGAGCAGTCGCCTGAGGATGCACCCTTCGACATTGACGTGCACATCAAGCACATCGACACCGACCGCATTGATGCCGAGTACCTCAACAGCAAGTTCAAGAAGTACCTCAAGGCCCTCCAGGACGGCGTGCCGCAGGATGTGCTCGATGACCTGCTGGAACAGCTGCATGCCAGCTTCGCCCGCCTGAGTCAGGATGACCAGCGCTACGCTAACCGTTGGCTGCACGACCTCCAAGCAGGTGACGTGACCCTGCAACCAGGCAAGACAGTGCACGACTACATCAACGAGTACCGCATCACCGAGCGCGACCGACAGCTGGTACGACTGCATGAATGTCTAGGGCTGGACATGGCGCAGCTGCGACGGATACTCGACGCCCGGGTCACGGCGGCAACCATCAACGAGTATGGGCGTTTCGATGACTTAAAGGCATCAATTGACCTTGACCTGGCGGCGGCGTACTTCACGGAAGACACCGGAGCAAGGGTGTCGAAGTTCAAGGTCCGTGCTCTGCTGGACAAGCTGCTACGCACCTACGTCATCGACGGCGCGTTGCCTGCTGACCTCAGCGTGACCGAGGAAGAACTGACAGGTGAGTAGGTATGTTGATTGGATATGCGCGCGTCTCGACCTCGCGACAGGGGCAGTCGCTGGACACGCAAAGCAAGGCCCTCATCGACGCTGGTTGCGACCCTAAGCATATCTACAGCGACACCATTAGTGGTGCCAAGTGGTCTCGCCCCGGCCTCGATGATGCCCTCGCCTACATGAGGCCGGCCGATACCTTGGTCGTGACCCGGCTAGACCGGCTGGGCCGCAACATGGTCGAAACCGTCACTACCATCTCCGACCTAGCTGACCGGGACATCAATGTCCGGGTCCTTGATCCTGCTCTGGACACATCCCGTCCTGCAGATAAGGTCGTGGTCAACATCATGGCTTCTCTAGCTGAGTGGGAGCGTGACCTCCTTATTCAGCGCACTCGCGAGGGCGTCGCCCATGCCCGAGCACAGGGACGAGTTGCGGGCCCGAAGCCGAAGCTCAGTAAAGAGCAGAAGCAACAGGCTGCGCTATTGGTCGAGAACGGCCAGTCAGTGAAGTCAGTCGCCAGGTCCTTCAACGTCTCCCGGCAAACCATCTACAGGGCTATCCGTGAGGTGGACGATACTAAGTAAACGAGTCTGCGCGAAACGAAACCCCCAGGTGGAAACACGGTCAGAAAGTGCACACCCGGCCCGTAAGGTGTTGGGCAGAAACGACCCGAACACCACCTCTAGGAGTGAAAACATGGCCACCAAGCCGCTGTCAGCCGTTCGCCTTGGCATGGAAGTCAACAACATCACGCTGGCGCACTTCACCACCGAATCCGTCACCCAATTCCTCCACCACGTCGCAGACCTCGTCGAAAACCGCGTCGTGCGCTCCGCAGGCGACTCCCCCTGGTTCCCTCAGACAACCGTTCACTAACGCGTCCTTCACGTCGAGCGGCCTGCGTCCATTGCCTCGCTGTGTGCCACGAAAGCCCAGCTTTGGTGCCACGATCTTGCAGGCTTTCTGCATCGAAATATTCTCCGCCAGAATGCGAGCTTCCACGAGGCGGACCACACGGTCCTTCGCCTCCTGATCAAACTTCTTCGGCATGTTCGAAGATTTTCACATCTACTCAAACGGAACAAAACCTGGGCCCTTCATATCACCCGCGAATTTAAATGGATATAATTAGACCCATGTTGATTTCAGGTACCGCTTTCTTGCGGTTGCGCACCAACCGCTAAGGCGGTTTCCTACCCCGTAGGTTAAAAACCGCTCCGGTCCTTTAGCCGGGCGGCTATTTGTCATGCCCGGCTCCCTTTCA
>CALLKG010000125.1:0-14817 GCA_938008395.1 Corynebacterium tuberculostearicum
GCTGGCCACCGAACTGGGCCTTACCACCCAGCGGCTGCTGGGTAATCATGGAGTAAGGACCGGTGGAACGGGCGTGAATCTTCTCATCGACCAAGTGGTGCAGCTTGAGCATGTACATGTAGCCGACAGAGATCGGGTACTTGTACGGCTCGCCCGAGCGGCCGTCGAAAAGCGTGGCCTTGCCGTGCTCATCCACCAGCACATCGCCATCGCGGTTAGGACGGGAAGAAGCCAGCAGGCGCTCGATCTCGTGGTTGGTAGCACCATCGAAGACCGGGGTGGCGGTCAAGGAATCTGCAGGAACGTCATAAAGCTCTTCCGGCAGGGTCTTGAGCAGCTCGGCGTTCTTCGGATCCTCGGTATCGACCTTCCAGCCGGCGTGTGCCAGCCAGCCCAGGTGAACCTCGAGGACCTGGCCGATGTTCATACGACGCGGCACACCGTGGGTGTTAAGCAGAATGTCCACCGGGGTGCCGTCTTCCATGAATGGCATATCCTCTGGCGGCAGGATCTTGCCCACAACACCCTTGTTGCCGTGGCGGCCGGCCATCTTATCGCCGTCCTGGATCTTGCGCTTCTGGGCAACGTAGACACGAATCATCTCGTTGACGCCAGGAGCCAGATCGTCATCATCGTCGCGGGAGAAGCGAGCAACGCCAATGACCTTGCCTACCTCACCGTGCGGGACCTTCATGGAGGTATCGCGGACCTCGCGGGCCTTCTCACCGAAGATGGCGCGCAGAAGGCGCTCCTCCGGGGTCAGCTCGGTCTCGCCCTTCGGGGTGACCTTACCCACCAGGATGTCACCAGCGCGGACGTCGGCACCGATGCGGATGATGCCGCGCTCGTCCAGGTCGCTCAGCACGTCCTCGGAGACGTTCGGGATCTCGCGGGTGATTTCCTCGGCGCCCAGCTTGGTATCGCGAGCATCGATCTCGTGCTCCTCGATGTGGACGGAGGTCAGGATGTCCTCTTCCACGATGCGCTGGTTGAGGATGATGGCGTCCTCGTAGTTGTGGCCTTCCCACGGCATGAAGGCAACCAGCAGGTTGCGGCCGAGGGACATCTCACCATTGTGGGTACCAGGGCCGTCGGCCAGAACCTGGCCGGCCTCTACGCGCTCGCCCATGGAAACCAGCGGGGTCTGGTTGTAGTTGGTGCCTTGGTTGGTGCGCTCGAACTTACGCAGGATGTAGGTATCGCGCTGGCCCTCATCATCCATGATGGTGATGACATCAGCGGTGACGTTTTCGACCACACCGGCCTTCGGGGTGATGACTACGTCGCCAGCGTCGTACGCAGCGCGCTGCTCCATGCCGGTACCAACCAGCGGGGCCTCGGAGCGCACCAGCGGCACTGCCTGCTTCTGCATGTTCGCACCCATCAGGGCACGGTTAGCATCGTCGTGCTCCAAGAACGGAATCATGGCGGTACCCACGGAAACCATCTGGCGCGGGGAGACGTCAACGTAGTCCACACCGGCGGCGTCGGTAAGTCCGATGTCGCCGTCCTTCAGGCGGACCTCAATACGCTCGCCGGTGAGGTTGCCCTCTGCGTCCTGCTCGACCTCGGCCTGAGCAATAGCGAAGCGGTCCTCTTCATCGGCGGTGAGGTACTCCACCTGGTCGGTGATCTTGCCGTCCACAACCTTGCGATACGGGGTCTCAATGAAGCCGAAAGCATTCACGCGGGCGTAGGACGCCAGCGCACCAATCAGGCCAATGTTCGGACCCTCAGGGGTCTCAATCGGGCACATACGGCCGTAGTGAGAAGCGTGAACGTCTCGCACCTCAATGCCGGCGCGCTCACGAGACAGGCCGCCTGGGCCCAGCGCGGACAGGCGGCGCTTGTGGGTCAGGCCGGACAGCGAGTTGTTGTGGTCCATGAACTGGGACAGCTGCGAGGTACCGAAGAACTCGCGGATTGCAGCAGAGACCGGGCGCACGTTAATCAGGGAGGTCGGAGTGATGGACTCCGCGTCCTGGGTGGTCATGCGCTCGCGCACAACGCGCTCCATGCGGGACAGGCCGACGCGGACCTGGTTCTGGATGAGCTCACCCACGGTGCGCAGGCGACGGTTACCAAAGTGGTCGATGTCATCCGTGTGCAGGGCGATCATCTCACCGTTCGGTGCCTTCATCTCGCGCTCGCCTACGTGCAGGCGGACCAGGTACTCGAGGGTGACGGCAATGTCTTCCTCGGTCAGGGTCATCAGACCATCGTGGTCGCCGCCGAGCCCCAGCTTGCGGTTGACCTTGTAGCGGCCGACCTTAGCCAGGTCGTAACGCTTTGCACGGAAGAAGGAGTTATCCAGCAAGGACTGAGCCAGCTCACGGGTGGGCTGCTCGCCTGGGCGCTGCTTGCGGTAAATCTCCAGCAGTGCCTCATCGGTGTTCGCTACACCGTCAGACTCCAGGGTGGACATCATGAGCTCAGAGAAGCCGAAGCGATCCTTGATCTGCTCCTCGCTCCAGCCCAGTGCCTTCAGCAGCACGGTTACCGGCTGGCGGCGCTTGCGGTCAATGCGCACGCCGACGGTGTCGCGCTTGTCGACGTCGAACTCCAACCATGCACCGCGGGAAGGAATAACCTTCACGGAGTGCAGCGGGCGCTCGGTGGACTTATCGATCGAGCGATCGAAGTAGACGCCCGGGGAGCGCACCAGCTGAGAGACGACGACGCGCTCGGTACCGTTCACGATGAACGTGCCCATATCCGTCATGATCGGGAAATCGCCGATGAAGACGGTCTGCGACTTAATCTCTTGGGTGTCGTTATTAATAAACTCTGCGGTCACGTACAGCGGCGCGGAGTAGTTGATGTCCTTTTCCTTGCACTCATCCACGGTGTTCTTCACCGGTTCAAAGCGCGGCTCCGACAAGGACAGGGACATATTGCCCGAGTAGTCCTCAATCGGCGAGAGCTCTTCGAGGATGTCCTCGAGGCCGCTCGTCACGCGGGCGTCATCGCCGCGCTCAGCCTGCTCGCGCTCGCGCCACTCCGGCGCGCCAACGAGCCAATCAAAGGAATCAAGTTGTACGTCAAGGAGACCCGGCAGGGCGATAGGCTCGCTGATTTTTGCAAACGAGTATCGCTTCGGGGCTCCGGGGATATTGGCCACTGACTTGGTCTGGCGGGAGACTGCCAAGATGGGTCCTTCCAGCACCTCACGCGGATTGCCTGCTCGCCCTGGCCGACGAGCCGCAAAACCGCTGGTAATTCTAGCATTCGGTCTGCTGTGGAGTGTCTGGGTTCAGAATGCACAAAATCACCTTGTCAAGTCGGTTTTGCCATCACCGGCCTGAAAGGCTAAATGTGCACCGAAGATCCAGATTCCAGCGCAACGAAACAGCTTATAGGAAAAGACCTGCCATGTAAAGACACACCACACTTGGGGCGTGTCGCTACCGCGCTAGGGGGCAAGCTCGTGCTCGCCGCGGCGCTAACGCGTCCACGTCGCGCGACTGTGCGCGACAACCACCGAGCACCCTACCACTAAAATCTCAATACACCGCAACCCCGGCGGCGATTTTGTTTTCCAGCTGCGCTTTACCGGCTCGCCGGCACCGCGCTTCCACCGATGCGTCCGCGGTTATGGCGCGGGCGGGCATGCTTATTCTTGCCGCCAAAAAGGCCGAGTGCGCCGATGATTCCGAGCAGGGCCAAAAGTGCGCCGAGGCCGATGGCACCCCACCGCACGATCTCCGCTACGCGGTCGCGCGGGAAATCTGCCGCCTCTTTGAGCAGCGCCTGCTGGTCCTCTTCGGAGGTAGAGCCATTAAAGACGAAGGCGCGCTCGCGGCCCACGCCCTCGCGGTCCGCGTAGTAATCATCGATATCCATATCCATGCCCACCACGAGGCCGGTTTGTTGGTCCACGTAGAAGTCGCGGCTGCCGGAGTGGGTTAGGTAGCCCTGCTCCTCGCCGCCGTCTTTCTTGGGCAAGCTGGTGGTATTGCCATCGGCCGCAAATAGCTGCGCGACGTTAGTCGGCTCAATTTCTTGGTGGTAGCGGTAGACCGTGCGGCCGTCCATCGTGGTTTCTTCTTCAAAGACTGCATCGACGGCCTTACGCAGCGTCGGGTCAAAGACTGGGTAGTTGGTCTTCTCTGCGCCTGCTGGGAACTTGAGCCAGTAGCCATCCACCGTGACTTTATCCGAAGGCGTAGCAAGCGTATGGCTAAGGGACGCCTCCCCCGCCGCCTCGCCGCTCAGGCGGTCCACGGGGTACGTCCACACCTGGGCCTGGCTCAGGTCATTGAGGCCCTCCCCCTCGCCACGCATGCGAGTCTCACCGATGCGCACGGTGGCCTTCTCATCGTCCGAGGGCTCCTGGATATCCATGTTGATTTGGTACGTCATAGGGCCCGAATACGGCGTGGTGCCGTCCTTGGACAGCTGCTGCGAATCCGCAGAATCATCGCGCAGTGTCCACGTACTGTTTTTCAGGTTCAGCGGCAGCCGCGGGGAGTAATCCAAAAACGCCGGCGCCACAATACCGGCGGCGATGAGCGCGACGCCGAGGCCTAGGAGCAGGACGGAAAAAATGCGGGACTTGGGCAGCATGGGGGCTAATTCTACAACCCGTGGCGGCGTTTCCTTGTTTCTACAGGCCGCCCCGCCCCGCTGGATTGGTTTTAGGCCGTCTGCGCATTCCAAGCGATGATGTTGCTAGTATCCGTGGTCTGCCGCGCGCACCAGAGATCAAACTCTTCTTGCAGCCCCAGCCAAAACTCTGCCGAATTGCCAAAATAGGCGGAAAGACGGAGCGCCATTTCCGCACTAATCCCAATGCGCCCACGCACCAGTTTGGAAATTTGAGACTTGGAGCTAAAAATATCCTTGGCTAAGCGGTATTGAGTCAGTCCGAGCGGCTCCAGAAATTCCTCGCGCAGAACCTCTCCAGGGTGTGGAACGGAAATGATATCCGAGTCTTCCTCTCCCTCATTTGTGATAATCGATGAAGTCAACGTCCACAGCTCCTTTCCCTGTCCATCGAAAAACTACTCTCCACTGCGCATTAACACGGATGGAATAAAATCCGTCCCACTGCCCTTTCAACCTCTCTAAGTGATTCGCTGGTGGAATCCTCAAATCAGCAAGAGAGGCTGCTCGGTCAATCATGATGAGTTTGCGACGCAGTATCCTTCGCAGTTCAGGGGGCACGTACTTTGGCGCCTTACCATCTGTGTGAAAGCGCTCTAAGCTACCCCTCCTAAACTCCACAATGCCATAGTGTCACACTTTGACACTATTGGCCATTGCTGTACTACCCGCATTGCGCCCGCGAGCATAAAACGAGGAAACCCCCAGCTCCCACCGCGCGCGGCGGTAAGAGTGGGGGTTTGAAAGCGTAAAGCTCAGTGAAATTACTTGAGCTCGACGGAAGCGCCAGCCTCTTCCAGCTTGGTCTTAGCAGCCTCAGCGTCGTCCTTGGAAGCGCCCTCGAGGATAGCCTTAGGAGCACCCTCGACCATTTCCTTAGCTTCCTTCAGGCCCAGGCCGGAGACGATCTCGCGGACAGCCTTAATAACGCCAATCTTCTTAGCGCCAGCGTCGGTCAGAACGACGTCGAACTCGGTCTTCTCCTCAGCGGCACCAGCGCCGCCCTCAGCCGGAGCGCCAGCTGCAACAGCAGCAACCGGAGCAGCAGCCTCAACGTCGAATACCTCTTCAAATTCCTTAACGAACTCGGACAGTTCGATGAGGGTCATTTCCTTGAAAGCTTCAATGAGCTCGTCCTTGGTGAGCTTAGCCATGATGGCAAGTCCTTTCTGTGTTGTGTGTGCGCTGCGCGTGATTTATGCGGCGCACACGGTGTTGTAATTGTGCGTCTTTTGTGACGACTTAAGCTTCTGCTTCCTTCTTGTCCTGCAGGGCTGCGACGGTGCGTACAGCCTTGGTTGCAGGAGCGTTGAAGAGAGCGGCTGCCTTCGCCATAGAACCCTTCATAGCGCCAGCCAGCTTTGCGAGGGTGGTCTCGCGGTTATCCAGCTTGGCGATGGCCTCAACCTGGTCGGCAGACAGTGCGTTGCCGTCCATGTAGCCACCCTTGATGATGAGTGCCTTGTTGTCATCAGCGAACTTGGTGATGACCTTCGCAGCATCCACTGCCTCGCCCTTGATGAACGCAATTGCGGTCGGGCCAGTCAGCAAATCATCAAGACCTTCGATGCCAGCTTCCTTGGCAGCGATCTTGAAAAGGGTGTTCTTGGCGACGGAGTATTCAACGTCAAAGCCCAGATCGTTACGCAGTTCCTGCAGCTGGGATACGGTCAGGCCGCGGTACTCGGTCAATACAACAGAGTTAGCGCCAGCCAGCTTCTCCTTCAGCTCTGCCAGGTCTGCAGTGTTCTTTGGGTTTGCCATTGTCTCTCGCCTCCTTCCAAAACATCTCTTTTATTATTCCGCCGGGGCCTTCCTCGCTTCGGTTGCCCGAAACAACAAAAGCCCCGTGCAAGAGCACAGGGCGCGCGACATAAGAGAATGCCGCGAATAATCGCAAAGTGTCTCCTGCGTGGGCCGCCTCCTAGGATGGAGAACCTTCGATCCAAATGGATGACCAACGGTCTTCGGTGAACTTTGACTCGGCCGTGAAGTGGCCGTTCAAACTTCGTGGAAAACACTACCTCCCCACCCGCGGTTTCTCCAAATCGCCGTTTCCGCCGCGTAGGATAGCCGCCATGACCTCCCTCATGTGGTTCCGCGATGACCTGCGCCTGCACGATAACCAGGCCCTTTCCCGCGCGGCCGAGGCCGCCGCGCTTGGCGACGCCCCCTTGGTCGCCGTCGTCCTCGACGAACCCGCCTATCCCGGCACCCGCCCGCTCGGCGGCGCCACCACGTGGTGGCGCGAGCGTTCCCTCTATGCCCTCGCCCGCGACCTTGCCGACTACGGCGTAGAACTCATTCGCGCCGCCGGCGATGCCCGCGCGGAAATCCCCCGCCTCGCCACCGAGCTGGGCGCCACCACCGTCACGTGGACCCGCCGCTACCATGGACCACTGCGCGAGGTCGATGCCACCGTCAAAGAAACCCTAACCTCCCAGGGCATCACCGCGACGTCCTCGCCCGGCTTCACCTTGGTGGAGCCCTGGGAGGTCACCAATGGCCAGGGCCAGCCCTATAAGGTTTTTACTCCTTTCTCCAAGGCCGCCGCCTCCCAGGTGGCGGGAGATGAACCGGAGGGGGTGCCGGAGATGGGGGCGTCGGCAAGCAGTGCATCTGCCTGGCCCCAGCCCACCGAACCGGCATGGGCGGCATCGCTGGCCGAGCACTGGACGCCCGGCGAGGCCGGCGCGCGCGAGCGACTAGCCCAGCTGGACCTAGCCAACTATGCCGAGGAGCGCGATATCCCCGCGCTCAATGCCACCTCCCTACTCTCGCCCCACCTGCGCTTTGGCGAAGTCTCCCCGCGCGAGGTGTGGTTCGCCGCGGCCGAGGAGCCAGAGGCCGCCAAGTTCCACTCCGAGCTGCTGTGGCGCGACTTTGCCTGGCACCGCCTCTACTACCTGCCCAATCTCGCGACCGAAAACGTGCGGGAGAAATTCGACCGCTTCGACTGGTCCTGGGATGACCCGCGACTCAAGGACTGGCAGGCCGGCGCTACCGGCATTCCGCTTGTCGACGCCGGAATGCGCGAACTATGGGCCACCGGGTACATGCACAATCGCGTGCGCATGGTGGTGGGCTCCTTCCTCACCAAGAACCTGGGCATCCACTGGCGCCTGGGCGAGGAATGGTTCTGGGACACGTTGGTGGACGCCGATGCCGCCTCCAACCCGTTTAATTGGCAGTGGGTGGCCGGCTGCGGCGATGACGCCGCGCCCTTCTTCCGCATCTTCAACCCCGAAACGCAGGCCAAACGCTTCGACCCCGACGGCGAGTACGTGCGCCGCTGGGCACCAGCGCTGTCTGCCCCGCCCATCGTGGACCTGAAGGAATCGCGCCAAGCCGCCCTCGATGCCTATGCGGAGATCAAAGACTAAGCCGGCGGAAAAGGTGGACGTAAAGGTCTACCATGGGGCCAATGATGAGCCCCAGGATTCATTCTCAAGCGCACCCGCCCATTGGCAATACCCCACTCATGCGAGTGGAGGCAATTAGTCCCCGGCCGGATGTCCACCTCTATCTCAAACTCGAACAATTCAACCTTGGCGGTTCTGCAAAAGACCGGACTGCCCGAGCCCTTATCCAGGCAGCCCTCGAAGCCGGCGATATCCGCCCGGGTTCGACGCTGGTGGAATCTTCCTCCGGCAACCTGGGCATGGCGCTAGCTCGCCAAGCCCCGCTCCAGGGGATGAAGTTCCATTGCGTGGTGGATCCGCGAGTCAACGCCTCCACGGTGGCTACCATGCGGGCCTATGGCGCACACGTGGAGTTGCTTGACCACCCCGATCCAGAAACCGGCGATTGGCTCACCGCCCGCCGCACCCGCGTGGCCGAGCTTTTGGAAGAGATCCCCGATTCTTTCAACCTCAACCAGTACTCCAATGAGGCCGCCTTCCACGCCCACGCGGAAGGCACCATGGCGGAGATTCTGGACCAGCTCGGCCAGACGCCCAGTCATCTGCTCGTGGCTATGAGCACCACCGGAACCCTTGGCGGCTGCGTACGCAAGCTCTCTGAGATCGGCGCCGACACCCACACAATCGGCGTTGATGCGGAAGGCTCCGTGCTTTTTGGTGGTGAGCGCGGTACCCGCATGTTGCCTGGCTATGGCGCCGGAATCGTCACCGAGTTATCCACCAAGTTTTCGCCTTCTTCCGTGGAGCGAGTTCCGGATCTCGATGCCATCGTTGCCGCCCGACAGCTCGCCCAAGCAGAGGGCCTGCTGCCTGGCGCTTCCGGCGGCGCCGTCATCGCCGCCTTCCAACGCCTCGCGCCCTCCCTGCCGGCAGGGGCCGAAGTGGTTGCCGTGCTGCACGACGCCGGCCAGCCTTACCTCGACACCATCTATAACGATTCCTGGGTGTGCGAAAACTTTGACATTTCGCCCGCTGAACTTGCCGCGCGCATCGAAGGGTCGGCGCAGTGACCTCTTCTCGTCCTGCCCGCCGCATTGCCATCATTGGAGCTGGCCCGCGCGGCCTGTGGGCCGTCGAGGAACTCATCGAGCGCGCCCGCGTTCCGCTCGATGTGACCGTCTTTGACCCCTACCCCGCCGGTGCGGGCGCCGTCTACCGTCCGCAGCAGCCGCTACAGTGGCGCCTCAACGTCAACTGTGCCATCGTCACCACGGCCCACGATAATTTCAACGCCTGGCGCACCCGCCGCGGCGAAGACACCACCGATGCCTTCCCACCGCGGGCCCAAGTGGGCCAGTTTCTCGCCGATATCTGGTCCGCAGCAGTGCGCCGCGCGCCATCCCACGTTCGCATCCGGCACCTGCCGCACCGCGTGACCGCGGTAAGCGCCGAAGGAGAAGGTTTCATGGTCGATGGCGCCCCCTTCGACGAGGTCCTCGTCTGCACCGGCCACGACCATCTCCACGCCGGTTCCTTGGCCTATGAGGCCTCGTGCGTACCGGTCACCGGTCTCTACTTCGGTGCCGATCTCCCCAGCTCCGCACGGCGAATCGGCGTTCGCGGTGCCGCCCTAAGCTTCATCGATGTGTGCCTGCTGTATGGCGATACCGCCGAAACCATCTACCCGGTTAGCCGCAGCGGGCGCTTCATGGAGGTAAAGCCCTCCCCGGAGACACCGTTGCCGGAGGTGTCAGCGCGGTGGCGGCAGGCCTGCGCGCATATCGACAACGCTGCGGAGCTGCGTGAGATCCTCATTGGGGCTGCAGGCGAATTCGGTGACTTCTCAACAGCGGACCTCGCCGCCGTTATCGACGGTCAGGATTTCACCGGCGATGCCGTCGCTGAGCTCGAGGCTTCCCTCCGTGCGGCCGAAGGTAGCGGTCCGCTCACCCCAGCCGCGGCCGTAGGTGCAGCGTTTCGTGGGGTATTCCAAGAGTGCGTCGATTGGCACAAGGCACATGGCCCCATGCCCGGCTTCCGTGAGCTTTCACGCACCCTTGAGCGCGTGGCATTTGGTCCGCCACCGGTCACAGCTAGGCGCCTGCTCGAGCTGATCCACTCCGGTGTGGTGAATACCGACTACCTAGGCACGCCGGCGCAGATAGATTCCTGGCGGGAAAAGGGCGGCGTGGACCTGCTTATTGACGCCACCGTTGCTCCCCAAGCCACCCCCTCCCCCTTCCACGACGTTCCTGGCGTGGTGGAAATTGGCCGGATGAATGAGCTCTCCCTACCTGGCCATGACTCCCTTAACCGTTCCGTGCACGATGACATCCCCCGCTGGGCGGAGAAAGTAGGAAACCCATGACCACCACCCCTGTAGAACCACTACCCGTCCACGGCACCGTCCCCTTGCGCGCCCGGTGGGAACGATGGATGCGTGAGCTCGTCGAAAACCCGCAGCACGTCAGCGCATTGACCTCGCGCTACGGTTCGCCGGTGAACGTGTTGAATTCCGCGCCGTTGCGCCACAATGCCCAGGAGTTGCTCGATGCGGGCGCTTCCCACGGCGTGGACACCCAGGTGTTTTTCGCACGCAAGGCCAATAAGGCGCTGTGTTTTGTCGATGCTGCCCGCGATGCCGGGCTCGGGGTGGATGTAGCCAGCGAGAACGAGCTCCGCCAAGTGCTCGACCGCGGTGTCGCCCCAGAGCGCATCATTCTCAGCGCCGCTATCAAAACAGATGGCTTGCTCCGCCTCGCGGTGTCGCGGGGAGTTACTATCTCTTGTGATTCTCGCGCCGAATCCCACCGCATCGCCGCCATCGCGCGGGACTTAGACACCACCGCCCACGTGGCGCCACGCCTCGCTCCAGATCCGGACTCCCTACCTCCTACCCGCTTCGGGGAAAGGCTGCCGGCATGGCGGCAAGCCGAGTGGCCAGAGGAACTTCGTGTTGTGGGCGTCCACGTGCACCTTCATGGCTATAGCGAGGCCGACCGCCGGACCGCCCTTGCAGAGGCAATTGCCTTGATCGAGCATGTACGCGCATTGGGCCAGCCCGCAGGTTTCATCGATATCGGCGGGGGCGTGCCCATGAGCTACCTGGAATCCCGCGAGCAGTGGGAGAATTACCTCGAGCGCATCGCCTCCCAACGCGCTGGTACCGGTGAACCATTCACATGGAAATCGGATCCGCTGTCCAATACTTACCCCTTCTGGCAGGAACCGACGCGCGGTCAGTGGCTGGACCAGCTCCTCTCCGGCGAGGTCCCCAGCTACGGCACCGCTGGCACGGCGCTGCGCGAGCGGGACATCGCACTTCACCTGGAGCCCGGCCGCAGCCTCCTCGACGGCTGTGGAGTCATCCTCGCCGAGGTGAGCTTCCTCAAAGAACGCTCTGATGGCCTGCCCCTTATCGGCGTGGCGATGAATCGCACCCAATGCCGGACCGCCGCAGATGACATCCTGCTCGACCCCCTCCTGGTACCCACGGCCGGCCCGGCAAAGGAAATCTCCCGCGAGCCACGCACCGGGTTTGTGGTGGGTGCCTACTGCATTGAAGACGAGGTTATCCTGCGCCGCGAACTGGACTTCCCGGATGGCATTGCCGTAGGAGATACCCTCGCCATTCCGAATACAGCCGGGTATTTTATGCACATCCTGGAGTCTGCTTCGCACCAAATTCCCCTAGCACGCAACGTCTTCTACGACGGCGACGATTGGGTGCCAGACGATATTGACGCCGTGTAGCTGCAGGCGGGCTAAGACATAGCAAAAGGGCTTCGAGGAATTCCTCGAAGCCCTTTAGCTTTGAACGCAGTGCGTTAGAACTGCTTACGCGGTGTAATCCTTGACCACGGAACCGTCAACCGGGATGCCCGGGCCGGAGGTGGTGGAGATGGTAGCGCGCTTGATGTAGATGCCCTTAGCGGAAGAAGGCTTCAGGCGCTGGATCTCGTCCATGAGGGCGCCGTAGTTCTCAGCCAGCTTCTCAGCATCGAAGGATGCCTTGCCGATGATGGCGTGCAGGTTAGCAGCCTTATCAACGCGGAAGGAGATCTTGCCGCCCTTAACCTCAGAGATTGCCTTAGCAACGTCTGCGGTAACGGTGCCGGTCTTCGGGTTCGGCATCAGACCACGCGGGCCCAGGACGCGAGCAACGCGGCCAACCTTGGCCATCTGATCCGGGGTAGCGATAGCAACGTCGAAATCGATGTTGCCTTCGTTGATCTGCTCGATCAGTTCAGCGGTGCCGACGATGTCAGCGCCAGCTTCCTGAGCGGCGGTAGCCTTCTCGCCCTCAGCGAAGACAGCAACGCGAACGTCCTTACCGGTGCCGTTAGGCAGAGAAACGGTGCCGCGAACCAGCTGGTCAGCCTTGCGCGGGTCAACGCCCAGGCGGAAGACGACGTCAACGGTGGCGTCGAAGTTCTTGGAGGAGGTCTCCTTGGCCAGCTTGGTAGCCTCGATCGGACGGTACAGGCGGGACTTATCAACCAGTTCCGCAGCGGCCTTATAAGCCTTAGACTTGGTGCTCATTTAACAATTCCTTTTCTGGATTGGTGTGGTGTTCGGCGGGCCGTAGCTGGCCCTACCACATAAAGTTTTTACTTCTCCGGTGCGCCATCAACGGTGATGCCCATGGAGCGGGCGGTACCGGCGATGATGCGAGCGCCGTTCTCGATGTCACGTGCGTTCAGGTCCGCAAACTTGGTCTCTGCGATTTCCTTGCACTGATCCCAAGACACAGAGCCGACCTTATCGGTGTGTGGGACGCCGGAGCCCTTCTTGATGCCAGCGGCCTTCAGCAGCAGCTTAGCTGCCGGCGGGGTCTTCAGCTTGAAGTCGAAGGAACGGTCTTCGTAGACGGTGATCTCAACCGGAACCACGTTGCCACGCTGGTTCTCGGTAGCGGCGTTATAAGCCTTGCAGAACTCCATGATGTTGACGCCGTGGGCACCCAGTGCCGGGCCAACTGGCGGTGCCGGGTTAGCGGCGCCTGCCTCGATCTGCAGCTTGATGAAGCCGGATACCTTCTTCTTAGGAGCCATCGAATTACCTCTTTCCTGTGTTACCGGGATGTCCGCCACGATGAATAACGGGATCCCGTCCGGATGCTCACCTTCAGTGGGCCACCGGAGGATGAAACGTTTTCTTATACGCACGCCAAAGGCGCACGGCGTTCCAGTTTAGAACACCGTGCGCCCTGCACAAAATCACTTTTAGGAGATGCGCTCGATCTCGGTCGGCGACAGCTCCACCGGGGTCTCGCGGCCAAAGATGGACACCAAGCCCTGCATCTTGCCGGTCTCTGGGTCAATCTCGGAAATGGTCGCAGATACGGCGGCCAGCGGGCCGGACAGGATAGTCACTGCCTCGCCCACCTCGAAGTCGTGCGCGTACTTCTTGGCCTCTTCCTTCTCCGGCATAGCCACAACCTGCTCGCCCTCTGCCTCGTTCGGTGCAGCATCGCCCTTGGTGGACGGCGCCTCGTTGGGCATCAGGAACTTAGCCACGTCGCGAGTCTTGACCGGGGTGGCGTTACCCTCGTTGCCCACGAAGGAGGTCACGCCTGGGGTTTCGCGGATGACGGACCATGCGGCGTCGTTAAGCTCAGCGCGAACCAGGACGTAGCCCGGTAGCAGCTTGCGCTTCACGATCTTCTTCTTGCCGTCCTTGTTCTCCAGGACCTGCTCAATAGGTACAACGACCTCGAAGATGGAATCTTCTACCTCGAGGGTCTGGGCGCGCATGTCCAGGTTGGTCTTTACCTTGTTTTCGTAGCCGGAGTAGCACTGGATGATGTACCACTGGCCCGGCTGCTTCTTCAGTTCGCGGGTAAAGGCGCGCAGGCGCTTGCGGTAGGCGGCATCCTCGGACTCGTCTTCGCTGGCCTCAGGGGCTGCACCCTCGGCCTCTGCTTCGGTCGCTGCCGGTTCCGCTGCGTCGGCGGACTCGCCTGCAGCCTCGGTGGACTCAGCCGTTCCTTCAGCTTCCTCCGCTGCCGGAGCGGCTGGGGTAGCGTCTTCCTGTTGTGCTTCTTCCACGGAGCTAGCGTGCTCTGCCGCCTGCTCCTGCACGTTGGACTGCATTGCCTCTTCCAGGGAGGTGCCTACGGTTTCGACGTTATTCTCGTCGCTCATAATTCTTACTCCAAAAAATTCCTCGGCGCGTTGCGTAGGACCAGCCTACCCGCCCGCGTATGGGCAAAAAGTATCCCGCCGTTCCTCTAAGCGGAAACAGCGGGATAAAAGATTATGCGCTTATCTTACTAATCTGAGAGAACCTGCTCAACTCCGAGACCAGCCAGGGTGTCAACGCCCCAGACCAAAACGGTCAGCACGATAAGGAACGCAAAGGTAATGAGGGTGTACTGCAGCATCTCCTTAGCGGTAGGCCACACCACCTTCTTCATCTCGGATACGACCTCGCCTGGGAAGGCGGCTACGCCACCACCTGGGGTGTCATCGTGGTTCTTATCCTCGACGCGGACGACGTGCTTATCGGCGTAGTCCGCGGAGGACGTGGTAGCCGCACCAGAGAGCTGACGCTTACCGGTCGGGCGCGATGCACCCGAATTCTTCGGCTGCTGCTCATCGCTCACAGCTAACCCTCCTTGGGAACTAAAACTAATAGGGCGCTTAACGCGCACCTCCATAACTTTGTCAACCCTAGCAAAGCTTGCACAGCATGAAAAGCTGACCACGGCATTTGCAAGGCGTGGCTTTGATAACAAGTGGGCGGGCCAAGCGCCGAGAGGAAAATAGGGCATGAAGAAACCCCGCCACCTGATGAACTGGCCCCCAAAAGTTGGACTGGTTTAATTCTAGGCGGTGAGGGACTCAAG
>CALLKG010000126.1:0-15881 GCA_938008395.1 Corynebacterium tuberculostearicum
CGGTGGAGAGCACCGTGCCGGTGCGCATGAGCGAGTTATCGTCGCCGTATACCGCTTTCACCGCAGATTCGAGCATGCGCTGTACCTCTGGGATCGCCGGGATGGGAGAGGTCGCCGCGACCTTTTGGTCCAAGATGTGGTCATTGCGTTGATAGGCATTGCCCAAAATGAGGTCGCCGATGCGCATGCGGCCGTCCATGCCGGCGCAGTGGCCGATCATGATCCACGCCTCCGGCCGCAGCACCGCTAGGCAATCCGTAATAGTCTTCGCATTCGAAGGGCCTACGCCGATATTGATCATGGTGATGCCGTCACCACCGGCAGTAATCAGATCAAAGCGCGGCATTTGGTACCGGGAGGTTAAAGTCAGACCATCCACATCGAGGTCCACCGCATCGTTGGGGTGGATGGTCTCCCCATTGGGCAGCACCAAGGCGGTATAGCGCGAGTCTTCCTTGGTCAGCTCACGCAGACCAAACTTCACAAACTCGGTAGTGTGCATCGCATAGTTAGTAAACAGAATGTATTTCTGCACCGTATCGACCTCGATGCCGGTGTAATGCTCGATGCGCGCACAGGCGATATCGAAACGCTGGGCCCCAAAGTGGAATAGCGGCTTTTCCGCTCCATGGAAGGCATCCCATTCGCCATCAATGATCGCGTCATTGACCTCATCCAACGTCGGCCGCGGAATAGGCCCGCGTTCCTGCGGGGCCGTGGCGGTGTCCTTGATGTACTCCGGCGGAATGCGCTGGTCCGACTGGCCAACAAAGATATCGCACGGATAATTGCCCGCTAGGCGGGTGAGCTGCTCGTGCAGGTAATCCCGGATAATGTGCGGCTTGGAAATTACCGCCGAGTACTTGCCTGCCTCGTTGACGTAGCCGAAAGGCTCGGAACGATCGATCGGCTGCCACTTGCGAATATCCACTGTGACCTTCGGATAAACCACGTAGCGATAGTCATCCAGGTTTCCTGATTCCAGCGTCTTGCGGGCAAGCTCGCAAGAGTTCTCATAGAGCTCAATCAGGCGATTTACTGCCTCATCAACGGAGTGGACATGCTGCAGGTCGGTCATAGACGTGAGTGTAGCGGGGACTTAGCTGCGCGGCAGCGGTCCGCGCATTTCATTATCAACAACAAGGCGCAGTAAAGCCGAAGGATGCCTAAGCCTGTACTTCTGGGGAGGTAATGAAGCGGTATCCCAACCCGGGTTCAGTGAGCAGGTATTGGGGGTTAGATGGATCGGTTTCCAGTTTGCGGCGCAGCTGCGAGGTATAGATGCGCAGGTAGTGGCTTTGTCCTTCGAAACCCGGACCCCAGATTTCTGCGAGGAGGTCTTCTTTGCGCACTAAACCGCCGTGGGCACGCAGCAGCGTCGTAAGCACGCCCCACTCAGTGGGGGTCAGGTGAAGGGGCTTTCCTGCCTTGGTGATGGAGTGTCGAGGGACGTCGATAAGCACATCGCCCGCCCGCACCATCGTGGCTTCCCGCTGGGCAGATGGATGCTGGGGACTGCCATGCCGCAAAGCCACGCGCACGCGGGCCAAGAGCTCTTCCATGGAAAAGGGTTTGGTCACATAATCGTCAGCACCGCGATCTAGAGCCGAGGCACTAAATAGGGGATCGGATCGGGCCGTAAGAATCAGAACGGGGATTGCTGACCATCCACGAATCCCATCGAGGACCTCCCGCCCATCCATATCCGGCAGACCCATATCCAAAATCACCACATCGGGCTGGTGCTGGGAGACCACCTGCAGACCCTCCGCCCCGGTGCTCGCTGAATACACCTCATACCCACGCGCCTTAAAGTTAATGCTCAAGGTGGTGAGCAAACGCGGATCATCATCCACAATGACAATCGTGGCCTTCTTATCAGTCATGGCTTTTCTCCTCCCGCAGCGGGAAACTCAGGATAAAGGTCGCTCCTGGGGTGGCCTCTACGGTGATAGTACCGGCCATGGCCTCCACAAATCCGCGTACGACGGAGAGGCCTAAACCCACCCCGTTGTCATTGCTAGTATCTCCCAAGCGCTGAAAGGCTTGGAAAAGCTCCCGCTGCTTTTCCGGTGAAATTCCCGGCCCCTCATCGCTCACACTCAGCTCCACGCGCTCATCTATAACCTGCGCATCAACGTTGACTGGTCCGCTCGGCGCATAACGCAAAGCGTTATCGAATAGGTTCGCCAGCACGCGTTCCAGCAAAACGCTATCCGCGCAACAGGTGCGGCCACGGAGTCCAGAACCAATATGAATGCGACCAAGTTGGTCCTTGCTATGTCCAAAGGCACAGGAAGCAATAGCCCGATTGGCTACCTCGTATAACTCCACAGTATCCCGGCGTGCAGTTACCGCTCCTGCACTCAAGCGCGAGTGATCCAATAAGTTGGTCACGAGCAGCGTGAGTTGATCGATGCTAGCTGCGGTTTCCGCCAGCAGTATTTCTTGATCCTCTGGACTGAATTCGATTTCGGAATTCCGCAAAGAGGACACAGCCAGCTTGGCCGTTGCTAGGGGCGTGCGCAGATCGTGGCTCACGCTCGATAGCAGCGCACGACGCAATTCATCAGCGGCAGCAATGGCATCGGCACGTGCGGCTTCAGCCGAAAGCTTGTCGCGGCGCACGATGCCGGCTAAATAGCCTGCCACAACCGCCACCAAAGCACGGTCGCGGGCGGATAACGCTGGGCCTTCCATCACAATCTGGACCGTAGTGTCCTCGCTGGAGACCAACGTTTCTACCTCACGTTTATGAGTCTTTGCGGGGATATGCAGGTGTCTACTTTGCCGGGGCGAGGCCGCCGAAGCGTGCCAGGTAGAGAGTATGTCCCCGGAGGCGTCAAGAAGCACGGCCTTATGGCAGCCGAAGGTCTCTCCTACCTTGCGAAGCACTGCGTCGATGGGAGATACGTCCGCACGGCGGTTGAGGGCTGCGCGGGAAAAGACCGTCAAGAGCTCAGCATCGCGCGTGGCAATGGCCGCATTATGGTGCTCTATTTTGGTGCGCCGCACTTGTAAACCCACGGCCAGGGCAATGGCTACCATGACCACGAGGATGACAGCGTTAGCTGGCTCAGCAATATCGAACGTGTACAGGGGCTCGGTAAAGAACCAATTGACCGCCAAGCCCGAGGCAAACGCAATAATTACCGCCGGCCACAGGCCAGCGAGCATGCTTACGAGAAGGATCAGCGCAAAGTAAAAAGCAGAACACGTGCCTGTTCCCAATGCCGAGCCGTCGATGCCTTGCAACAGTGCGGTCAAGGCGATGAAAGCGACAGCCGCGCCCACCCAAGACACCGCCCGGCGCGGGAGGGAATGCAATGGTCGCAGCAGTGGTGAAAGAGGCGAGGGTTTATCAGACGGAAGATTAACAATGTGACAATCGATCTTGCCTGAATCCCGCAACACGGCCTCAGCAACGGTGCCGCGCCAGTGCAGGCCTAAGCGACGCCGTGGTGAAACCCCCAGGACCAACTGGGTGGCGTTGACGCTGCGGGCAAAATTAAGCAGCGCTTCTGGCACCGAGTCACCGGTGACCTGATGCAAACGGGCACCCACGTCCTGAGCCAAGGATTGTAATTTGGACAGTTGTTGAGCGGAACCTGCAACAGAAGATTCACCGGAAGAAAAGGAATCCCCAAAAATTACGTGAACCACATGTAGCTCGGCTGAGGATTTGGATGCGATGCGGCGCCCGCGGCGAATGAGCAGTTCTGCGTGCGCGACGTTCTGAATGGCCACGACCACCCGCTCCCGCGCCTCCCAGGTATCGGTAATGTCCTGCTCAGAACGGTAAGATGCGAGAGCCTCATCAACC
Organism: Corynebacterium tuberculostearicum; assembly: GCA_938008395.1. GTDB lineage: Bacteria > Actinomycetota > Actinomycetes > Mycobacteriales > Mycobacteriaceae > Corynebacterium > Corynebacterium tuberculostearicum_L. The sequence continues at coordinate 3,824 of CALLKG010000126.1, forward strand.
TGGTCCGCCAACCACAACAGGGCAAGCTCCCGCAGTGCAGTCAGATTGCCCACCCGAAAATAATTATTCAACGCTGGGGCAATGCGCGCTTCTTTATAGATTTGGCCATCACTCAAGCGGGTACGCAAGAGCTGCGGGGATACATCCACCAACTCGATCTCGTTCGCCGCACGCACCACCTCGTCTGGCACCGTCTCCTGCGGGGAAATACCGGTGATCTGCTTTATTACGTCATTGAGGCTTTCAAGGTGCTGGATGTTCAGGGTAGAAATCACATCGATTCCTGCGGCTAGGATTTCCTCTACGTCTTCCCAGCGCTTAGCGTGTTCCTCACCGCGCGGATTGGAATGGGCAAATTCATCGACCAGAACGGTTTCCGGCTGGCGCGAGATGATGGCTGCAGTATCGAGTTCTCCGGTAGATAGCCCGGCGGCGTAGCGCCGCGGGATGGTCTCAAGGCCATCACACAGCGCCCGAGTGAATTCGCGCCCATGATCTTCCACGATGCCAATGACCACATCGCGGCCGGCCAGCACAAGGCCGTGCGCCTCGTTGAGCATTGCACAGGTCTTACCAGACCCAGGCGCCGCGCCGAGGTAGATCTTCAAAGCGCCACGCTTGGTGCGCGCCGGAACTTTCTTGTCGTTCATATGGCACTCATCTTATGAGCAGGACGGTGGAATGGGCAGTGCTCGGTTGAGAGTAGTGACGTTGACTGCGTCTTCGCCCAGGAACCCGAGGCTGGCATGCTCTGTGTTGTCTTCGATGAGGCTTCGCACTTCTTCGGTGCTCATCCCCTGCTCTCGTGCGACACGCGGAGCCTGTAGTTCAGCGTACGCAGGGCTAATGCCAGAATCGACACCAGAGCCGGAACCGGTTACCGCATCGGTGGGCACATCTTCTGGGGCGGCGCCTTCGCGCTTGGCGATGTCCCCGCGCCGCTCCTGCACGGCTTTTTCTAGCTCGGAGCTGCTAGAGCCGTAATTGCTCATGCCTTCGGAACGGGGGAAGAAGTACGGGCCTTCGGTCTGGCCATCTTGAAGCTGGGTCGAACCAGCTAGGCACTCACCTTGGTAAATGAGGTTGCCCTCGGCGGAGTCCGGCTTGATGCGGGAGATTCCCCACACGGCAGCGGGATAGATCATTCCTAGTGCGACAACGCACAATAGTACGGCTACGAATCCAGCGGCGAGGTTACGAAAATAGACACGCATTTTTGGTCCTTCTTTTTCTATATACCTGGAAGCAGGTTGACTACCTGGTCAATGAGCCAGATGCCTAGGAATGGGGTGATCACGCCGCCCAGCCCCCAAATGCCCAGGTTACGGCGGAGCAGGGACGAGGCAGAGGCCGGCTTATAGGCCACGCCCTTGAGCGCCAATGGGATAAGAGCAACGATGATGAGCGCGTTGAATACGACTGCAGACACAATGGCGGATTGCGGCGAGTGCAGGTGCATCACGTTGAGGCGCTCGAGGTGCGGAAGCTGGGTAGAAAACAGGGCCGGCAAGATGGCGAAGTACTTCGCTAAGTCATTGGCCAAAGAGAAAGTGGTAAGCGCCCCACGGGTGATGAGCAACTGCTTGCCAATGCGCACGACATCGATAAGCTTGGTCGGATCAGAATCCAAGTCCACCATGTTGGCGGCTTCCTTCGCTGCAGAGGTACCAGTATTCATGGCCACACCCACGTCCGCCTGCGCCAGCGCCGGCGCATCGTTGGTACCGTCACCGGTCATAGCGACCATGCGGCCGTGCGCCTGTTCCTCGCGGATCCTGGCCAGCTTGTCTTCTGGGGTGGCCTCCGCGATGTAATCATCGACGCCTGCCTCATTAGCAATGGCCGCTGCCGTCAATGGGTTATCGCCGGTCACCATGATGGTTTTGATGCCCATCTGGCGCAGTTCGGCGAAGCGCTCCGCCATGCCCGGCTTGACGACGTCACTGAGTTGCACCACCGCAATAACCCTGCGGGTGCCGTCGGATTCTTCCACGGCAACGGGCAGCGGGGTTCCACCACCTTCTGCAATCTGGGTCACGGACTCTTCAATTTCTTGTGGCCAGTCGCCACCCGCCTCGGTTACCCACTGGCGCACAGCATCACCGGCACCTTTGCGCAGCTTTCGGCCTCTGAGGTCAAGCCCGGACATGCGGGTAGAAGCGCTAAATGGAATGACCTCGGCGGTCTTTTCTTCCTCTCCTGCTGCGGTAGAAAGGTGGTAGTTTTCGGTCAACCACGACACGATGGAGCGGCCTTCCGGCGTCTCATCGGCAACCGAAGCAACGCGGGCTATCTCCGCAGCTTCCTGCTCATCGACACCGCGCGCAACGATAAGCCCGGTGGCCTGCCGGTTGCCATAGGTGATGGTGCCGGTTTTATCCATGAGTAGGGTCGCTACGTCGCCCGCCGCCTCTACCGCGCGTCCGGACGTAGCCAGAACATTGTGGTGTACTAGCCGGTTCATTCCCGCGATTCCCACCGCGGATAGCAGGGCAGCGATGGTGGTTGGGATGAGGCAGACCAACAGGGCCACCAGCGAGAGCGGAGAGAGCTCCGCGCCGGTAAACAACCCCATTGGGGCCAGTGCGGTAACCGCAATGAGGAAGAGGATAGTCAAGGTAGACAGGAGGATGCTCAGCGCGATCTCATTCGGGGTCTTGCGGCGCTCCGCTCCCTCCACCAAGGCAATCATCGTATCGACGAAGGTAGATCCCGGCTCCGAGGTGATCTGTACCAGGATGGAATCAGACAAGACCACGGTACCGCCGGTCACAGCACAGCGATCGCCACCGGCCTCGCGAACCACGGGAGCAGACTCGCCGGTAATGGCAGATTCATCGACGGTTGCCGCGCCTTCAATGACGTCGCCGTCACCCGGGATCGTCTCTCCGGCCTCCACGCGCACGATAGCGCCCTTGGTGAGCTCAGAAGCGGCAATGGCCTCGATGCCGCCATCGGTAACCAGGTTAGCGGTGGCGTCATCACGCACGGCGCGCAAGCTATCCGCTTGGGCTTTACCGCGGCCTTCGGCATATGCCTCAGCAAACGCCGCGAACGCAATGGTAAACCACAACCATACGGTTACCACCCAGCCATAAACGCTGGGGCTAAAGATGGACCACAGGGTAGTCAGCGCGGCGCCTACCCACACCACGAACATGACGGGGTTGCGGGCTTGGGCGAGTGGGGACATCTTGTGCGGCAACGACTTTAACGCTGCCGCAGCCAACCCACTGTTTTTGGTGGCAGGGCGCTGAGGAGTGCGTTGCTCAGTGGTCATAGTTGGTGTTGTCATGAGAGTGCCTCCGAAATGGGACCCAAGGTAAGAACGGGGAAGAAGGTAAGGGCGGCGACCAACACAATGACGCCGATGGTAAGCAGCGCGAAGGTCACGCCGGACGTCGGCAAGCTGCCGGCGGTAGTGGCCTGCCGGCGTTGACCGGCTAGGCTGCCCGCCAAGTACAGGGTGAAAACGATGGGTAGAAAGCGGCCCAACAGCATGGCGATACCGAGGGTGACTTGCCACCAGGGCTCGGTTACCGTCAGGCCCGCGAAGGCCGAGCCGTTATTATTCGACGCCGAGGTAAAGGCATAGAGCACCTCGGAGAGACCGTGCGCGTTATCCGGGGTTCCCGGCGCGCCGAAGTTGGTCGCGGAAAGCTCCACCAGCTTGCGCTGAGCCACCGATGCCCCCACGCCTACCAGGACGAGGACCGGCATGGTGAGTATGTACAGGCTCACCGCGGAGATTTCCTTGCGGCCGACCTTATTGCCCATGAACTCCGGTGTGCGCCCAACGAGCAGGCCGCCGATAAAGACGGCGAGGATTGCCACCATCAGCAGACCGTAGAGGCCAGTGCCCACGCCGCCCGGTGCAATTTCGCCCAGGAGCATATTGAGGATCAACAAGCCGCCACCCAATGGTGAATAGCTATCGTGCATCGAATCGACCGCACCGGTAGAAGTGCCCGTGGTAGACACCGCAAAGAGTGCGGAAGCGTCAATACCTAGGCGCTGTTCGATGCCCTCCAAGTTGCCGCCCGCGGCTTGGGCTGCCGCACCGGTGGTAGTGTGCTGCGCCCATACCACCAAAGCAACCATTACGGTCCAAATGCCGCCGATGACGCCAAGCAGGGTCCATGCATGCTTTTGGGATTTCAGCATTACTCCGTAGGCACGGATAAAGCAGAAAGAGATAACCAGCAAAGAAAAGATTTCTACCAGGTTGGTAAAACCAGTGGGGTTCTCAAAAGGGTGCGCCGAGTTGGCACCGAAGATGCCACCACCATTGGTTCCCAGCAATTTAATTGCTTCCTGGCTAGCCACCGGAGCGCGCGGAATATCCACGCCCGCGGAGCTCACCAGGTTGGACCCGAAGGTTTGCATGGTTCCGCCCAAGATGAGGACGAAGGAAATCAATAGAGAAAGCGGCAAAAGAATGCGCACCAAACCGCGGGTGAGGTCAACCCAGAAATTTCCGATGAGGTGCTGCCCACTCTCAGAGCCCAGCTTGTCTCGGCTATATCCCAAGTGACCGATACCGCGAATGAGCGCAACCGCCACACACATGCCGACAGCCGCGGAGGCGAAGTTCTGGACGGTCAGGCCAAGCATCTGCGCACCATTGCTCAGGGTTTCTTCGCCCGAATAGGACTGCCAGTTGGTATTGGACACGAATGACGCCGCGGTATTAAACGCCATCCACGGTTCCACCGCTGCGGAGCGGGAATTGCCAAAGCTAGGCAAAACGGTTTGTAGGCGCTGCACCGCGTAAAGAACGAGTACGGATGCCAAGCTGAAACCAAGCAATGCACGGCTGTAATTCTTGCTGTTATGCCCGCGGTTTGGGTCAACGCGCAGGACCTTATACACCGCACGCTCTATCGCCCAGTCCTTGTCAGAGGTGTAGCTGCGTGCGATCCAATTGCCCAAAGGAACATATGCCGCCGCGAGCAAGACGACGAGGGCGAGGAACTGCGGTAACACCGCCCCAATGCCGGCGATCATGCGAAACGCTCCGGATCAACTAAGGAAATGATGAGGTAGGTCACCAAGGCCACAACAATGACGAGGCCAATGACCGCTGTAATGGTGTTCATGGTTATGCGTCACCGTCCAGAAGCTCGTTGAGGACGGAGGGACAGCCAACCGTCAGGATGGCTATCAGGATTGCCACGATGTCTAACATGTGGGAAACCCCCTTGTGCGAGTGAAACTTTCCTGTGCCTGACAGGTATGCCTGCCAGGTGCCGGTACCAAGGCAGCACCTGCTACGCACAAACGTTAGGACCACACCCCCGCTGCCCTAGGCAATCTTTGCGCTATCTTTACGCCTCTCGCTCGCAATTTTTATATCTTCTTTACACCCCTTTTGCGCCACCTTTTCTTCAGGCCAAGAACCGCCCTTTATCCACAACGAAGGCCCGCCGACAGCACATCGGCGGGCCTTCTCCCCATGACTAATCTCTCGGTACCCAAGGAGGGAGTGGAGCGCACCCTCCTGCAAGCACCGCCCGTGATTAGGCAAGCCTAAGTTTATAAACCTTTCGTAGGATGGTCAAGGGTTTGCCCATAAATTTCTTCACCCCTGACAAAAACACAGTTAACCTGCAATAACGAGTACAATCCGGAACCATGGCTGAGTTGAAATCCACTATTTCCGAGCAACTCCGCAAATTCTGGCGTGCCAACGAGAAGGAATTGACCGATTCCCCGCGTCGCGGCGTCGCCTCCCCTGCCGAGGCCACGGCACTGCGCGAGGAGGTCGCGGCCGAAATCGCGGACCTCATCAAAGCCCAGAAGGGCAAGACCAGCCCAGGCGATACCGCGCTCGATGCTGATGCCGCCGCCACCCTGCCCCTTGGCGCACGCATCAAGCCGCGCGGCGTCTTTGAAGATGACTGGAGCGCGCGTCCCACCGCACAGCGCCCCTGGCCAGTCATCCTCATCCACGGCACCTGCGATACCAAAGGCGTATGGCAGCTCCTAGGCAATGAACTGCGCCAGGACGGCTGGGCCGTCTTCGCCCCCGATTATGGGCACCGCGCTACCCAGCCCCTCGCGGAATCCGCGAAGGAGCTTGGCGCCTATATTGATGTCGTGCGCGCAGTCACCGGCGCGGACAAGGTCATCCTCATCGGCCACTCGCAGGGCGGGCTGCTTGCCCGCTATTGGATGCGAATGATTGGCGGCGCCGAAAACGTCCTGCACCTGATGTGCATCAGCGCGCCGAACCACGGCACCACCTATGGTGGCATCGTCAGCCGCCTCATTCGCACCCCGCGCCAAGAAGCGGTAATGCGCTCCGTCATCGATGGTTGGTTCGGGCCGGCGGGCATGGACCAGGTCGTCGGCAGTGAGGCGCTGCGCGAAACCAACCGGGACGGCGATCTGGAATCCGGCGTGAGCTATACCTGCATTGCCACCCGGTCTGATGCCGTCGTGGTCCCACCCGAGACCTGCTTCCTCGACCCCCGCGGCGTCGCAGAGGGCACGGTTCGCAATATCTATGTCCAAGACTTCGACCGCCGCGCGATGGTCATGCACGAGGATATGCCGATGGATAAGCGCGTCTGCGCCATCGTGCGCACCATTTTGGAACTGGTGGAAAGCATCCCGCGCTAGTTATAGCCCCAGCTCATCGAGCAGCGCATCGAAGGCGGGACCTACCTGCGTGCGCCACAGCGTATCCACCTTCTGATCGCCCCGGCCGGGCCCGCCATTGATGACGGCCACGCGCTTGCCCTGCTTCTTTGCCTCCAGCACAAAGCGGTATCCGCTCATAACCGCCAGCGAGGAGCCAGCAACCATCAGCGAGCGGGCCTGGCCTAGCACGGCAAAAGCGGCATCGCGGCGCTCGGGCGGCACGGGCTCACCAAAGTAGACCACGTCCGGCTTCAATAATGCAGAACCACAGCGCTCGCACCCTGCCATGCGGAACGCAGCCACGTCAGCTTCATCAAGCGTCACGTCACCGTCCGGGTTCACTTGGTCCGCCTCCACGACGAGGCGCTCCAAGTACCCCGGGTTCGCTGCGGCTAGTCGCGCATCGAAGTGCGGCCGCGCCTCCCGCTGCCCACACATTAAGCACACGACGGTTTCCATATCGCCATGCAGCGCCACCAAGTTCGCGGTTCCCGCCTGTTTATGCAGGCCATCTACGTTTTGCGTGACCACACCATTAACCAGCCCGGCGCGCTCTAATTCCACGAGCGCATAGTGCGTGCGGTTCGGCACCGCGGAATCCATGACCCGCCACCCCACAAAGCTACGGGCCCAATACCTATGGCTCGCGGCCGGGTCGTGGCGAAATTCCTGATAGGTCATCGGCCGGTGCCTACTAAGGGAGCCGCGCGGGCCCCGATAATCCGGCACGCCCGACTCCGTAGACACACCTGCCCCGGTGAGCACCATCACTGGGCCCTCGCGCAGCTGCTTTACGACGTCCCCTAAAGCCTTCCCTTCCTCCGTATGCGGCGCCGATTCCTCTACCACTCGGGCGATCGAGCGCAGCGCGGACTGGTGAGCAAGGGAGACGGCTGGATCCATGCTCCCGATGCTAGCTTTCGGGCAAGTGCTCTACGTATAGCCACTCCGAATCCAGCTCCCCGTGGCGCGAGCACTTAGTATGCCAGCCATCGGGGCGCACCTGGGCCACCATGCGGCGGCCACAGATCTGGCAGTAGCGCGGCACGTCGAGGCCGGCTGCAGCCGCGGGGTGCAGCGTGAAGGCTTCTTCGATCGGCTTGCCGGTATTCGGATGGAAAATCGGCTCATCCCCAGCCAGCACGGCGGCAGCCAATTCGGATGTTGGCTCGGATAAACCAGGCACTACAGGGCCTTAATCGGCAGATCGATGCGGTGCAACATATCCACATCCTTTTCAATCTGCTGGCCCAGGGTAGTCAGGTAGTTGCCGGCGATAATGGCGTTGATGCCGCCGAGCAGGCCGCGCTCAGTGCCGTCGTCGCCAAGCGAAAGCTCGCGGCCGCCGGCAAAGCGCAAGGTGGTAGACGGCATGGCCAGGCGGAACGCCGCCACGGCGCGCAGGCCCTCGCCCAGCGGAACCAGCGGGCGATCCGCAAAGGGGGTGCCAGGTCGCGGATCGAGGAAGTTCATCGGCACCTCGCACGGATCAATCTCTGCCAGCTGCGCGGCGAACTCGGCACGCTGCTCCAGGGACTCGCCCATGCCGATGATGCCGCCGCAGCAGACCTCCATGCCTACCTCGCGTACATAATCGAGGGTCTGCTTGCGCTCCTCCCAGGTGTGGGTGGTGACCACATTGGGGAAGAAGGAGCGGGAGGTCTCCAGGTTGTGGTTATAACGCTGGGCGCCCATATCCTTCAGGCGCTGTGCCTGCTCGCGGGTCAGGGTGCCCAGGGAGCAGGAAATCTCAATATCGACGGCGTCATTAATCGCGGCAATGGCCTCGCCCACCTGGTCCAGCAAGCGATCGTCCGGCGACTTCACCGCAGCGACGATGCAGAACTCGGTGGCGCCGGACTTGGCGGTCTTCTGTGCCGCCTCCACCAGTTCCGGAATGTTCAGGCGCACGGCGCGCACCGGGGACTCAAAAAGGCCGGACTGGGAACAGAAGTGGCAATCTTCTGGGCAGCCGCCGGTCTTAATGGAGATAATGCCTTCCACCGATACGTCCGGGCCACACCACTTCAGGCGGGTCTGGTGGGCAATATCGGCAATTTCCTCCAGCTGGGAATCCGGAACCTGCAGTACCTGCAGCAACTCTTCCTGGTTGAGGCCTTTGCCTTGCTCTAGGGCTTTCTCACGGGCGATGTCAACGATGCTCATGGTGGTAAACCCTACTTGAACGGCGTTCAACTTTGGTTAAAACCACATATAAATCTGTACGGAACTACCCTCGGGGGCATGACGCTTTATGATGACACCCTCTCCCTCCTCCAAGAACTTATCCGCAATGCCTGCGTTAATGACCTCACGCCAGACTCCGGCCACGAGGTGCGCAATGCGGATAGCCTGGAAAAATTCTTTGCGGGCGAAGACGTGCAGATTGAGCGCTTCGAGTCCCACCCAGGCCGCGTTTCCATCGTGGTGACCGTCCCCGGCGATCCGGACCAGGAACCGCTCACCCTCATGGGCCACACGGACGTCGTCCCCGTGGACGAGCCGAAGTGGACCAAGCCGCCTTTCGAGGCGCTTATCGAGGACGGCAAGCTCTACGGCCGCGGTTCCGTAGACATGCTATTTATTACCGCCACCATGGCCGCCGTCACGCGCGAGGTCGCCCGCACCGGCAATACGGGCGGCACCCTTGCCTTTGTCGGCATGGCCGATGAAGAGGCCCGCGGCGGTCTCGGCGTGCGCTTTATGTCTGAAAACCACCCCGATGCCTTTTCCTGGAAGAACTGCTTATCTGAAACCGGCGGCAGCCACCTGCCCGGCGCGGTGGGCTTCAACGTGGGCGAAAAGGGCGCGGGCCAGCGCCGTCTGCACGTGCATGGCGATGCCGGCCATGGCTCTACTCCTTATGGCAAGGACTTTGCCATCGTGAAGATCGGCGAGGTGGCCCGCCGCATCGCCGCCGCTGAGCCGCCCACGGCCTCCAATGAGATCTGGGAAGGCTTCGTGCGCACCTTCAAGTTTGATCCCCAGACCGAGCAAGAGCTTATCGACGGCACCGGTGACTACTCCAAGTTCGGCAACCTCGACGCCTATGCCCACGCCTTTAGCCACACCACCATCGCCGAGACCGTACTGCGCGCCGGCGGCGCCATCAACGTGCTGCCTTCGCATGCCTACCTGGAAATGGATGTGCGTCCCTTCCCCGGCCAGACCCAAGAGGATCTGGATGACTTCCTGCGCAGCGCGCTCGGGGACATGGCCGATGAGGTAGAAATCGAGCACCTCATCACCGAAGATGCCACGCAATCTTCCACCGATACCGAGCTCTGGCGGGCCATTGAGGCCACCTCCAAGGAATTCTTCCCCGACAAGGACGTTGTCCCAGTTCACGCCACCGGCGGCTCCGATCTGCGCTTCGCCCGCCGCAAGGGCGGCAATGCCTATGGCTTTGCCATGCACGCCGAGGGCCGCGATATGGCCAGTGCCAATTCGCAGCTGCACAGCCACGACGAGCACCTCTACCTAGAGGACCTCGAGCTCACCGTCCGCGCCTACCGCAGCCTGGTCAATCGCTTCCTCGGCCTGTCACAAGCGTAACAAATGTGGCAAGATGTCTGGCATGAGCTTTGCACGTAAGTCCGCGCTGCTTTCTGCAGCTACCGCCCTGACCGTAACCCTCGCCGCCCCTGCCGCTGCCCATGCCGACGCCGTTGATAATCTCCTCGACAAGATGCCTGCCGGCCAGATTTCCTGCTCCCAGGCACAGCAGTACTGGACCAACTCCGCTGACTACAACCAGAAGAAGTCCCAGGCCCTCGCCGTTGCCACCGTGCACCCACGCGGCAACGAGGTCCGCGGCGCCATCGGCCGCATGGATGAGGCCATTGCCCGCTGCGGCCTAAACGGCACCACCGGCCAGGGCAAGCCGGTCAACACCGGCGGCCAGCGCGGCAATGCTCCCGCACCAAAGCCGGCCCCGGCACCGGCCCCTGCCCCGGCGCCAGCTAAGAACGCCAAGGTCATCGAGCTGGGCACCATCCCTGGCCAGCCGACTGTTGACGTCCCCTTCCTAGGCCAGACCTTCCGCATCCCGGACGCGGCCAAGATTGCCCAGAACGCCGTATCCCAGTTCCAGCTGCCACAGATCCCGCAGATCCAGCAGCTACAGCAGCTGTCTTCCTTCTAATATTCTCACTTGGCCGGACCGCTTAGCGGTCTAGCTGAAAATAGATCCCGGCATGCGCACTGCAGCCGGGATTAAACTTATGCCCACAATGGGGACACGCAGGCGCGGCGGAATAGGCGTGGTAGTTCATTTCGGTGCGGCAGGCGCCGCAGAGTACCGAGGGGGCGTCGACAAGCATGGGCCCAAACTCATGCTCCGTAAGCTCGGCGTGGCACAGCGCGCAGGCAAAATACTCGCCACAGGTGGCGCACTTATTGGCCACCACGTCCAGCGGGGAATGCCAATGCTTGCACCGGCCTTGCGCATCAATCGCGCCGTGAATCTTCATGGCCGTCAGCATACGCGCCATTCTGCTGCCACTGGTGCTTCTTTTCCTCGGATTTCTTAGCATTGCGCACGGCCTGAATGCCCACCACGATGGCGATGATGAGTGGTACCCACACCTTGCTGTAATCCATGAGGAATACGAGCCAGTCGGGCAGATCGATGTCGATGTTGAAGTCGAAATTCGGCACCGGCAGCTCTATCTGCGGAAACTCCGGTACGGGGAGCGCGATATCCGGCAGGTTAATCTCCGGCAGCTCCCAATCCGGCAGCAATCGGGACAAAATGCGGCTGATGATCGGGCCAAGCACGATCACGCCAATGGCCCAGCCGGACTTTCCCAGCCCGCCTAGAAGCGGATACAGCACCCGTTTGAAAGAACTTTCCTCCATGGCGTGGCGGCGCTTTTCCCCCACGGAGCCGGCCGGGGGCTCGAGGGCAACTGCCTCCTCGCCATTGCGGTAGCAGACGTCTAAGAGCTCGCCAAAGGGGGAGGCTTGGATATCTAGGTAAGGTTTGCTGCGCGAGGCGGAGTTCTCGAGCAGGGTGAGATCTTTTTCAATCTTCTTCTTGAGCGAATAGCGCCCTGCGCGGGGCCGATCGTGGCGGCTGCGTACCTGACCATTCACCACAATTTGCAGGCGCGGGCTGGGGTTCTTCCGCCAAAGCCGAAGGCGCTCCGGCAGCGAAGCATCGCCCGGTACCGGGGTGAAATCCTTGGCCTTCTTCGGCCACTCGCCCATCTCCGCGAACTCGGCATCGTACCCGCGCTGCACCTCGATGGTGCCCACTTCTGGGTGCTCTAGGTGTGATGTCCAGGGACGTTGTTCTGGCCCCCGCCCGTAATGACACCGTGCCGATTCAAGAAGTATCTGTCCAGACCGCTTGCCCTTGCCATTGAAGGCATGTTAGAGTTTGGGGCATGTCGAGTCCCGAATCAGACAG
>CALLKG010000127.1:0-15678 GCA_938008395.1 Corynebacterium tuberculostearicum
GTTGCAGTCTTTGGCCGGCGAGCGTGAGCCGCTCGAGGAAGCCCATGTGCGGGCGGCCAGTGAATCGGGTGCGGCCGATAAGCGTTTGGAGCAGCTTCGCGATGAGCAGCGCGAGCGTGAGCGCGCTGTCTATACCTTGCGTTCCCGCATCGATACCTTGGCCCAGACCGCGCCGGAAAAGATTGAGGTAGGCGAGCATTTCCAACCGTTGGCCGAGTTCATTACTACCAAGTACGAGACCGCGGTAGCTGCCGCGTTGGGTGCTTTTGCAGAGGCCCAGGCCGGCGAGATTTCTGCCCAGCTGATTGCAGACTTAGAAAAGGGAACACGCTCCGCGCTTATCGACGTCTCCGTTGCCGCCCCCGCCACTTCCTGGCGCGTGGATGCGACTTTGCCCGCAGGCACCTCGTGGTTGCTCGACCATATTGCGGTGGTCCCCGAGGTATCCGCTGCGCTGCACCGCCTCCTTGCGGATGTCGTGCTCGTCTCCGATGTCGCGGAGGCGAAAAAGTTGGTGGCCGAGGACCCCCGCTTGCGTGCCGTCACCGAATCCGGCGTGGTGCTGGGTGAAGGTTGGGTAGAAGTGGGCACCGGTGCCTCATCCACCGTTGAGGTTTCCGCTCGCATCGCGGAGGCAGAGGAGCAGTTGGAATCCGCCACGCAAGAGCTGGAAGAACTCTCCGGCACGCTCGAGGGCGCGAAGATCGCGGCGGAGGATGCCCGCGTGACTGCAGCCTCGGCGAAGGCTGCCTTGCGCGAGCATGATACTGAAGTTGATGCGTGGAAGCGCGATCACCAGCGCTTGCTTAAGCAGTACGAGGCCAATAAGAACGAGCACGAGAAGGCCGCGGCGCGGGCGACCGAGATCGAGGTCAAGCTCACCGAAGCCCGCACGCAGCTTGCCGACGCCCGCGATAGGCTCGCCCGCGTCGATGCGGACGAGCAGCCCGACGAGCCCTCTTCGGTGGAGCGCGACGAGGCCTCCGCTGCATTAGAGCAGGTCAAGTCCATGGAAATGGAGGCGCAGGTGGCAGCCCGCTCGGCCCAAGACCACGTGGGTCAGGTAGCGGGAAAGGGTGAGGCGTTGCGTCGCCAAGCGCAGCATGAACGCCAAGCCAAAGCCCGCCACGAGCAGGCCATGGCGCGGCGCAAGGCCCAGGGCGAGTTGGCTGGTGCGGTAGCCAAGCATTCACGCGATCTGGCCGCGCGCGCCGCGCAGCTGCTTGAGCGCGCTACCTCTGAGCGCGATGACTACTTTGCGCAGCGCACCTCCCTCAACTCGCAGCTACAGCAGGTCAAGCAACACGTCTCGGCCGCGCGGCAGCAGCTGGACCGGCTGACCAACCGCGCCCATGACTCGGAAATTGCTCGCTCCCAGGCGCAGGTGCGTGTGGACGAAGCAGAAGCCAAGATCGTGGAGCAGCTGGGCATTGCGATTTCGGATCTTTTGCAGGACTACACTCCAGGCGAAGATTTCGACCGCGGGGCGGAAAACGCGCGCTTGAAACAAGCAGAAAAGGACCTCAATTCACTAGGCAAGGTCAATCCGCTCGCGCTGGAAGAATACAAGGCTTTGGAGGAGCGCTATTCCTTCCTTTCCACTCAGTTGGAGGATGTCATCCAAGCTCGCAAGGATCTTGCGGGTGTTATCGAAGATGTAGACGCGCAGATTTTGCAGCTGTTTACCGATGCGTGGCACGACGTCGAAGCAGAATTTCCAAAGGTTTTCCAGACCCTTTTCCCCGGTGGCGAGGGGCGCCTCATCCTCACAGAGCCGGAGGACATGCTCACCACCGGCATCGAGGTGGAAGCGCGCCCACCGGGCAAGAAGGTCAAGCGCCTGTCCTTGCTATCTGGTGGCGAGAAGTCGCTTACTGCCCTTGCGATGCTGGTAGCTATCTTCCGCGCCCGCCCCAGCCCGTTCTATGTCATGGACGAGGTTGAGGCAGCGCTTGATGACGTCAACCTGCGCCGCCTCATTGCCCTCTTCGAGGAGCTGCGTAAAGACTCGCAGCTCATCGTCATTACGCACCAAAAGCCGACGATGGATGTCGCCAACGTCCTCTATGGCGTAACCATGCGCGGCGATGGTGTTACTCGCGTGATTTCGCAGCGCATGAATCCCGCAGGCAGCGCCCCCGGAACGGAGCAAGCCAGCGAGGATGCTACTCGCTTGGGTGTAGATGCTCCCCGCGGTGACGAGGCGGGGAAGTAGCCTGGGGTTCGTCCACTTCCCGCAGGACCCCTTCCCGCTATAGGAGGGGGTTCGGCGTGCCGCGAGCTGAGAAGACTGGCACTATAGAGGCATGAATTCTTTATGGTTATGGATCGGCATTGCGATCGTCGTCATCGTGCTGATTATTCTTCTCGTGGTAATCGGCAAAAAGCGCGGCGACGCCAAGAAGGTGTCCTTTGATAAGCCTGCTGAGGAAGAACCGAAGCAGCTGACCCAGGAGCAAAAGTCCGGCAACTATCAAGCCAAGTCCGGCTTTAACTTCGCTCCTGCTGGCGGCGCTAAGGAAGCGCAGAAAGCCCCGGTTCAGGCGGACAAGCCGGCTCAAGCGCAGCAGGCAGCTAAGGCAGAGCCGAACGCTGCAGAACCGAATGCTACTGATATCGCCAATAAGCAGCTCAGCGGCAAGACCTCGCAGCCGAAGGAAAAGCCGCAGGCGCAGGCTGATAAGCCACAGTCTGCTCAGCCCACGGCCGATGCCGCGGCAAACAAGCCTGTGGCAGAGGAACCAGAAATCAAGCCGGCACCTCAGCAGGAGAAGCCGGCGAAGTCCGATAAACCGGCAGAGCCTACTAAGCCCGCCGAGGTCAAAGCGCCAGCGGAGGAGAAACCGCAGGCGGCAGAATCTTCCGCTGATAAGGCAGATAAACCACAGTCCAAGGGAACTGGCGCTGCGGCGGCGGCTGCTGCTGGTGCGGCAGGCGTAGCGGGTGCGGCAGCTGGGGCGTCGGAAAGCGAAGAATCGCACACGGACCGTACTCCAGAAGCGGCTGAGCAGCCAGAAGCTGCACCCAAGCCGGAAGAGCCGGCAGCTGCCGAAAAGGCGGAAACTCCAGAAGACGTTGTCTCCGTGGAAAATGCCGAGGTAGAAGAGGAGTCCCCAGTCTTCGACGAGGTTGTTGAAGACAATGATGCGGAAGACATCGAGGCGCGGGTGGACGACCGCGAGGAAGCCGAAGAGGCCGCAGCTGCTGCCGAGGCACAAACCGGTGCAGCAGAAGCCGCCAAGGAACAGACCGAAGTTCCAACGGGTGAGCCTGCCCCAGCACCAGCTCCGCAGGATGATATCGCACCCGCCGGTGGACGTCTTGGCCGCTTGCGTGGCCGCCTTTCGCGCTCGCAAAATGCCATCGGCCAAGGGCTTATGGGAATTTTGTCCGCAGGCGATCTGGATGAAGATGCCTGGGAGGAAGTTGAAGATACGCTCATCATGGCGGATTTGGGTACCAAGTCCACGATGAAGGTGACTGATTCCCTGCGCGAGAAGATTGCAGAGCGCGGCGTTTCCAGCGAGGATGAAGCCCGTGCTATGCTGCGCGAATGCCTGATTGAAGCAGGCCACCCAGAGATGGATCGTTCCATTAAGGCTATGCCGAATGAGGGCAAGCCAGCCATCGTCATGGTCGTCGGCGTGAACGGCACCGGCAAAACCACAACCACCGGCAAGCTTGCTCGCGTGCTGGTATCCATGGGCCACAAGGTCCTTTTGGGTGCTGCCGATACTTTCCGTGCTGCGGCCGCTGATCAGCTTGAGACGTGGGGCCGCCGCGTTGGCGCCGATACCGTGCGCGGCAAGGAAGGTGCCGACCCAGCATCGGTAGCCTTCGATGCGGTAGCAACCGGCGTGGAACAGCAAGTAGATGTGGTCTTGGTCGACACCGCAGGCCGCCTTCACACCTCCACGGACTTGATGGACCAGCTGGGCAAGGTCAAGCGCGTGGTGGAGAAGAAGACCGATGTGGACGAGGTCCTGCTGGTATTGGATGCCACGGTGGGGCAGAACGGCCTTACTCAGGCGCGCATTTTCCGCGAGGTAGTAGATATTACCGGTGTGGTTCTCACCAAGCTGGACGGCACTGCCAAGGGCGGAATCGTCTTCCAGGTACAAGAAGAATTGGGCGTACCAGTCAAGCTTGTGGGCTTGGGCGAAGGCGCCGATGATCTCGCGCCATTCGAGGTTGAAGGCTTCGTCGACGCCCTGTTGGGTGAGAAGTAGTAGCTAAGCTTGTAGCTCCCCCTGCATATCGGGTGCCACGTACGTGCGCCACGGTGTGCTGGGGGAGTCCTTCGTTTTCATGGGCGAGTTATAGCGTGCAGCAATCTTGCGAATTCTTTTCGCTCTCATCTCGCTGTCGGTTCGCAGACTATGCAAAAAGGCCTATGCAATTGGCGCGGGAATAAGTCCTGCTGAGCGCCTGTGAATTCTCTGCCTGCGAGCGTAATTGTGGCGGTTGTGCTTGTCTTTTATGAAGCGTAGGGGAATGCTGCAATGTGGTTTGACCTTGGCGGGAATGGTAGCCTGAAAGGGCTGTATTTAATGCGAAATTCGCATTAAACCTAGACCAAGGTTCGTGAGGCAAGTATTTCGTGACGCTACTTTATGCAGTCCTCCTCGCGGCGCTGGCAGTGATCTTGGCACCGGTAACCGTAAAGGTTATTGACCGAAAGGCAGGCTATCCACTAGCTGGCCTTTTTCTTATTGCAGCGGTCCTCATCGCCAAGGAGTTTCCTGCCATTGCAGCCGGGGAGGAATTAAGTTTCCACGCCACTTGGGTGCGTGATTTCATCGCACCGGGCGTCGACGTAAGTTTTGCTCTCCGCGGGGACGCGTTGAGCATCTTCTTCGCTATGTTGGCGCTGGTCATTGGCGCCGTCGTTTTCACGTATTCGGCGGCCTATCTGCCCAAGAATGTGGGCAACACCAGCTTTTATACTTTGATGACAGCGTTCACGCTGTCCATCTTGTTGCTGGTTCTGGCCAACGATGTGGTGGTTTTGTTCCTTGCTTGGGAGCTAGTCTCCTTGGCTTCGTTTATGTTGATCGCTCGCTCCGGTTCCGGCGGCGAGGCTGGTTCGCAGCGGACACTGATCCTGACCTTCATTGGCGGATTGACCCTGCTGACCGGCTTAGGTATTGCCGCGACGGTGACCGGATCGACTACCGTATCTGCCATCTTGGCGTCCCCTGTATGGACGGAACGCCCAGGGGTAACGGCAGCCGTAGCCGTGTTGATTGCGGCGTCTGCCTTTACTAAGGCGGCACAGTTCCCATTCCATTTCTGGTTGCCAGAGGCTATGGCCGCCGCGACCCCGGTATCGGCCTTCCTTCACGCAGCAGCGGTGGTCAAGGCCGGTGTGTACCTGCTTATTCGCTTTTCCACCATCTTCCACGATGTGGCGGTGTGGAATTGGTTGCTCATCGTCGTAGGCATGGGCACCGCGGTGATGTCCGCGGTATTTGCAGTGCAGAAGACGGATCTGAAGAAGCTTACGGCCTATTCCACCGTCTCCCATCTGGGCTGGATTGTTGCCACCATCGGTGTGGGCACCCCGTTCGCTATCGCCGCAGCGCTGGTCCATACTCTGGCGCACGCGCTGTTTAAGTCCTCGCTGTTTATGCTCATTGGCGTCATCGACCACGAGGCCGGGTCGCGCGATATTCGCCGCCTTGGACCGCTGTGGAATAAGATGCCGTGGACCTTCGGTTCCGTAGTAATCGGTGCAGCCTCGATGGCTGCGGTGCCACCGCTTTTGGGCTTTGTGTCCAAGGAAGGAATGCTTACCGCGTTTGAAGACGCCCCGATTGGCGGCGCGGGCCAGGTAATCCTTCTGATCGTTGCCGGTATCGGTGCGTTCTTCACCTTTACTTACTCCGCAAAGATTGTCTTCGGCGCCTTCTTTGACGGACCTCGCGACATGGGAGATGTCCATGAAGCACCAGTGTCGCTGTGGCTACCTGCAGCTTTGCCGGGCTTTATGTCTCTGCCGCTGGTATTTGTGCTCGGGCTCTTTGATGCCCCGATCGATGATGCAGTGGCTGCCGTGGGATTGGAGCATCATTCGCACCTTGCCCTCTGGCACGGGCTCAACGTTCCTTTCCTTATCTCGCTAGTGGTCCTCATCCTCGGTATTGCCGGTATCTTTGCCCGCAAGAAGATGTGGGCAAGCTTTGAAGCCCACGAGTTCATGCCGCGCAGCGGCAATGATTTGCTGTACTCCTTGATGAAGGGCTGCTCCCAGTTGGGGCGCGTCCTAGGCAAGATGTCCGACTCGCATAATCCATCCCGCCACATGCTGCCGATTGTCATTTTGATCATCGTGCTGGCTGCCACCACCCTCATCCGCGATGGCGTCGACGGGGTAGCGCTGCAACCACGGGTGGATGGTCTGGATAACCCATGGGACCTGCTGCCACTGGGCATCATCGCCCTGGCGATGTTTGGACTGGTTCGCACCCAGAATCGTTTGACCGGTGCCATCATGATTGGCATTGCCGGCTCGGGCGTGACCCTGCAGATGTTCCTGCTGGGCGCACCTGACGTGGCGCTGACCCAGTTTATGGTGGAGGCCCTGTCCGTCATCGTCATGATGATGGTGCTGCGCTACCTGCCAGAAACCTTCCATCCGGTGAAGAACAAATCCCGCAAGACCGGCTCCATCGTCATTGCGGTCTTGGCCGGCGTGGCTGCGTTCCTAGGTGTGTGGGGACTCATGGGTCGACACGAGCGCTCCGATTTGGCCATGTGGTACCTGGACAATGCTCCGGACATCACCGGCGGCGACAACGTTGTCGCTACTATCATCGTGGAGTTCCGTGCACTCGATACCTTGGGCGAGCTTTCCGTACTGGGCATGGCTGCGGTGGTTATTGCAGCCATCACCACGACGTTGCCGCGATTCCCGTTCAAGTCGGGTACACGCCCAGCGCCGTTTGGCCAGTCCCAGCTGAACTCCGTGCCATTGCGCAAGGGCGTGCACGTGGTTATCCCGCTGTTGGTCATTATGTCCGTCATCGTTTTCTTCCGCGGGCACAATGCCTCCGGCGGCGGCTTCCCCGCAGCGCTGATCATGGGCGCGGCAATCGGGCTTATCTATCTGTCCCGTGGCTCCGATGAAATTGTTTTCGGCCGCATGACTCCGATTCACCTGACCGGTATCGGCATCATCACCGCCTTGATCGCCGGCTTTGTAGGTTACTTGCAACACGGCATTGGCAATGGTGGCTTCTTGGCTGCAATCCATGCCGAAGCCTTTGGCCAACACTGGACCACCTCGCTCATCTTCGACTTGGGCATCTACCTAGCGGTGCTAGGTATGTTGACCATGGCGATTAACGCGTTGGGTGGCTACCTGCGCCCAGGCACGGAGCGTGACTTCTTGCCATGGGTTCATGATGATGGTTCCGCGCTGCCGACGACTCCACGCATTTCGCTTGAAGACGTCGACGATCCGTACCCAGACCCGATCAACCCTTCGACCGATCCGTTGGCCTTGCTGACGCCTTCGGAAGCAAAGACGAAGAGGAAGAGTAAGCGCTCCGCGGCTATCCGGGGAGGGGAGAAGTAATGATCCTTGCATTGACTATTGCTTTGCTCATCGGCAGTGCTGTCTATCTCATTCAGCAGCGCGGCTTGGTACGCATCGTGCTGGGCATGATGGCCTTTGGCCACGGTGCCAACCTGATGCTGCTGGCTACGGGCGTGTATTCCTACCGCGGAGAGTCCTTCCCATCCCAGGTTCCGCACGATCAGATGGCCGACCCGCTGCCGCAGGCCTTCGTGCTGACCGCCGTTGTTATTTCCATGGCAACCTCGACCATCTTGTTGACGATGGCGGCCATGGGCAAGAACGACGACACCGATGTGGTGGAACCAGTTGATGACAACACCATCGACCATGCCTTTTCGACCTTGGGACGCGACGCCCAAAATCGCCAAATTTTGGAGGAATCCACCAATCAGCTGGACCGAATCGGTCAGGTGGACCACAACACTCCCGTTGCAGAACGCGGGGTAACTGAACAGAAGGAGGATGACAAATAATGGCTGATGCTGTAGCTCAACTCCTTCCGCTATTTCCAGCGGTCCCGCTGATTGCAGCGGCCTTCGCACTGCTGGCACCGTGGCGTGCGGTACGCGATTCCATCATGCTTATCATCCCGGGTGTTGGAATTTTCGCCGGCCTGGGCCTGCTCATCTACACCATGAACAATGGGGTAGTAGCCCATACTGTTGGTCTCTACCAAGGCAATGTGGGTATCCCGTTTGCGGCGGATGCCTTCTCCGCGTTGATGATCATTACTACGATGATCGTCGCGTTTGGTGCCAACTGGTTTGCCATTGTGGGTGGGGAGACTAAGTCTCGCTACTATCCATCGCTCACCTTGATTTTGATCACCGGTGTGTGCGGTGCATTGCTGACCGCCGACCTCTTTAACTTCTTCGTCTTCATTGAGGTCATGCTTCTGCCGTCCTACGGCCTTATCACCATGTCTGGTACGTGGTCGCGCTTGGCAGCCGGCCGTGCCTTTGTCTTGGTTAACCTTTTCGCCTCCACCTTGTTGGTTGTTGGCGTGGGTTATATGTATTCGGTTACCGGTGCGGTCAACCTAGGCGCGCTGAAGGGCGCAGCGGCAGGCAACGGGCCGGTGACCGTGGCGGCAGGCTTGATCCTCATTGCGATTACCGCCAAGGCCGGCGTGTTCCCCGTGCAGTCGTGGCTGCCACGCACCTACCCAGGGACCTCCGCCGCGGTGATGGGCCTGTTTTCCGGCCTGCACACCAAAGTAGCCGTCTACATGCTCTACCGGCTCTACGTGCAACTATTCGATCTGGAACAGCGCTGGAATGTGTTGATCATCGTCATCATGATTATCTCCATGATGATCGGTGCCTTCGGCGGACTAGCGGAAAATTCCATCCGCCGCGTCCTCGGCTACCAGATGCTCAACGGCATGCCATTCATTTTGGTCATGCTTGCGTTTGCCTCTGATGACCCACGTCGCGCACTGGCAGCTGGCATCATGTACACGATTCACCACATGCTGACCGTTGGTTCGCTGATTTTGGCCTCTGGTGCCATTGAGGAAACCTACGGCACAGGCTTGCTCAGCAAGCTTTCCGGCCTTGCTCGCCGCGACCCCATTATCGCGTGGATTTTCGCTGCCGGTGCATTCTCCGTCGTGGGCTTCCCACCGTTCTCGGGAATGTGGGGCAAACTGATGATTGTTTTCGAGATTGCCCGCGTGGGCGGTGCTTGGGCCTGGATTGCTATCGCGGCCATCATCATCGCTTCCTTCGCTGCCTTCTTGGCCATGCTGCGCGTGTGGCGCAAGGTCTTCTGGGGCAAGGGCCTGCCGGAGGACAAGGTTCCGGATGAACTGGTCATCCGCAAAAAGCTCATGGCCCCATCCGCCGCTCTCATCCTTGGTTCGCTGTGCATGTTCATCTTCTCCGGCATCGTCCTCGATGTCGTGGATGCTGCAGCGGAGCAGCTTTTGGACACTAACGCATATACTGAAACCGTCTTGGGCGACGAGCCGATTGCCGTTCCCACTATCGATGAAATCCAGGAGGGCCGTTAAATGAACGCAATTGTGTATGCATTGTGGCTCATCAAGGAGATTTTCGTCGCCGGCATTAGCTTGGCACTGGCGGCCTTCAAACCGGATAACGAATATAACCCAGTGATCATTCGCTACCCACTGCGCGTGACTAGCGCCTGGGAGATCTTCTGGTTTACGTCTTCCATTACCGCAACCCCGGGCACGCTCTCGCTCGGTTTGCGCGAACCGCCCCGCAAGGGGCTGCCCCGCATTGTGCTAGTACAGGCAGTCCAAGGATCTGACCCGGCGGGAATCGTCGCTGATCTTGCTGATATGGAACAGCGCCTCGCCCCGCGGGTTAAGGACATCGATTACGGCGTCCCGGGTCAAGGGGAGACTACAGAATTGGATGAGGCTTTCTACGAGTATCCGCTCGAGTCCGTCGGTCGTTATATGCGCTCGCCTGACTTGGCACGGGCGGAGGACACTCCGCTTTCAGAAAGCGAAGCGGACGTCGAAAAGCCAAAGCGCCGCGCCCGCAACGTACAACGCAGAAAGGAGACCGAGCGATGATTGACTTTGCCACATTGTCCCCGTTCGGCTGGGTCGTATTTGTATGCGTATTCATCATGGGCGTCGCCACGTGGTGCGGCGTGCTGCTGGCGCTTCGCACGCGCGATGAGCTCACCCGCGCCATTACCTCGGATATCGTTTTCTACGGCATGATCTGCATGTATTTGGCGTGGTCGATGACCAATAACGCCCCGATGGCGTATTACATTGCACTCCTTGGAGCCATTGCCGCCGGTGTGCTACCGACGCTATCGATGGCCCGCATCATTTCGAAGGGTAGGCGATAAACCATGGCCATTTCTGAAATTATCGCCTCGGTCCTGCTTATCATCGCTACGCTCTTGGTGGTCGCTACGGTGGTGTCTCTGTGGCGAGCGCCCGATGCCTTGACCCGGGCCAACCTGTTGGGCCCCACTGTGGGACTTGCGGTACCGCTGATTATCGTGGCCAAGTTGGTCGTAGATTTTGGCCGCGATGGCTTTTCGCTGTGGCTGCTCATCCAGGCACTGATCGCCTGCTTCGGTGTATGGATCATCGGCTCGGTAGGTTCCTTTTATCTGGGCCGCTCCATCTATGGCGTAACCGTCACCGACGTCAAGCACGCCAAGCACACCAATAAGGAAGTTCAGACCGTGCAAGCAGAGGAAGACGATATCTAGTCTTCTTCAGCTCCTTCTGGCGGCGAGCCTTTTCTGCTCCTGTGCGTAGCTGCGGGGAGAACAGAACAGCTCGCCGCTTTTCTGGTTGCACAGTGGGGTCTTCTGAGCCCACCAGCGCCCTGGATTCACAATGTGGAAAAGTTGCACAGCAATTGCTGTGCTCGGGCTAGAATGGATGCACGTTATTCGGTGCCTCTAGACCCGCCCCGAAGAGTTAGCAAGGAGTAACAATGAAACTCATCACGGCCATCGTTAAGCCCTTCACCCTGCCGGAAATCCGTCAGGCTCTGGAGCAGCAGGAAGTACGCGGCCTCACTGTTACTGAAAGCCAGGGCTTTGGGCAGCAGCGTGGACACAGCGAGGTATACCGCGGAGCAGAATACGCCACTGACTTTGTGCCCAAGGTTAAGCTGGAGGTTGTTGTGGCCGATGATCACGTCGAAGACATCATTAACGCCATCGTGGATGCTGCCTACACTGGCAAGATCGGCGACGGCAAGCTGTGGATAACCCCAGTTGAAGATGCCATTCGTGTGCGCACCGGCGAGCGCGGCGAGGCGGCACTTTAAACCCGCATGCATACCGCCGCACAGATTCGCGCCGAGGCCCATGCCTCGGCGCTTCGTGTATTGCGCAGTCTCGAGCTTCCTCCAGGAACCGCGCTCGCTGCCACCGGATCCTTTGCGCGCAATGAGATGACTCCGTACTCGGATATTGATGTCATCCTCATCTATCCGGAAGGCCACGAGCCAGATCCGGCTCTGGTGGAGCAGCTGTGGTATCCCGTGTGGGATGCCAAGTACCGCCTGGATTATGCCCTGCGCACCCCACAAGAGTGCGGGGCGATTGCCGCCGAGGATGCCTCTGCCGGCTTTGCCCAGTTGGATTTGGCCTTTGTAGCAGGGCGCAAGGTCCTGGTGGATGAGGCGCGGGCGCAATTGCTTGCGGCGTGGCGGCGTCAGCTGCAGCGCGGCTTTGATGACTTCTTGGATACCGCGATTACTCGGTGGAAGCGTTCGGGCGCGGTGGCAGCGATGACGAACCCGGACCTGAAGAATGGGCGCGGGGGACTGCGCGATATTCAGCTCTTGCGCGCGATGGCCTTGGGAAACCTGTGCGACTTTCCAGATCTGGACGGTGAGCAGCGGCTGCTTCTCGACGCCCGCACGCTCCTGCACGTCACAGCCCGGCGCCACCGGGACATCTTGGATCCCGAGTTTGCCGCGGATGTCGCTGCGGACCTGGGGTTTGAAAGCCGTTATGCCTTGACAGCAGCTTTGGTCAGCGCTGCGGCCACGGTCAATAAGGCGGTGGAGCGCGGTCTTGCCACCGCCCGTGGGGTACTAGGTCGTAATGCTTCAGTGTCCGGCCGGGGCCGGCGACGCCCGCTCGATGTGGACGTGGTGTCCGAGGGTGGCAACATTTACCTTTCGCGCAATCCTAATGTCGAGGACCCGTGGCTGCTCACCCGGGCGGCGGCTGCCGCGGCGCGCACGGGATATATCATCGCCGAGTCCACGTGGCACCAGCTCCAAGACCTGCCCGAGCTGCCGCCACGCTGGCCGCGGGCAGCGGTGGATGATTTCTTCGCTATTTTGTCCTCCCCGCGATGCACGCCGCGCGTCATACAGGACTTGGACCACTATGGCCTATGGGAACGCTTAGTCCCGGAATGGGGGCATGTGCGCGGCTTATTGCCGCGCGAGCGCAGCCACGTCCATGCAGTGGACCATCATCTCATCGCTACGGTTACCCGCTGTGCGGAAATGCGTACCTCGGTGGCTCGACCGGACTTATTGCTTTTGGCGGCGCTTTACCATGACATAGGCAAGGGCTACGGGCGCCCTCATGCGCAAGTAGGTGCGGAGATGATTACCCGCCAGGCAGCCCGCATGCGGTTGAGCGTCGCCGATAGGTCGCGCGCCCAAACCCTGGTGGCAGAACATACCACCTTGGCGCGGTTAGCGGCGACGATGGACCCGGCTTCCGATGACGCTCGCGACGCCCTCTTGGCTGCCGCACATTATGACCAGCTGACTATATCCCTGTTAGCGGTGTTGGCTGAGGCTGATGCCCAATCGACCGGGCCTGGCGTGTGGACACCGCGAGTGAAGCAAGCACAGAAGCTGATCGTCGCGCGGGCACTAGAGGCGCTCAAACCACGTGTTCTCAGCCGCCCTGCTATGCATGTACCGCTATCTAGCGAAGGCGTTGCGCTCAAAGTGGATTGGGAAGACCAAGAAGTCAGCGTGTCGTGGTGCGGTACCTCTCAAGGGGAGCTAAAGCGCATCTTCGCCTTGTTATCGGCGCTGGGGTGGACCATCGTGCGGGCGAACATCGTTCGCGAGGAGGACGGTGCCTATAAGGCGGAGTTTTTCATCCGCACGGTGCAACAGACCCTAAAGGAGGCAGCGCAGGAGATAAGGTTTATCCAGTCCTATAACTCACGAACTTATACGGAGCTGCCGGCCATTGCGGGAGAGGTGACCACTGCGGCATTCGATGTGGGCGGCATTTTGGTCATCCGGACGGTTGAGCGCATCGGCGCTTTAGGGCACTTGGTAGAGGCATTGCCGGACTTTGTATGGCTGCGCCATGAGATTATGGGCGCGACGATGATCGTCAATGTGTACCTTGCCGGGCAGGTTTCTCGCGCTACCGTGGTGGGGAATGTGACCAGGGCCCTGGCTAGGGACTAAGATTGAATAGTTGAACTTTAGATCGATCTAAATTAAGGGAGCGCATCCGTAGTGTTTGACTCACTATCAGACCGCCTACAGTCAGCCCTGGCGGGCCTGCGCGGTAAGGGCAAACTAACCGAGGCTGATATCAATGCCACCGCCCGCGAGATCCGCCTCGCGCTGCTGGAAGCCGACGTGTCTTTGACCGTCGTCCGTGGCTTTATCAAGCGCATCAAGGAACGCGCCCGTGGCGCGGAAGTCTCTGAGGCGCTCAACCCGGCGCAGCAGGTAGTCAAGATCGTCAATGAGGAGCTCATTGAGATCCTGGGTGGCGAAACTCGCCGCCTGAACCTGGCTAAGAACCCGCCGACGGTGATCATGCTTGCCGGCCTGCAGGGTGCTGGTAAAACCACCCTGGCCGGTAAGTTGGCCAAGCACCTGGCTAAGCAGGGCCATACCCCGATGCTGGTGGCCTGTGACTTGCAGCGCCCAGGCGCGGTGCAGCAGCTACAAATCGTCGGCGAGCGCGCTGAGGTGCCGACCTTCGCACCGGATCCGGGAACCTCCCTGGACTCCAATGAGCATGAAATGGGTACCTCGCACGGTGACCCGGTGGACGTCGCCAAGCAGGGCATTGCTGAGGCTAAGCAGAAGCAGCACGATGTGGTCATCATCGATACCGCTGGCCGCTTGGGCATCGATGAGACTCTGATGACGCAGGCGCGCAATATCCGCGATGCCGTCAACCCGGACGAAGTCCTCTTTGTCATCGACTCCATGATCGGCCAGGATGCCGTGCAGACGGCCGAGGCCTTCCGCGATGGCGTGGACTTTACCGGCGTTGTTCTCACCAAGCTGGACGGTGACGCCCGCGGTGGTGCGGCCCTGTCCATCCGTGAGGTCACCGGCAAGCCCATCATGTACGCCTCTACCGGTGAGAAGCTCGATGATTTCGATGTCTTCCACCCGGAGCGCATGTCCAGCCGCATTCTGGGCATGGGTGATTTGCTCTCCCTTATCGAGCAGGCTGAAGCAACCCTGGACCACCAGAAAGCCGAGGAGGCAGCCTCTAAGCTGGGCTCTGGCGAGCTGACGCTCAATGACTTCCTTGAGCAGATGCTGATGATCCGCAAGATGGGCCCCATTGGCAACCTGCTGAAGATGATGCCTGGCGGCAAGCAGATGAATGAAATGGCCGCCATGGTGGATGAAAAGCAGCTAGACCGCATCCAGGCGATCATTCGCGGTATGACGCCGCAGGAGCGCGAGGATCCGAAGATTCTCAATGCTTCGCGCCGCAAGCGCATTGCTAATGGTTCTGGTGTGAGCGTTTCCGAGGTCAACCAGCTCATTGAGCGCTTCAACCAGGCTAAGAAGATGATGTCCAAGATGGCCGGCCAATTCGGCATGGGCGGCATGGGTGGTCGCTCCGCTACCAAGAAGAAGCCCAAGGGTCGCAAGGGCAAGAATGGCAAGCGAAAGAAGGGCAAAGGCGGCGGTGGCAACCGTGGCCCGAAGATGCCGGGCGGTATGCCGGGCATGGGCGGAATGCCAGGAATGCCCGGTGGCGGCGGCATGCCGTCCATGGAGGAGCTGCAAAAGCTCCAGCAGCAAATGGGCGGCGGCGGTGGCATGCCAGGTATGCCCGGCATGCCAAAGATGCCGAAGGGAATGGAAAATATCGACCTCGACAACCTGGACTTTGACAAGGGCAAAAAGTAGTTTTCCCAGCCTTAAAGCATAAAGAAGGAGGCTTCCGCGTTGCTGCGGGAGCCTCCTTTTTGTGCGGCTTGCCGACGCCGCCCTAAGCCCCAGCGCGCCTTCGCATGAGGCGCCTTCGCTCTCGGGGCTTGTGCGCGACCGAGCTATGGCCTAGACCGCATCGTCTCGTGCGGCGTTGGGGTAAGGGACTGGGTTGGCATGTTGCTTTCCGGCGTCGGTAGGTGCTGCGGGCGCTTGCTCCACGGCTCCTGCAGCCTGCTCCGGTGGAATATCAGGGGCTTCCTGCTGGACTTTTTCCCCGTTGAGGAAGGGCTTTAGGGCCTCGCGGATCATTGGCATTGCCGATTCCGCAAAAGCATTGGTGATGTGGTGCATGTCGCGGTAGACCATCGTATTGCCGATGATGACGGGGCAGTCACCATTGGCATCGCAGAACCACGGAGCGGTATCGATCGAGAGCATATTCTGGTACTTCGACAGCACGAC